>PLOR01000092.1 GCA_003142185.1 Bryobacterales bacterium
TTGACTTGTTAACGACAGGGGAGACTAATGCGACATGAGAATTCGGGCGGCCCGGCGGGTTGACCGGCGAAAGCGCCTGTCCCACTTTGGTGTCGAAAGAGTTGCGGGCGAGTGGAGCAGGCGCTTCCGCCTGCCAATCGGCCGCGGTGGCTGCATCCACCTCTCGATCACGCGCCGTTGAGGAGACCATGCGGTCGGCTTCGTACCCGCGCCGCTCTCAGAGCCCCGCCAACTCCTTGGCCGCCCGGAAGACGTCCAGCAACATCTTTTCCGTCAGCTTGCCGGTGGAGGTGTTTTGCTGGCTCGGGTGATAGGAGCTCAACAGGATCGGCAGCCCCGCGGCGGTGCGGAATTGGCGGTTATGGCCGAACACGAAAGCGGAGCGGCTGGAAATTCGGCCGCGCGTTTTGAGCAGGTCCAGGTAGTTGTCGAAAGCGATCCTGCCCAGCGCCACGACCACCCGCAAGCGCCCGAGTAACTCCAACTCGCGTTCCAGATACGGCCGGCAATTGCGAATCTCCTGTGGCGTGGGTTTGTTGTCAGGTGGGGCGCACCGCGCCGAGGCAGTGATGTAAACGCCGCGCAGTTGCTGGCCATCGTCGCGGGAGACGCTGGCGGGCTGGGAGGCCAGGCCGGTCTGGTACAGGGCGCGGTAGAGCCAGTCTCCGGAACGGTCGCCGGTGAACATTCGGCCCGTGCGATTGGCGCCGTGAGCGGCGGGGGCCAATCCCAGGATGAGAATGCGGGCTGCCGGGTCGCCGAATGCGGGCACCGGTTTACCCCAGTACTCCTGATCGCGATAGGCGCGCCGTTTGATCTCCGCGATGTGGGCGCAGTGCGCGAGCAGGCGCGGGCAGCGCCGGCAACGCACGATTTCATCCTGCAAGATGTCGAGCATAACGCGATGGCTTCGGGCGGCGTCTAAAGAAAAGAGGCCTTTGCGTCGAGAATTAGGTAACAGTCTCTTGACTTAGATGTTACAAGCGGGCAAAAAAGCTTGACGAACCCCCTGCTAACAGCGGACAATCGAGGAGTCCGGCTGCTCCGTCCGGATCACTCGTTGCGCTGCTCTGGCGCACTCACTGTACGTCCTTTCGCGCGCGGTCCGCTAATGAAACAGCCGTACTCATGTTTGTACCGCCGGGTGACGGAAGCCGCATTTCTATTGTGCGTCATTTCCAGCCTGAGTTTCGCCACCACCAGCACCAGCACGACGACTCCGCCCAAGCGCCGGGCGCCGGCGCATCATGTTGCAGCAACCTACCACGCGGCCGTGGTGCGGCGCGCGATGCCGCGTCGAGCCGCAAGCCCGGGCGGGCCTGTAATCGCCGGCGGCCCTTGGGATAGGCCGACCTTCGCGGATTCAACCGAAGGCGACCGGGTGGATGGGGAAGACATGACGGTCCGCCGCGCGGCGGTGGAGGCGCTGGGTTCGTACAACGGCTCGGTGGTGGCCCTGGATCCGACTACTGGCCGGATTCTCACCATGGTGAACCAGAGAATCGCGCTGGGCGAGGGCTTCCAGCCGTGCTCCACCATCAAGGTCGCTGTGGCGCTGGCGGGTTTGAGCGAGAAGATCATACAGCCCAACGCCCGGTACCGGCTGGGCGGGATGAGGGTGGACCTGACCTACTCGCTGGCCCATTCGTACAACTACTATTTCGCCACCCTCGGCCAGAAGCTGGGTTTTGAGAAGGTGACCTACTACGCCCACCTGTTCGGCTACGGCGAAAAAGCCGGCCTGAACATCCCGGGCGAACAGCCTGGCTACTTTCCGGCCGCGCCTCCCAAGAACGGGGGGGTGGGAATGCTGACCAGCTTCGGCGAGGAAATTCGGCAGACGCCACTGCAACTGGCCGCTCTGATGGCGGCGGTCTCCAATGGGGGCACCCTTTTCTATTTGCAGTATCCACAGACGCAGGCCGACGTGCGCAGCTTCGTGCCGAGAGTGAAACGGCAACTGGACATCGGCTCTCTGATTCCCATGGTGGAACCGGGGATGCGTGGGGCGGTGGAGTTCGGCACCGCGCACCGGGCCAGAGAAGACGGCCCCATCGCCGGCAAGACTGGCACCTGCACCGAAACCCACACCCACCTGGGCTGGTTCGGCTCGTTCAATGAGATTGGCGGGAAAAAGCTGGTGGTGGTGGTGCTACTCACCGGCGGCCGCCCCGCGATAGGCCCGCTCGCGGCCGGCATCGCCGGCGATGTCTATAAGCTCCTGGGAGAGGCCAACTACTTCGCCACCGGGATTCCCATCACTCCGGCGAATTTGGTGGCGAGCCAAATCTGCTGCGCACGGTAGTCGTGGCGTAGGCTGTCAAGGCTGCTGAGCCGAGAGTCATCTCGGCTTTTCTTACCGCGCTTGGCTGGGGATTGACTTCGGCGATTCGCTTCTCATGCCACGATGGATTTCCATGACAAGTTCGCAACTCGTTCTGGGACGTGTCCCAGGAGAAGAAAACTCGAGATGACTCTCAACTCAGCAGGCCTGACGGCCCGCGCCACGATTGGCAAACGAGGGCGGTTAACTTTTCGCGCCGCAAAATAGGCGAACATAGAAGTTTATGCCAAGAAAGACGCGGCCGGCCCTTGGTCTGCCCTACACTGCCGTTGCCCTCGTTCTCGTAGCTGTTCTCTTCCAAGGCTGCAGGGCCAACGGCGAGAGAAGCGGACCGGCCGGGGCGCCGCCGCCGCTGGTCACCGTGATGGTAGTCCAGCCACGCTCGGTGGCCATCTTTTCCGATTTCGCCGCGCAAACCTACGCGCGCAACATGGTGGACGTGCGCAGCCGCGTGACGGGCTATGTCGACCGCTGGCTCTTCCAGCCGGGTGCGGAAGTCGCGGTCGGTGAGGTTCTGTACGTGCTTGATCTGCGGCCGTTCGAAGCCGCCGTGGAGCAGGCGCGCGGCAACCTGCAACAGAGCGAGGCCGACCTCGATTTCGCGCGCAAGCAAGTCTCGCTGTTGCAGGCGCAGGCGAGCCTGGCCTCGGCGGAGGCAAACCTGGTGAAGGCCCAGCAGGACGACGAACGTCTGAAGCCGTTGGTCGCGGCCGACGCCGCCTCGCAACAGGATCTCGACGCCGCGGTGGCCGCGTTGCGCGCCGCCGAAGAGACCGTGAAGGCGAACAAGGCCAACGTCGAACAGACCGCGCTCTCCACCCGAACTCAGATCGCCTCCACCGGGGGCCGCGTCGAATCGAACAAAGGCGCGTTGAAGACCGCCGAGTTGAATCTCGAGTACGGCACGATTCGCGCGCCCATCGGCGGCCGCATCGGCGATACGCTGGTTCCGGTGGGCGGCCTCGTGACGCCCACGGCGGCGCAACCGCTCTCGACCATCGTTCCCCTCGATCCCATCTGGGTCCGCTTCCAGGTGACCGAATCGGAATACCTCGGCTGGGCCAAACGCGGGCAGAGATCGCCGGCCGGGGAACTGACGCTGATTCTCGCCGACGGCTCCGAGTTTCCCTCGAAGGGGCGCGTCACCGACACGCTCAACCAGGTGGACCCGAAGACCGGAACGCTGGAGTTGCAAGCCAGCTTCCCCAATCCCCGGCACACCCTGCTGCCGGGCCAGTTCGGCCGCATACGCGTGCAGGTGGACGAACGCAAAGACGTCATCGTGATCCCGCAGAAGGCCGTCCAACAGATCCAAAGTATGCAGACCGTGTACACGGTGGGCGCGGACAACAAGGCGCTCATGCGCCCGATTGTCACGGGCAATCGCACCGGCGAGCTCTGGATCGTCGAGCAGGGCCTCAAGCCCGGCGAACGCATCGTCGTGGAAGGACTGTTGAAGGTGCGGCCCGGCGCAGCCGTCGAGCCGCAGCCGTACGACGATCGGAAGCCGGGGAACTGACCGATGGCGCGATTCTTTATCAATCATCCCGTCTTCGCGATGGTGATTGCCATCGTGATGGTGATCCTGGGCGCGGTGGCGATTCCCAGTCTTCCGGTGGCGGCGTATCCGGAAGTGGTGCCGCCGGTGGTGCAGATCACCACGAACTTTCTCGGCGGCAACGCGCAGGACCTCGAGAAAACGGTGGCGCAGCCCATCGAAGAGCAGCTTGTCGGCCTCGACGGCATGCTCTACTACCTTTCCACCAGCGCCAACGACGGCACGCTGAACATTCAGGTGACGTTCAAGCTGGGCACCAACCCCGACATCGCCACCGTGCAGACGCAGAACCGCGTCAGCATCGCCATGCCGCGGCTGCCTCCGGAAGTACAACAGCAGGGCGTGACCGTGAAGAAAGTGTCGAGCGCCTTCCTGCTGGCCATCAGCCTGGTTTCCACGGGCAACAACTACGATTCGCTGTTCCTCACCAACTACGCGCAAATCAACCTGGTGAACCAGATCGGCAATCTCGAGGGCGTGGGCGAATCGCGCCTCGGCACGAACCAGGTTTACTCGATGCGCGTCTGGGTGAACCCGGATAGAATGGCCAAGCTCGGCATCACGGCGACCGACGTCAGCACGGCCATCCAGGCGCAGAACCGGCAGAATCCCGCAGGCGCCTTCGGACAACCGCCGGCTTCGCCAGGGACCGATTTCCAGTATTCGGTGAACGCGCCCGGCCGCCTGGTGGACCCCAAGCAGTTCGAGGATATCGTGCTGCGCGCGCAGCCCGACGCCGGACTGCTCCGCCTGGGCGACATCGGCCACGTGCAGCTCGGCGCGCAGACCTACACCGGCTTTAACCGCGTGGACGGCCGCGCCGCGGGCAACGTGATCGTGTACCTCTCGCCGGGAGCGAATGCCGTGCAGACAGGGGCCCGCGTGCGTCGCTACCTGAACCAGATCAAGGCGGGTTTCCCCGCCGGCATGGACTACATCATCTCTTACGACTCCACCATGTTCGTGAACGCGGCCATCAAGGACGTGATGATCACGCTGCTCGAGGCCATCGGGCTGGTGATTCTGGTGGTGTTTATCTTCCTGCAAAGCTGGCGTGCCACGATGATTCCGCTGCTCACGGTTCCGGTGGCCGTGGTGGGCACCTTGGCGCTGTTCCCGCTGCTGGGCTTCTCGATCAATATCACCAGCATGTTCGGCCTGGTTCTTTCGATCGGTATCGTGGTCGACGACGCGATCGTGGTGGTGGAAGCGGTGCAGCGCCACATCGACGAAGGCATGGCGCCGCGCGACGCCACCATCCAGGCGATGAAGGAAGTGCAGGCGCCGGTGACGGCCATCGCCTTCATCCTCGCCGCCGTATTCATCCCGGTGGCGTTTCTGGGCGGCATCAGCGGGCAGATCTACCGGCAGTTCGCGCTCACCATCGCGGCTTCGGTGCTGCTCTCGGCATTCAACGCACTCTCGCTGAGCCCGGCGCTGAGCGCCATGATCCTGCGGCCAAAACGTCAGTCGCGCGGACCGCTGGCCGCCTTCTTCGGCGCGTTCAACCGCGGCTTTGGCTGGGTCACGGGCCGCTATCTGGCCGGTGTAAGCACGCTGATCCGCAGGTCCGCGCTGGCGCTGATCGGGCTCTTCTGTTTCTGGCTGGCGGCCGGCGCGATCTTCCACCGGATGCCGAACGGCTTCCTACCAGACGAGGATCAGGGCGCTGTCTTCATCTCCATCCGCCTTCCGGATAGCGCTTCGGTGCAGCGTGCCGACGCGGCCACGCGCAAAATCGAAAACATCGTCAGCCGGATTCCCGGCGTGGCCGGCACGCTGACCCTCGGCGGCCTCGACATCGCCACGCGCACCAACAACTCGAATGTCGCCACCATCATCGCGCGTCTGACCCCTTGGGATGAGCGGAAGGAGAAGAAACTCCAATTGCAATCGATTCTGGCCAATATGCAGAAAGAGTTCGCCAAGGTGCCGGAGGCCTTCACCTTTGCCTTCGGTCTGCCGCCGATCCTCGGCCTCAGCGCCACCGGCGGCTTCCAGTACATGCTGGAGGACCGTCTGGGCGGCGACGTGCACGCGCTCGCGCAGACCGCCGACCTGGTGGTGCAGGCGGCCCGCCAACGCCCCGAACTGGGAACCGTCCTGAGCACCTTCCGCCCCGACGTTCCGCAATACAAGGTGGACGTGGATCTGGCCAAGGTGCAGACGCTCGGCGTTCCCGTCGGCGACGCCTATAACGCGCTACAGACGTTTCTCGGCGGCCTCTATGTGAACGACTTCAATTCGTTCGGGCACACCTGGCAGGTGCTGGTGCAGGCCGAGCCCGAGTTCCGCACCGGACCCTCCGACGTCAACCGCTTCTATGTGCGCAGCAGCGGTGGCGACATGGTTCCGCTGGGCACTCTGGCCACCGTGTTGCCCACTACCGGACCGGACGTGATCTACCGTTACAACCGGTTTCGCAGCGTGCAGTTGCTGGGCGGGCCGGCTCCAGGATCGAGCAGCGGCCAGGCATCGAATGCCATGGAGCAGTTGTCCGCCAGCGTGCTGCCCGCCGGATACGGCTATGAGTGGACCGGGACCACCTATCAGGAAAAGGAAGCGCAGGGCCACGAGGGCATGATTTTCGGCTTCGCGGCGGTGCTGGTGTTTCTCTGTCTGGCAGCCCTGTACGAGAGCTGGACTATCCCGCTGGCGGTGTTGCTGGCGGTTCCGCTGGGCCTTTTCGGAGCCGTGCTGGCCGTTTGGATGCGCGACTATCCGTACGACATGTACACGCAAATCGGAATCGTGACGCTGATTGGCCTCGCCGCCAAGAACGCCATTCTGATCGTGGAGTACGCGCGCATGAGCCACGAGGAGGGAATGTCCATCGTCGACGCGGCTCTGGAAGCGGCGCGGCTGCGGTTGCGGCCTATTCTGATGACCTCCTTCGCGTTCATTCTGGGCGTGGTGCCGCTGGCGCTGGCCGTCGGCGCGGGAGCCGCTTCACGGCGCTCGCTGGGCACGGCGGTATTCGGCGGCATGAACGCGGCCACTCTGCTGGCGGTGTTCATCGTGCCCGTGCTGTACGTGGTGATCCAGCGAGCCGGGGAACGGGGGAAGTCATGAAAGACGCAGTAGCCACCGTCTCCGGCGTTGACAAGCGAAAGCGGGCAAAGTCACTAGACTGGATTCCGAAATCAGTTTCGCAAAGGTCGAGCTTCCGCCATGAGCTTCCTGAGACGGCCGGTGCTGTATCAGGGCACGGCTTCAGCCGTGCCGAACCGAGTCGTGTCTTGGGCTTTAGCCGCTGTGACAGCCGGGTCGGGCAGGCTCGTTACAGGCATAGCGCCGAGAATACAGGGGCTAAAGCCCAGGGGATGCGCGCCGCTTACGGCACGGCTCAAAGCCGTGCCCTGATACAAAGCGTCGGATTGTGGCTCAGCGACATTGGGCAGAAGCCCGTGTCTCACGTGCCTGCAGGTGCCAGGAATGATATGTGCGACAGGCGTTTTCGCTTGTCAGCCCCTCGACCTCGCCTGGCCCTGACCCTGCTGCCTGCGCTGCTACTGACAGCGTGTGCCGTTGGGCCCAATTACAAGCGGCCGTCTGTGGCCGTGCCGGATCAGTACCGGGGCGCCGCCGCGGATGCTGCCTCGCTGGCCGACAAGAAGTGGTCCGATCTGTTTGACGATGCCGCGCTCCGGCAGCTTGTCGAGACTTCGCTCCAGCACAACTTCGATTTGGGGATCGCCTCGGAGCGCGTGCTGGAGGCCCGCGCCCAATACCATATTCAGCGTGCGAACCAGTTCCCCAACGTGAGCGGCCAGGCCGGCTTCACGGCGGAGCGCACGCCGGGAGCCAGTTCGCTCTTCCCGCTGGCGCCGGGCACCACTTTTCAAGGAAGTTACTGGCAGGTGGGCCTGGCGCTCAACTGGGAATTGGACTTGTGGGGCCGCCTGCGGCGGCTTTCCGAATCGGAGCGCGCGCTGTATCTGGCCACCGAAGAAGGCCGCCGCGGCGTGGTGGTGTCGCTGATCGGCGACGTGATGACCGATTACTTCTTGTTGCGTGAGCGCGATTTGGAACTCGAGATCGCGCAGCAGACGCGCGACATTGCGCAGGACAACCTCAGGCTGGTGGAATTGCGCCATACGCGCGGCGCTGTCACCGGCCTCGACGTGCATCAGGCGGAGCAGTTCCTCTATACCGCGACCGCGCAGATGGCCAGCGCGCGGCGCGACATCGAGCAGACCGAGAACGCGCTCAGCCTGCTGGCAGGCAAGGCTCCCGGCGAGATCGCGCGCGGGAAAGCGCTCACAGATCTGGAAACGCCGGCTCAGGTTCCGCCGGGGCTTCCGTCGTCGCTGTTGGAACGGCGGCCGGACATTCGCCAGGCCGAGCAGACCCTGATTTCCGCCAACGCTCGCATCGGCGCGGCCAAGGCACTCTACTTCCCGCAGATCACGCTGACTGGCTTTCTCGGTGGCCAGAGCATTGCACTGGCGAGGTTGTTCGACACACCGGAACGGCAACAGGTGATTGCGCCCGCCGCCGTTTTGCCGCTTTTCAACGCGGGCCAGATTCGCGCCGGTGTGCGCTTTTCGGAAGCGCAGAAGCGCGAGATGGCGATCGCGTATCAAAAAACCATTTACACCGGCCTGCGCGAGGTCTCCGACGCTCTGGTGGGTTACTCCCGAACGCGCGAGCAGCGCACCCAGGAAGAGTTGTTGGTCAAGGCACTCACGGAGAGCACGCGCCTGTCGAACCTGCGCTACAAGGGAGGACTCGACAGCTATCTGCAAGTGCTCGATTCGGAGCGCAATCTGTTCCAGGGCCAGCTCGCGCTCGCCCAACTCCGGCTGGCGGAGATGCAATCGTTCGTGCAATTGTACCGGGCGCTGGGCGGCGGCTGGCAGTAGCGGACAGCGCGCTTTTAGCTAATTGAGCGGGCGGATCTTGATGTTTTTGAACCAGGCTTCATCGCCATGATTCTGGAGCGAGATGGGGCAGCGCGCGCGCGGCTGCTTCACCAGCAGTTCCCAAACTCGCGAGCCTTCGCCCCAGCGTTTCGTCATGCTCCGAGCGACCTCCGGCGCGTCCAGGTCCCCATCCACCACCTTTTCGCCATTGAGCCAGTGCTCGATGTGCTTCCCCCGTACGACCAGGCGCGAGTGGTTGAACTCGCCCACCGGCCGCGTGCGGTCGGCGAGCGGAGGAAAAATGTCGTATAGCGCCGCCGTCTGGTGACGGGGACCACCACGCACCGCGTCGGAGTTGCGGATGTCGTCGGTGATTTGGTATTCGAAGCCGACCACGTACTCCTGGCCGCGGCTGGGGCGGCTGGCGGGCCGGTTGGCTACTGCCTGGTTGACCATGTCCTCGAATCGCGGGGCGTGTTGCCCATTCAGGAACACACGATCCTGAATGCGATACTTGAGCCCGCTGTTGCCGTCGGGCGAGATCTTCCAGTCCCACTCCAGCTCGAAGTCGCCGTAATTCTCCTCGCTGAAAAGGTCTTCCACGATCCGCGCGTGCGCCACCGCTTTCAAACAGGCATCTTCAATCACGAAGGAATCGCCCGCGGGCGACTTCCGAGCCGGGTCTTCCCAATGGCTGAAATCGCGGCCGTTGAACAGCAGCGTCCACCCGGCCTTGGTTTCCTCTGGCGTCAACTGATTGTCGGCGGCCCACAAACCAGCCAGCGGCAACCCGGCCACTAGAGCGGCACAGCAAATTGACTGCAACATGCTCTCATGCTATCAGTAGTGCTTGGCACTATCCAGAGCGAACATGGTGAGGGCGAACAGCCGCATGACAGACCCGGAGCATACGCCTTCGCCGGACTCGCCATGATCTTCCGTCTGCGCAAAGAGTTCCCCACACCTTCCCTGGCCGTTTTTGTGTTTCTGCAACTGTTGGACATTCTGACTACACTGCTCGGCCTGCGGGTGGGAGCGCGCGAGGGCAGTTTATTCATCGGACGCCTGATGAAGATGGATCCGATGGCGGCGCTGCTGATCTCCAAGCTGTTCGCGGTGGTTCTGGTTTTGGCCGCGCTGCGCTGGCACCGGCCGCGCGTCGTGGTGCTGGTGAACTACTGGGTGGCGCTGGTGGTGGTGTGGAACCTGATCGCCATCTATACCACCGTGCTCCTCCATTGACATTCTGACGTGGCGCACGCATTCGTGCGTGCCGCGTCGGCACTCGTGNNCCGACGCCCGGCTTCCCATGCGCGCCAGGCCGCGTTCCCGTGCTATAACCGTGGCATGTCGCACGGTGGGATGAGGCGCTGACCTATGTTCCTTTTCGATCTCTTCCGCTCGTTTCTGCCGTTGCACAACCCGATCGGTTTTGGATCCGCGGACTTCATCGAATTCGCGCTGGCGGCGATGCTGGTGCTGATGGTCGCGCTACACGGGCGCGTGGAGCCCGCCGCGCGCCGCCTCGCGGAGAGCCGTGCGTGGTCGATGGTGTTTCTGGCGCTGCTGCCGATCGTCTTGCGGCTGGCGTTGTTGCCGCGTTTCCCTGTGCCAACGCCGAGCGGGGCCGACGATTTCAGCTACCTGCTGCTGGGTGACACGCTGGCCCACCTGCGTCTGGCGAATGCGGTGCATCCTCTCCGCCAGTTCTTCGAAGCCGTGTTCATCCTGCAGCAGCCATCCTACAGCTCGATCTTCCCGCTGGGGCAAGGCCTGGTGCTGGCGCTCGGCCAGCTCTTCGGTCATCCCTGGGTAGGGGTGGCGCTTTCGGTGGGGGCGTTGTGCGCGGCCTGTTATTGGATGCTGCGCGGTTGGACGACCGCCGGCTGGGCGCTGGTGGGCGGCGTGCTTGCCGCGCTCGAGTTCGGTCCGCTCAACCAATGGATGAACCTCTATTGGGGCGGCGCGGTCTCGGGCGTCGCCGGGTGCCTGGTATGCGGCGCGCTGCCCCGCCTGCGCCGCGCGCCCACCACGCGCAATGCCGCGTTGCTCGGCGCGGGCCTCGGGATTCAACTGCTCACACGACCGTTCGAATTCGTGCTGCTCGCGATCGTGGCCGCCGCGTTTCTGCTTCCCGGCTGGCGCCGCTTTCTGCAAGCGCTGCCGATTGTCGGCGTCACGCTGCTGCCCGCGGTTTCGCTCACCCTGGCGCAGAACAAGGTTGTCACTGGAAGCTGGACTACGCTGCCTTATATGCTCAGCCGCTACCAGTATGGCGTGCCGGCCGCCTTCACTTTCCAGCCCAACCCGGTGCCGCATGTCGCGCTGACGCCGGAACAGGATCTGGATTACCGCGCCCAGTCGATCGTTCACGGCGAGGGTCCCGATACGCCGGCGAACTACGTCGCGCGGCTGGGAGAGCGGCTGCACTTTTACCGCTTCTTTTTTTTCCCACCGCTGATGTTGGCGCTGCCGGCCTTTCTGGCGGCGATGGCGCGCCGCCGGAAGCTGTTGTGGGCTGCCGGGGCCATCCTGCTGTTCGCGCTCGCGGACAACTTCTATCCGTACTTTTATCCGCACTACATCGCCGCGCTGACGTGTCTGTTTGTGCTGGTGAGCATGGCCGCGCTAGAATTTCTAAGCCGCTGGCCGGCCGGGCGCGCGGCGGCGCGGCTCGTCGTCTCGCTCGCGCTGGCCCATTTCCTGTTCTGGTGCGGCATGTTGTGCGGGAATCAGACCATGCTGCTCGCCGCCGGCCGTTTCGACACCGCCGACTTCATCAATTACGGCGACGCCGAGGGCCGCATCCGCATCAATGACCAACTGGCGTCGCTGGCCGGCCAGCACCTGGTATTCGTGCGCTACGGCCCGCAGCACATGTTCCACGAGTGGATCCACAACGCCGCCGATATCGACGGGGCGGACGTAGTTTGGGCCGCCGACCTCGGTTACGAGGAGAATCAAAAGCTGATTGAGTATTACCCCACCCGGCGCGCCTGGCTGGTCGAGCCCGACGCAAGGCCACCGCAAATCGCGCCGTATCCGTAAAGGTGGCGCACGCACTCGTGCGTGCCGCGTCGGCACTCGTGCCGACGCAGGGCTGCCCTGTGGCGAAGACCCGTCAAAAGAGTCTCGACGCTGCACGCATTCGTGCGCAATGCCACTTAGTTTTCGAAGCCGCCGTCTAACTAGAACATTTTGAGCCATTTGTGTTTCGCTGCATAAATCGAGTCGATTCCGAGCCGCTTGCAGACCCTACGCCAATTAGGCGGGACGCAACAGGCGCGCCGCGCGCTGGCTAACCAGTCGCTATAGATGGCCAAGCGGAATCAATGAGTTGCAGCCCCCCTCGAAAACTAAGTGGCATTTGCGCATGAGTGCATGCGCCACGGCGCCGGTCACCTACCAGCCGGCGCGGTGGGCGATGTACGTCTTGATGGCGAGACCGGCCATCAGAATCCAAATCGCGTTGCGCAGCAGCCCGCCATCGAGCGTGAAGCCGGCCAGGATGGCGAGCACGGCGTAAGTACCCATGGCGGCAATGAAACGGTTTTTCATCGGCGCGGCATGTTATACGCGAAGTTGAGCTGGACCACAATGCGCTCGCCTTTGAATTCCACCGGCAGCGGCGGAAACGGGTTGGATGCGCTGATGCCGGCCACGGCGGCTTCATCGAGCGGCCGCGAACCGGATTGCTCCGCATACACCAGCTTGAGCACGCCACCGGACTTCCCGATAGCAAACTGAATCGAGACGTGGCCGCGCAAACCGAGCTTGACGCTTTCCGGCATCACCGCCGTCCAGTTGCGCTTCACGGCGGCCAACACCTGCACCAGGTAGGCGCGGAAATCGACGCCCATGGCATCGCTCTTCAACTCCACGTTGGCGAGGGGCACGCCCGGCGTGGGTGACTGGCGAATGCCGCCGTAGGCGAACGGGTCCGACGCGCCGGGATCGCCCACCGCGATCCGGCCGCCGAATCCACCGCCGCGGGCCACATCCTGGATCGCTTCCGACAACGAACTGCGCGGTATCGGCACCCGTCCCGTGACTTGGCCGGGCGGCGCTGCGGGAGCCACGTTTTCGAGCGCGATCTTGGGCTGTTCGGCCACCTGAATCTGCGGTTGCACCTGGGCGGGTTGCGGCAGCTCGAGTTTGGGCGGCGCCTTGGTGGTATCGATTTTGGGAGCTTCCGGCAGCGGCGGCGAAGCGGCGGCTTTGGCGGCAGGTGCCGACGGCATAACCATCGGGCGGGGCTTCTCGTGTGGCGCGGCCGGCGGCGCCTGCGGCATTTCCACCCGCGGCCGTTCGGGGGAAGATCGCACTTCGAATTCCGCCATGACTTTGCTGCGGTTGGGGGCTTTCTGGGTGAGCTCGGTAGGCGGCTCGATCAGCGGCGTGAAGGTGCGCTCAATCGCCTGCCGCGGCCCTTCCAACCCCGGCAGCGTGAAAAGCGCCACCACCACCAGCACGTGAATCGCGATAGTGAGGATAGCGGCCTTTCGATGCCGCGCGCCCGCGCCTGGATCGCTCCAATCGGTCAGCAGGTGCAGTTCGACGTCAATCGGCTGATTTGCTACGGTTTCCATCCCGCGGTCAGGGTGTGCGAGACCACTTGCGAGTGCTCCTCGATTTTATCAAGAATCGCCAGCGCCACACTCAATGTTTGACGCGCCGCGGCCCCGGAACATTTCGTCGCGGTGCGGTTTTCCACCGCGTCCAGAAAGGCTTCCAGTTGCAGCTTGAGCGGCTCGCTCTTTTCGACCGGCGCTTGCAGAAAGCCGATCTGCCGCGCTGCATCCACCGAAAAAATGGTTAGATCCTGGCGTGCGTAATCGAGTGACAAGTACTGCCGCGGCTGGAACAGGCGCAGTTTGCGCACCCGCTCGGTGGAAACCCGGCTGGCGGTCAGATTGGCTACGCAGCCGTTGGGGAATTGCAGCCGCACGTTGGCGATATCCACTTTGGGCGAGAGAATGCAAATGCCCGCGGCGCGAATTTCCGCCGGTTCGGCCTGGGCAAGCGCGAGCACGATGTCCACGTCGTGGATCATCAAGTCGAGCACCACGTCCACGTCCAGGCTGCGCGGGCTGAACAGGTTCAAGCGGTGGATTTCGAAAAACAGCGGCAAGGTGGCGCGCCGCTCCAGTTCCAGCACCGCCGGATTGAAACGCTCCAGGTGACCCACTTGCAGAACGCGGCCGTGGCGGCCGGCGCTATCGATGATGCGGCCGGCGGCGGCGGCGTCCACCGCAATCGGCTTCTCGACCAGGACGTCGATGCCGGCTTCGAGCAGCGCACAAGCCACCGCCTCATGCGCGCTGGTCGGCACGGCGACGATGGCGGCATCCACGCGCCCCGCCAGCTCGCGTGCATCGGTGAGGGCCACACCCCCGTGCGCCGCGGCAGCTTCTTCGGCGCGCGCCTGATCGATGTCGACGATCGCCGCCAGTTCCGCGCGCTCCGTTTCCCGCGCTACGCGGCAATGATTGCGGCCGAATTGCCCCGCTCCCACTACAGCCAGCCTGATTTTCGACATAGTAAGTTCGTTTTAAGCCACGGATGAACACATAAGCCACAGATGAACACAGATAAACACAGATAAAGAAAAAACTCAAAACTCTTGTCTGTCTTTACTCTTACCTGCCTTTATTCTTATCTGTGTTGATCCGTGTTCATCTGTGGCCATAATTCTTTTGCTACGGCGCTTGCAACACGCCAACCTTCTTGAAATCGCCGGCTTTGACATAGCTGAATGCGGCCGGAACCACATGTTTACGGAACGCCGCGTTTACTTCGTCCACGGTGAGCTTGTCGATTTTGGCTTCCAGCGCCGCGTCGAATTGAATTGTGCGGCCGAAGCGCTCGCGATTCAACAGCAAACCGGCCAGCGACCCGTCTTCGGACCGCTGCAGGGTCAGCTCATCCTTCCACGCCTTTTTCTCCGCCGCCACTTCGGCCTCCGTGAAGCCGTCCTTCAGCGCGCGGGCCATCTCCTCGCGGAAGTCGGCTTCTACCTTGGGGGCGTTCTTGGGAGCGCAAATGGCCGAGACCGAAACCGTGGCTCCGTCGTCCTTGCCGGTCACGCCGATCGAGGAATGGATGTAATAGCTGAGTCCCTCCACATCGCGAATGCGGCGCACCAGGCGGGAAGAAAAGCTGCCGCCAAAAACCCGGTTGGCCATCATCACCGCGGCGTAATCGGGATCGTCCATGGCCAGCGGCGTGTTCATGCCGGCGCTGAACATCGAGTTCTCCTTGTCGGGCGTTTCGATTTTGCGATCGATCGCATCCACCTTCTTGTAGGATTCCGGTACGCGCTCGAAGTGGCTGGCACTCTTCCAATCGCCGAACAGCTCGTTGGCTAGCTTGCTGGTAGCCGCCTCGTCGAACTGGCCCACGATAACCAGTTCGGCGTTGCCGCCGCCGTAGAATTCCGCGTAGAACTTCTTGGCATCGTCCAGCGTGACCTTCTTCAGATCTTCAATCTGCTCGTCGAAGTTGCTCACGTAACGCGTGTCACCGCGCTGGTAGGGCTTCAAATGGCGCTGCAACTCCAGGGGCCCGAGCGACTGGGGCTCGGTCTTGGCCGCTTCGATGCCGGCCAGCCGGATCTGCCGCGCCGGCTCGAATTCACTTTCGGGGAAGGAAGGCTCGCGCAGAACTTCGGCCGCCAGACGCAAAGCGCCGGGCAGGTTGGCCGCTATCGTCTCGATACTGGCGTAGGCGCCGGTCGCGCCGCCGCCCACGCTCAGTTGCGCCTTCAGGCGGTCCATCTCATCCTGGATCTGCTGGCGCGACTTGGTTTTGGTGCCGCGCATCAACAGGCCGCCCGCTATTTCCGCGGCGGTTTCCTTGCCCGTAAGCGACTTTTCGTCGCCGAAACGCATGCCCAGTTGCACGTGCACCGTTCCGCCGCGGGTCTGCTTGGGCAGCAGCAGCAGGGTCATTCCGTTCGGCAGCTTGATTTTTTTCGTCCGGGCCTCAATGTTGGCCGGCGCCGGATCGAATACTTCACCCTGGGAGATCTGTTCGCCCCCCTTATAATCCTTGAACACCACGGCCAGGTCGGGCGCCGCGGGGATCTCGGCCCGATCCGGCGTCTTGTCGGGAATGAACTCGCCATACGTGCGGTTGGATTGTTTGAGATATGCCTTGGCCACGCGCAGCACGTCTTCGGGCGTGACGCTCTTGATTTGGTCGCGTTCCAGGAACAGCAGGCGCCAATCGCCTTCCGAAATCACTTCGCTCAGCGCCAGCGCGATCTGCTGCGTGTCCGCCATGGCGAGATCGATCTCTTTCAATATCTTCGTTTTTGAGCGCTCCACCTCCTCTTTGGTGGGAGCGTCGCCGCCCAGGCCCTCGACGTTCTTCAGAAGAATAGCGCGCGCGTCGTCCAGGGATTGCTCCTGGCGCAACATGGCGAACGCCAATAGGATGCCCGGGTCGTGTAGCTCGAGAGGCACCACGCCAATGCCGGCGGCCTTCTTGCTATCGACCAGAGCCTTGTACAGGCGGCCCGACGGCGTGTCGCCCAACAGGTCGGTGAGCACTTCCAGCGCCGCCCAATCCGGATGACTGCCCGCCGGAACGTGATACATCACCGCAACGGCCTGCTGGCTTCCCACGCGGCGCAACGTCACGGAACGCTCGCCATCCTGCGTGGGCTCGACCGTGTAGGTCGCTTCCAGCGTGCGCGTCGGCTTCGGATTACGGCCGACCGTGTCCGCCACCCACTGCAGGATCGTGGTCTGGTCGAACTTGCCGGCGATGGTCAGCACCGCGTCGTCCGGCTGGTAATATTTGTGATAGAAAGCCGCTAGCCGCTCGATCGGCACGTGTTCGATGTCGGAGCGGTTGCCGATGGGAAGGTGCCCGTAGGCGTGCCACAGGTACGCGGTTTCGAGCAGCCGCTGGAACATCATGTTCACGGGGTTGTTCTCGCCCGCCTCGAACTCATTCCGCACCACCGTCATTTCCTTGTCGAGAATCTCCTTTTCGACGCGCGTGTTCACCATGCGGTCGGCTTCCAGTTCCAGCGCCCAGCGGAGATTCTCATCGGTGGCATTCACCGTTTCGAAGTAGTTGGTGCGATCCCACGCCGTCGTGCCGTTCATCTGCGCGCCGTGGTCGGTCAGTTCCTTCTTGATATTGGTGCGCGTCTTGGTTTCGCGGAACATCAGGTGCTCCAGCAGGTGCGCCATGCCAGTTTCGCCGTAACCCTCCTGCCGCGAGCCCACCAGGTACGTGATGTTCACCGTCACCTTTGGCTTGGAAGTGTCTGGAAACAAAAGTACATGCAGGCCGTTCGGATAGGCGTACTCGGTAATACCTTCGACCGACGTGACTTTCTGGACGCCCGTCGGCAGAGTCTGGCAATAGGTAGCCCCGCCCAGCAGAAGGGCGGCGGCGATGATCGTGAACCGCGGAATATGTCGCATTAGTGCCTCGTTTTTGGTGGCGCAGGTTTCAACCTGCCAACGCCCGCTTGCGGGCGAGTTTTCGCTGATTTCAACAAGCTCCCAGGCCGGATTATAGCAATTGGTAGGGCATGCTTTAGCTTGCCCTGTTGTTTTCCGGAGCTAGCTTCCCTTCACGCTTCGATGCCGACGATGGCGATATCGGCTTCGTTGGCGGCTTCGATCATTTCCGCACGGTCGAGCAGCAGAGTGCGGCCAGCCTCGACGGCGAGCACCGTGGCGCCCGATTCCCGCATCACCGGAATCGTCGCGCGCCCCACCACCGGCACGTCGAACAGCAGGTGCTCGCGGCGGCGCGCTACCTTGACCAGCGCCAGGCGCCGGCCGTTGACCAGTCCGGCGGCGCGTCGCAGCATGGCATCGGTGCCTTCCATGGCTTCGAGAGCCACGCAGGCGCGCTCGGAAATCGCCACCGCCTGTCCGACATCGAAACCCGCCAGCGCGTTGGCCACGCGGCAGCCGTATTCCACGTCCGCCATTTCCTCTTTGCTCGGTTTGCGCCGCGTCAGCACGCCAGCGCCGGCCAACAGCGGCTTGAGCAGCCAGGTGGAATCGCGCAGGTGAATGCCTTCGCCTTCGAGCACCTTCACCACGCCGCCAATCAGTCCGTCGGTATTGCGCGAGGGCAGGGAAGCCAGCAGCTTCACCAGCCGCCAGTCGGGCACGATCGACGAAAAGATTTTGGCGTGCTTCACCTGCCCGCACATCACCACTTCCGTGATGTCTTCGCTTTTGAGAATTTCGATCAGCTTGCTCAACTGCCCGAGCGAAATCCAGTGACACCGCGGGGCCATGCTGGCGACTTCGGGCGATGCCTCCTCTTCAATCGCGATCACCGTGACATCCAGGCCCAGCCGCGCCGCGCTCTCCAGCGCCAGCAGCGGAAACCGCCCGTTCCCGGCTATTAGTCCGTATCGCATCTATTTAATGATGCCGCGCTCGGAAGCGCGGATGAAAGCGATCAGTTCCTCAATTTCACTTAACGCCGGAACTTCGGCGCGGATGCGGTCGATAGCTTGCGAGGTATTGAGACCGGCGCGCGTCAGCAGGCGGAACGCGGTTTGCAGGGCCTCGACCGTGGCCTTGTCGAAACCGCGCCGCTCCAGGCCGATCGAGTTAGCGCCGAACACCGCCGATTCCGGCTTGTGGCTGGTCAGCGAATATGGCATCACGTCCTGCTTGATTACGCTGTACGGCCCTATGAACGCGTGCCTGCCGATGCGGCAGAACTGGTGGATGCCGCTGAACGGGCTCACGTCCACCCAATCTTCGATGATGACGTGGCCGGCCACGCCCACACTATTGCCGAGTATCACGTGATCGCCGATGCGTACGTCGTGCGCCACGTGCGCCTGCACCATGATCAGGTTATCGCTGCCGATGGAAGTGACGAGGCCGCCGCCCTGTGTGCCGCGATGGATGGTGACGAACTCGCGTATGCGGTTCCGGTGGCCGATGCGCGTTTCGGCGCGCTCGCCTTTGTACTTCAGATCCTGCGAAGCCACGCCCACCGTGCTGTAAGGAAAAAAGACGTTGTCCTCGCCGATCCAGGTGGGGCCTTCCAGATAGAGGTTGGCCATCAGCCGCGTGCGGGCGCCGATTTCCACTTCCGGCCCGACCACGCAGTACGGGCCGATTTCGGCGCTTTCCGCCACGCGCGCCCGCGCGTCGACGATCGCGGTCGGATGAATCGGCATCGGCTACGCCTGGGCGGGGCCGCTCTCGTCCTTGTCCGCCAGCTTGCACATCACTTCCACCTCGGCCACCACCGCGCCATCCACCGTGGCCACGCCCGCCATCTTGGCGACGGTGGCCTTGCGCTTCAGCACCTTCATCTCCATACGCAGAACGTCGCCCGGCACCACCGGCTTGCGGAAGCGCGCGTTCTCCACCGCGACCAGCAGCACCAGCTTGCGATGCCGGTCGGGGATGGACTTCAGCACCAGCACGCCGGCGGTCTGCGCCATGGCCTCGATAATCAGCACGCCCGGCATGACGGGGAAGTCCGGAAAGTGGCCGGTGAAAAACGGTTCGTTGTGGGTGACGTTCTTGATGCCCACTATGCGCTCGGCTTCGAGCTCAATAATGCGGTCCACCAGCAGGAACGGGTACCGGTGCGGGAGAATGTCCCGGATTTCACTGATGTTCAAAATGGCCATGGAGTGAGTATTATAACAGCCGTGGATCCGATTCTCAGGCAAGTGAAGAGTTATCAGGCGCCAATGTTGGACCTGATCGGGCATTTCGTCGAATGCGAATCGCCCAGCGACGATCGCGCGGCGGTGGACCGGTTCGTCGATTTGGTTTGCGATACGCTGGCGCCCGTTGCGCGCCTGAAGACCGTTTCCGGCGGTCGCTTCGGCCGTCACCTGCTCGCCGAAATGAAGCTGCCGGGGCGCGCGAAAAGCGGGCAGATCCTCGCGCTCGGCCACTCGGACACGGTCTGGCCGGTGGGCACGCTGCGCGGCATGCCGTTCCGCAATCACCGCGGCCGGGTGTATGGACCGGGCGTGCTGGATATGAAGGCGGGGATCGCGTTCTTCATCTTCGCCGCGCGCGCGCTGCGCGAGCTGGATTTGCCGGTGCCCTCGCATGTGCTGCTGCAACTCAATTCCGATGAGGAGGTCGGCAGCGTAAGTTCGCGCGCGCTCACGGAAGAAAACGCGCGGCGCAGCCATGCGGTGCTGGTGCTCGAACCGGGTACCGGTCTGGAGGGCAAGCTCAAAACCGCGCGCAAAGGGGTAGGCGCTTTTACTGTGACGGTCCGCGGCAAGGCCTCACACGCGGGCGTGGATTTCCAGGCCGGCGCCAGCGCGGTGCTGGAGCTGGCGCGGCAGATCAACACCATCGCCGGGTTCACCAAGCTCGATCGCGGCATCACCGTGAACGCGGGCGTGATCGCCGGCGGCACGCGCTCCAACGTGGTGGCAGCTGAAGCGCGCGCCGAGGTGGATATCCGCGTGGCCCGCTTGCGCGACGCCGCGCCGCTCGACCGAAAATTCCGCGCGCTGAAGCCGTTCGACCCGCGCTGCACCATCGCCGTCAGCGGTGGATTGAACCGCCCGCCACTCGAACGTAGCCCCGCCGTGCAGCGGCTGTTTCACAACGCGCGCAAGCTGGCGCTCGAGTTGGGAATCGAATTAGAGGAATCCTCGACCGGCGGCGGCTCGGACGGCAACTTCACCGCGGCCCTGGGCATCCCCACGCTCGACGGTCTGGGTGCGGTGGGCGAAGGCGCCCACGCCGCGCACGAAAGCATCCTCATCAACCGGATCGCCGATCGCACCGCGCTGCTAGCCAAGCTGCTGCTGGCATAGCGCCCTGCGTGGCGCACGCACTCGTGCGTGCCGCGTCGAGACTCTTCTCGACGCTTGGCCCCGCCGGGCTCTTACTCCCCCACCACCGCAACCGTCTTATCTAACTTCACGTCCGCCGACGAGCTACCCACCATCAGACTCACCTGGTCGGCTTCCAAGTCCCAGCGCTGTCTGGCCATGTCCCAGTAAACCAGCGTCTCCGCTTTCAGCGGCAACACGACCGTCCGTGTTTGGCCCGGCGCCAGCGATACTCGGCGGAAGCCCTTCAGCTCTTTGATTGGCCGCTCCACGCTCGAGTTGAGGTGCTTCACATAAAGTTGCACCACTTCATCGCCCTGCCACTTACCCGTGTTAGTCACATCCACGCTGACTGTAATCTCGCCTCCGGCGCGCAGTGTCGCGGCGCTGGTCTTCAAGTTAGAATACCGAAACGTCGAGTAACTCAAGCCATAGCCGAAAGGATAGAGCGGGTTACCCTGGAAATACATGTAGGTTCTGCCGTGGCGGATGTCATAGTCCATCTTGGCAGGAACCTGATCGAGCGAGCGCGGAAACGTCTGCACGAGCCGGCCGCCCGGGTTGTAGTCGCCGAACAGAACCTCGGCGATGGCGGAGCCCTCCTCCTGCGCATTATGCGTGATGTGCAGAATGGCGGGCACGTTCTGCTCGGTCCAGTTGATGGCGATGGGAAAACTGGAAACCAGCACCACCACGGTTTTGGGATTGGCCGCGTACACCTGCTTTACCAGCGCTTCCTGCTCCAGGTCGATCCACTTGCGGTCCATGGCTTCCTTGCCATCGCTCGGCGTCGGGCATTTGGCCCACCCCGCGCCGCAGGTGGGATGATTGCCGACGAACACAATCGCCACGTCCGATTGTTTGGCCGCATTCACCGCGGCATCGTCGTCATTGTTGGCTGCGTAATTCACCTTCACTGCGCCAGCTATTGCCTTGATGCCATCGAGCGGCGTAATCGTGTACGGCGGCGTGCCGCTGTACCAATCCAGCGCCACGCTGTCCGCGTGTGGGCCAATCACCGCGACAGACTTCACCGTGTTTCGGTCAAGCGGCAGCAAACCGCCCGCATTCTTGAGCAGAACCACCGATTCGAGCGCCACCTGTTTCGCCACCGCTTTGTGATCGCCCAGTTTCCAAGCGTCCTCATCGCCTTTGATCTTCGTGTAAGCAACCCGCTCGGGAGGGTCCAGCATCCCGAGCTTGATCATCACGCGAAACTCATTCTCAATCACCGCGTCGATATCGCGTTCACTTAGCAGATTCTGTTTCAGCGCATCGTGTACCGCGTTGCCGAAGATGCGGTCGAGAAACTGGTTGATGCCCGCCTGGACGGCGCCCGCCGCGGCGTGCGGGAGATCGGCGTAATACTTATGGCGATTGACCATGTTCGCCAGCGAGCCGGCATCTGTGCAGATGATGCCATCCTGCCCCCATTCCTTGACGGTGATGTCTTTCAGAATGGGATTCGCAGTCATCGGGATTCCGTTCATGGCGTTGTAAGCGGCCATGTACGCGCGCGATCCGCCTTCCATCACGCCCATGCGGAAGGGTACCGAATAATATTCGCGCAGCAGCCGCTCATCGAAATTGGAGGAAGACCCGTCGCGCCCATCCTCGTTGCTGTTGGCCAGAAAATGCTTCAACAGCGACGCCGTCAGCCAGTACTTCGGGTCATCGCCTTGCAGACCCTTGACCATCGCCACCACCATGGTCCCGTTGAAGAAGGCGTCCTCGCCGAAACATTCTTCGGTGCGCCCCCAGCGCGGGTCTCGTCCCAGGTCGGCATTCGGCGCGCGCACCACCAGCCCGCCGCGGTGCCCGGTCTTTTCGCTTTGGAAAATGTAGCGTGTCTCGTAGCCTTCCACGCCGCCGGCCTTGCGAACCAGCTCCGGGTCCCACGTCTCGCCCATGCCGATCGCCTGCGCGAACTGCGTGGTCGGGATCGGCGTCGGCCGTCCCCATCCGCCGGGTCCGCCCAGCGCCAGGCCGTGCAAGCCCTCCACGTGGCGCGTGCCGTGTATGCCGAGGCGCGGCACACTGGGATCGGTGCCCAGGCAGAAGATCTTTTCGTCCACTGTCATCAGCGAGACGATGTTGCGCACCCGCTGCTCAATCGACAGATCCGGGTTTTGAAATGGATATTGATACTGCGCGGACGCGGTTCTCCCGCCCCACGCCGCCAACAGGCACAGCCCCGCAACCAGGCGCATCGTGTTTTTCATGATGATGGCTCCTCGCGATTCCTTCATCAAGATGGTAACCCCGCGCGAACAACCTGTCAGCAAAGTGGGGCAGGCGCTCCGGTTGTCGGGTCCGATGCGGATTTCGCCTGCCAACTTCTTCCTTCGCTTCCCACCCGCGTTCGAAACTGCCGGGCGATATAATCCAGGAATGCCCACTCATCGGACCTGCGCCATGCTGCGTTTTGCCACTCGTTCGCTCATTACCCTCACCGCCCTCTTGCTGTTCGCCGGCCCGGCCGGCGCGCAATGGATTCCGCAAAACCCGGTGACGAGTTTTGCGAAACAGGCCGATGGAGTCGTCTTCACGATGCAGACTGGAGCCCTGCGCGTCGCCGTCTCGACCGACTCTATCTTTCACATCACCTATGCGCCCACCGCCGCTTTCCCGAGCCGCCCCGACGATGTAATTGTGAAGACCTCCTGGCCGGCTGTGCCGTTCACCGTAACCGAAACACCGCGCGCCGTTTTGATTTCAACCGCTCGCATGCGCGTGGCCGTGGACCGCGCCGACGGCACGCTGGCTTACGCCGATGCCTCCGGCCAACCGCTGGTGCAGCAAGGCCCCAACACGCTCACCCCGGTGACCGTGAATGGCGAAAAGACCTATCACGCGGAAGCGTTCATCGGCCTGTGGGGATCCACAGAAGCGTTCTATGGCCTCGGACAGCACCAGGCCGGCGTGTGGAACTATCACGGCGAATCGGTCGACATCGCACAGGACAACACCAATATCTCCGTCCCCATGCTGCTTTCGAGCAAAGGCTATGGCATTTTCTGGAATAACTCCTCGCGTAGCCGCTTCAACAACCGCTTCGTACACGCGTTGTACATTACATCGGAAGTCGCCGACTCGATCGACTATTACTTCTTCTACGGGCCGGATTTCGATAAGATCGTCGCCGGTTATCGCGAACTGACCGGCCAGGCGCCGCTGTTCGGCCGCTGGGCTTACGGCTTCTGGCAATGTAAGAACAAGTACAAGACCCAGCAGGAGCTGCTTGGTGTGGCCCATAAATACCGCGACCTGCACATTCCCGCCGATAACATCGTGCAGGACTGGTTCTGGTGGACCACCATGGGATCATTCAAGTTCAGTGACAAGTACCCCGACCCGAAGGGAATGATGGACGACTTACACTACATTCATTTCCATCTGATGATCTCCGTGTGGCCTTATTTCTATCCCGGCTCCGACGTTTATACGGATATGGACCGCAAAGGCTTCTTCATTGACCGCACCAAGGTGAAGGCGTTTCATCCACAGGGAACGGCGCTCTACGATGCCACCAACCCGGAAGCCCGCAAATACTATTGGAATTTGATCGATAACTCTCTCTTCAAGATCGGCGCTGACGCCTGGTGGATGGATACCACCGAGCCTGAAACCGAGGCACGCGAAGACAGCGTGATGGTGACCAATCGCGTCGCCGCCGGCAACGGCGCGCGCTACGCAAACGTCTTCCCGTTGCTCACCACCAAGGCTGTGTACGAGGGCCAGCGCGCCGCCTCCGACCAGAAGCGCGTTTTCATTCTCTCCCGCTCAGCGTTTGCCGGCTCGCAGCGCAATGCGGTCACGGCTTGGTCGGGCGACGTCAATTCGGATTGGGAGACGCTGCGCCGGCAAGTCCCCGCCGGCCTGAATTACTCTCTCTCCGGACTGCCTTACTGGACCACCGATATTGGCGGCTTCACTTCCGGAAATCCCAACGATCCGGCTTACCGCGAGCTCTTCATCCGCTGGTTCCAGTTCGGCACTTTCTGCCCCATCTTCCGCGTCCACGGCACCCGTTCGAACGATCAGAACGAGCTGTGGTCGTACGGTCCGGATGCGCAGAAGATTCTCACCGCCTACGACACTTTACGCTATGAGTTGATGCCGTACATTTACTCGGTGGCTTGGAAGACCACCAGCGATGCGTACACGCCGATGCGGCCGCTGGTGATGGATTTCCGCACCGATCAGCGCGCCGAGAACATCGGCGACCAGTTCCTGTTCGGCCCATCGATCCTGGTGAGCCCGGTCACCGAGCCGGCCGCCACCACACGCCACCTCTATTTGCCGAAGGCGCAGTGGTACGACTTCTGGACCGGCAAGCTCATGGAGGGTGGCAAAACCGTCGACGCGCCGGTGACGCTCGACCGCATTCCTCTCTACGTGCGCGCCGGTTCCATCATTCCGATGGGCCCCGACATGGAGTACGCCGCCGAGAAACCGGCCGACCCGATCGAGTTGCGCATTTACCGCGGCGCCGACGCCCGCTTCACCTTATACGAAGACGAGAACGACACTTATAACTACGAGAAAGGCGCCTACGCAACAATTCAATTCGAATGGAACGAGGCCGCCCAAACCCTCACCATCGGCGCCCGCCATGGCACTTATCCAGGAATGCCCACCAGCCGCCAGTTCAAAGTAGTCTTCGTAGCCGAGTCCCATGGCGCCGGCATCGGGGCAACCGCGAAGGCGAACCGGGAAGTGAGCTATGAAGGGAAGACGGTGACTGTGAAGCCGTGAGCTACACATCGAACATCAGCATCAAGCTGACGGACGAACGCTAGGTCCTCGAACGGAGCCGCGACCAAAGGGAGCGGTCAGATCGAAGCCTCAAACACCGCCATTCGATCGGCAGAACCCCGTCGCACTCGGACGGCGGCCGCAACAGCGAAGTGTAGTCAGATGAATCAGCGGCGAGTGAGTTGAATAGCAGGTGCTCCTTTCGACTTGACCGCTCACACGAAAGTCATCACAAGACTTTCATCCCTTTGGGTGGCCCGCAGGGCCATGGCGACTCCCTATGGTCGCGGCTCCGATGCGCTCTCAGAGCCGCGACCATAGGGACCGTTGCCGGAGTTTTGGACTGATTATTTCACGACGGGCTGTGTGATGACTTACCCGCCGTACGGCATCACGGGCACTTTACCTAACTCGCGGGAGTAGACGGTCAGGGCGCCGCGATGATGCGCGGTGTGCTCGACCATCGCCCATACGATGTCGGTGATAGGTTGGCCGCCCATCACCGGGCCGGCTGGTAGCGGTTTCGCCAGATCCTCCGGGCTGCGCGAGCGGAGAAACTGGATGGCATTGGCGTAGGCCGTATCGAGCGCCTTGCGGGCGGCGGCGAGCGAAGTCACACGCTCGAGCGCCGCGGCGTGGCTGGCGAAATCGAGGTCGAAGCCTTCGGGCCGGGAAGCGCCCTGGATGAACCAATCGAGAGTCTGTGCCGCGTGGGCCACCTGCTGCGCGACGGTCATCATGCCCTCTTTTGGACGGAACCCCGAGTCAGCCTCATCGAGGACCCGGGTTGAGCGGTCGAAGAAATCCTTGCTGGCGAGCAATTGGTTGGCAAAGTCATAGTGTTGCGGTTTTGGGCTCATGGGCCACACTATATCAGAAGGCGAACAAAGAGGGAAGACAGAATCGCATCACAATTCAAGCTATTTTTGAGTTCTCTGTGGCTGGCGAAGCGATCGCCGGCACGGTTTTGCATTGAGGAAGGAATCGCACGATGAATCGGCGGAGTTTTCTATATAGCAACGCGGCGCTGGCAGCGGTCCGGCCGAGCCCGGCCGCCACGGCCAAAGACGAGCTCATGGACAAAGTCGCGCAAGCCGCGCTAGCCATGCAGCGCCATTCCTGGGAGCAGGGAATTCTGGCCCAGGCATTCCTGGATATGGGCGACCGGGAGCGCGTCATCCTGATGGCGAAGGGCGCCATTGTCGAGAAGGCCGCCGACGGGCGGCTGGCGGCCATCGGCGGTGGGGCGACCGACTCGGCCATGGGCGGAACGGCATATTGGCGCGCAGGGGAGTTGACCGGCGATCCGGAAATGCAGGAGGCCGCGCGCGGCCTGCTCGAGTTCGTCCTCAAGAGAACGCCGCGGGCCGCGGATGGAACCTGCTACCACGTCTTCAACTCTCCCGAGATGTGGTCCGACAGTTTCTACACCACGCCTCCATTCCTGGCGGCGACTGCTCACTATGACGAAGCCATGCGGCAAATCGAGGGTCTGCGGAAGCGTCTCTGGATCGCGGAGAACAAGCTGCTATCGCACATCTGGGATGATGGCCGCCACGAGTTTCGCGACCAGGCATTCTGGGGAGTCGGCAACGGTTGGGCGGCGGCGGGGCTCACGCGCGTGATGGCTGCAATGCCGGCGGAGCGGCGGGCGGAGCGGGAGCGGCTGTCCGCGTTTCTCAAGGAATTGCTGGATGGATGCCTGGCGCACCAACGGCCGGACGGACTGTTCCACAATGTGCTGGACCGGCCGACCACCTTTGTCGAAACCAACCTGGCGCAGATGCTGGCGTTCAGTATCTATACCGGCGTGCCTGGCGGCTGGTTGCCGGCCAGCTACGTTTCAGCCGCCGACCGCATGCGCGCCGCCGCGCGCGCCAAGGTAGACCAATACGGTTTCGTGCAGGGCGTCTGCGGTGCCCCAACTTTCGACCAGGCGGGAGTAGCGGCGGAAGGCCAGGCGTTCTTTCTGATGATGGAAGCGGCGGCGGCGAACTTCAATCGGGTGCGCGGCCGGTAACATGCGGACTGGATCGGCAGGAACGAACCGGGTTTCGGAAATTCGGCTCAGTATTTCTAAAGACTCGGTTTAGTGAAACTGTGGTACCGGTCTGGGCCGGGCGTCGCTATACTCTTTTTTCGCGTATTGGGAGAAAAGTCTATGCCGACCGAAAACAGATTGCGCCGGGAGTTTCTGAAGTGTGCCGGAACGGGATTCGCCGGCACCGCGCTCGCCGTGCGGGCGGGCCAAGGCACCGCCAAGGCAGCCGAGCCCGAGCCGAAGACCGGGACCTTCAACGTGCGGACATTTGGGGCGGCGGGCGATGGGAAGTCGCTCGACACCGAGGCGGTCAACAAGGCCATCGGTGCCGCTGCTGCGGCGGGCGGTGGAACCGTGTCGTTCCCTGCCGGCACCTACTTGTGCCGCTCGATTCATCTCGCCAGCAACGTCGACCTCTATCTCGATCAGGGTTCCTCCGTTGTGGCGGCCGACCCCGCGGCGCCCGGAGAGAGCGGCGGTTACGACGCGGCGGAGCCGAACGACTGGAGCGCATATCAGGACTACGGCCACAGCCACTGGCATAACAGCCTGTTCTGGGGCGAAGGAGTCAGTAACATCGCGATTCTCGGTCCGGGGCTCATCTGGGGAAAGGGTCTCAGTAAGGGATACGGGCCGGGACCGGTTGCGGAACATCCCGGAGTGGGCAACAAGGCGATCAGTCTGAAGAACTGCCACAACGTGCTGCTGCGCGACTTCGCCATCCTACACGGCGGGCACTTCGGCATACTGGCCACCGGAGTCGACAACCTCACCATCGACAACCTGCGCATAGACACCAACCGCGACGGCATGGATGTCGATTGCTGCCGCAACGTGCGCATCTCCAATTGCTATGTCAACTCTCCCTGGGATGACGGTATCTGCCTGAAGAGTTGCTACGGACTTGGCTCGGCCAAACCCACCGAGTTTGTCACCATCACTAACTGCTATGTTAGCGGCTGCTTTGAAGAGGGCACGCTGCTCGATGGCACTTACAAGCGATTTGGCCCGGACGTGCGCGTTCCCCATACCGGGCGAATCAAGTTCGGCACCGAATCGAATGGCGGCTTCCGTAACATCACCGTCTCGAACTGCGTTTTCGAGGGGTGTCAGGGACTCGCCTTGGAATCCGTGGATGGCGCGCTGCTGGAAGACGTAACCATCACGAACATCTCGATGCGCGATATCATGAGCGCGCCTATCTTCCTGCGCCTGGGCAGCCGCATGCGCGGGCCGGCGGGCGCTGCCGTGGGCACCATCAAGCGAGTCATCATCAGCAACCTGGTCTGTTCCAATTCCGTCTCCCGGCTCGGCTCCATCATCAGCGGGATTCCGGGTCATGCCATCGAGGACGTCACGATCAGCCACGTGCAGGTGTGGCACCAGGGCGGCGGCACGAAAGAACAGGCGGCGATCCAGCCGCCCGAAAAAGAGACAGGCTATCCCGAACCGGATATGTTCGGCACCATGCCGTCGCACGGTTTCTACGTCCGTCATGCCACGGGCATCCGGTTCGACGACGTCGAGATCGTAGCCGCGAAGGCGGACCTGCGTCCGGCGTTTGTGCTCGATGACGTGCGCGACGTTGACTTCTTCCGCATCCGCACGCCGCACGAGGCGGATACGCCCGTCTTTGCCTTGCACAATGTCGAGGATCTCGCGATCCATATGTGCCGGTCCGTGCCGGATACCCAACTGCCGAAGGTGGAAGAGACTGTTCTGTAAACGGTGTTGTCGCACGATATCGGAAGCTGTTTCACAAGTCGCCAAGGGTCGCCTTTGGCGCACTCGCGGATGCCAGCCAGATCTCCTCATCCGGTGAGATTGTCAGTTCATTGGAGCGAGATTCGGTTTTACCACGATACGCTCGCTGACGTTCCGGCTTCGAACGGAGCCACGCCCGTCGGAACTTGTGAAGGAATCGGTTGGCAGGCGGCAGCGCCTGCCTCAACCAGCAAACGCAGAAAGCACACCATCACACGGTTTCCCGCCACGGCTTCAGGTCATGGTTTTGCAAAAGCATCCGAATGGTCTCTCGGCCCGCGCGTGGAACCAGCTTGCGCCTGACAGCCTCCTCAGCCGCCAGTCGAACCGTCCAACGCGGCCGCCCTTCCGGTGGTCTGCCGCGAACCATGGCGAGCACGCCCTGCCGCTGTGACTCGTCCAGTAGCGGCTTGGCGCCATGCCGCTCGCGGTCATAGAGCGCACAGTCCAGGCCACCGCTGTCGTAGCGGTGAGCAATCTGGCGAACGGCTTTCGCCGTGAGGGGAAGCGCCCGCGCTACTTGGGGCGCAGCGCATCCCTGGGCGAGTTGCCGGAGCGCCAGGGCGCGTATGACAACGCGAACCTGCACAACGCCGGATCGCAGGATCTCCTCGATACGAACGAGATCTCCCGGCTTGATTTTGATGGGTATCGGGCGGCGCGCCATGCCCAATAATGCGCCAAACCATTCTCCAATGCAATTGTTCGATAGTACCTATGCGGACAGTCAAAGACCGCGCCCGCTAAACCTGCTGTCGCCGTCGTTGCACGTCCAATTTCACTTCTCTAACGACCGCCCTAGAACGGGTCGTGCGGACTAAATCGAGTGGGTTGCGGCCGGCGTCGGGTCCGACTCCGGTGCGGATGCCGTCTGCGGAGGCGGGCCGCTCGGCGCTGCAATCGGCGGGGAGGCGCCGGCTTGCCAGGGGCGCTTTAGCCCAACGCCCGCTTGCGGGCGCATTTTCTTACGGCTTCTGACGATCACGACTCAGAACAGAAGCGCGCGCGTCAGACTGTCACAAACGGTTGGCAGGCGAAACCCGGAACGGACCTGAAAACCGGGGCGCCTGCTCAACTTTACCGTTCGCGAATCCAATCCAGGATCGCGGCGTCCAGCCAGAATCGGTACTCGCCGCGCGCCAGGAAGCCAAGGTGTCCACCGTGTTCGGTCAGAACGGTCTGGATGCATGGATTGCCGCGCACGGCCGGATGATCGAGGATCCGCCACGGCACAAACGTGTCGTCCTTGGCCTGAATCAGCAACGTGGGCACGCGAATCCGGTCCACATACCCGATCGCCGATTGGGTGCGGTAGTAATTATCCGCCGTGCCCAGGCCAAACGACGGCGCGGTGATGCGGTCGTCGATTGCGATCAATGAATCCAGACCGGCGAGATCGGCCGCCACATAGCGGCCCGTCGAGAGCAGGCGCCGGCGCATCTTGCGGACGAAGCGGCGCTCATAGAGGCGATTGTCGCGAGCGGCGATGCGCCGCGCGCAGGCCTCCAGATCGAGCGGCGCCGACACGCCGCAGACTCCGCGCATAAGTTCCGCGGCCGACTCGCCCAATTCGCCGGCCAGCTTCAGCGCCACGTTCCCGCCCAGCGAGAACCCCACGACGAAGGCCGGCGCGCGGCCTTCCTGCCGGAGAATGCGCAGCACCGCGGCCAGATCGACGGTCAATCCGGCGTGGTACAGCGTGGGCGAAAGGTGCGCGGTGCCGCCGCACGTGCGCATGTGGAACCGGTGCGAGGCGTAGCCGGCCCGCAGCGCGGCGGCGGCGAGACTTTCGATGTAGCCCGCCTCGCCCGAACCCTCCAGCCCATGCACCATCACGATTTCACCCACCGCCGCTTCCGGACGCTGCGATTCCACCAGTACACAAACGCCCGGTTCTGTTTCGATGATGCGCCGCACGACCGGTTGTGCCGCCCGCGGCCGCTGCCAAAAATGCGATGCGATGGTCTGCAGGTGCGGGTTGCGAAACAGCGGATGGAAGGGGATCATCCGCGGCGCACGCACTCGTGCGTGCAGCGTCGAGACTTCTCTCGACGCGTCCTGACCCTTGGGCAGCAGGCGTCGGCACGATTGCCGACGCGGCGCGCACGAGTGCGTGCGCCACGCTTGCCCTTCTTCAATTCTTCGCCACCACTGTGATCGCGGTGACGTAATACTTCACGTCTTCCACCACCACCGTGGCTTTGATGTGGTCGCCCACTTTAAGTTTGGCGAATTCGGCATCCGGCTTGACGGGATAATCCATTGTCATCGCCTCCATCCAGTCGCCAATTTTGCCGGCGTCGATGGTGGCCGTTTTCGACGCAGCGTCCAGCGCCTTCACGTCGCCCTCCATCGGGTAACGCTTTACCTGTGCCGTCGAAGCGCAGGCGGCCAGCGTCAGCGCCACCGCAACCAGCAGGATTCGCCACGTCACGGTTTCCAATCCTCGCAGACCGCCGGCGTCAGAATTGGCATGCGATCAATCGAATCCGCCGGCGGCGTCGGCACGGACATCCGATCCATGACACCCTTTGGAATCGGCACGCGCAGCAGCGGAATCGAACACACTCCGGAAGACGCGGCGACTGTGACGCTGGCACCTGGCAGCACGAGCCTTGGCGATACGAACCCGCGTTTCCATTCGCTTTGTGGCGCAGGGGCGGCGGGCTGGAGCCAATCGAGCCGCTGCGGCAATTTCTGGAAAGCGTCCCGATCCGCCGGCCGGGGCGGGGAAGTCTGCGCCAGCAAAGCGCACGGCAGTAGAGCCAGAATCCAAATGCGCATGAAGGACTCCTAGCTGCAAGTATCGCGCGCGCGCGCCGGACGCCGCAACGGGTGCTGCGCCTTATCGCCTCAGGTAGGCGTCGTTCTTGTCGATCCAGTCCTGGCGGATCGGGCTGAAGACATCCAGATCCAGCGTGTCTTCGAGCGCCTCCGCGCTATGCGGCACGTTGGAAGGAATCAGCAGCACCTGCCCCTTGCCCACCGTCACCTCTTTGCCTTCCAGGCGAAAGAGCAGTGCGCCCTCCAGGATGTAGCTAATCTGCTCGCTTTCATGTTGGTGGGTCGGGACCAGCGCACCCTTTTTGAAAAAGAGCCGCGCCAGCATCGCCTTCTTGCCGCTGACGTACTGGCGCGAAGTCTTGTCGTTCATGGTCTCTTTTTCCATCTCATCCCAGTTGTAAAGTTCCATGGCTGTCGGCTCCTCGCGTTCACTTCTTTCCCTTGGCGGTTTTGTACGCCTCGCGGACCTCGCCGATCTGGCGGGCGTGCGACTCGGTGTGCGCGGAATAAGTCTCCAGCAACTGGCCGAGCGTGGTGCGTCCCCGTTCCGTGTGATTGCCGGCGCGGTCGTACGCGCTCTCCGGCAGGGCCTTCAGCAAGTCGTAGTTCTCGGCGCGCGTGCGGCGCAGCGTTTCGAGCGACTGCTTTGGCTTGCGGCGCGCGTAGTCCAAATGGCTGGCCCAGGCTTCCTGATTGACGCCGATCAGGGTCGGCGAATCCTCCGCAATCACTTGGCGAAAACGGTGCGCCAGCACGATTTCGGTGTCGGCGAGATGCGCGACGATTTGGCGGATGCTCCATTTGCCGGGCGCGGCGGCGAAGTCTTCTTCCTCACCGAAGACGCCGGTGAGCACCATGGCGAGCAGCTCCGGGCCGCGGCGATAGCGTTCGAGTAGTTCGGGTATGTGGGACATGGGGTTTCAGTAGTAATCCGCGCAGCTCAGATAGTAGCCGCACTTTTCGCAAAGCAGCTTGCACTTCCGTTCGGTGAGGCGCGTGGAGCAGACCGGGCAGTAGAGCATCGGCTCGTGTTCGTCGCCATGCGGCGGGATCGCGGAACTGTCTTGCGGTGTGCCTTCAGCGTCCATCGGCAAGCTCTCACCTTCCTGCACGGATGAAGCAATTATACAACTGCGGGGCGGGCGGTCTCGCATGTCCTTTTCCATTTACAATGGACCATGATGAAGCTGAGGGCGGCGGCGGTGACGCGCTCCGCGCAAGCATGGTAGGGCCGCTGTTCGAGGACCCCGCCGGCTTCGATCGGGCCGGGCTCGCCGGGCGGCTGCGAGCGCTGGCCGAAGAGAATGTTCTGATCGGCGGCAGTTCCTGGAAGTACGAGGGCTGGCTCGGGCAAGTTTACTCGCGCGAGCGCTATCTGGCGCGCGGCCGGTTTTCGCCCCGGCTGTTTCAGAGCGAGTGCCTGAGCGAGTACGCCGAAACCTTCCCCACCGTCTGCGGCGACTTCGCCTTCTACCAGTTCCCCACCGTGGAATTCTGGCGGAAGCTGTTTGGCCAGACGCCCTCGCATTTCCAGTTCGCCTTCAAAGTGCCGGAACAAATCACCTGCAAGGTGTTTCCGGCGCATCCGCGCTACGGCTCGCAGGGCGGCAAGGGAAACCCGGCGTTCCTGGATGCCGGCGCGCTCCAGGAGATGTTTCTGCGCCCGCTGCTGCCACACCGCGGGCAGACCGGGGTGCTGATCTTCGAGTTCGGCGCCTTCGGCCAGCGCAGTTTCGCCGCCGCCGACGAGTTCCTAGCCCGCCTGGACCCATTTCTGGCCGCGCTGCCGCCCGAGTTCCGTTACGCGGTCGAGATCCGCAACCCCGACTTCCTGACCGCCGATTATTTCTCCTGCCTGCGCAGCCGCCGCGTGGCGCACGTGTACAGCGCGTGGTCGCGTATGCCAGAACTGGGACGCCAGATGGCCATTCCCGGTTCCTCCACCGCCGATTTTCTGGTGTGCCGCGCCCTGCTGCGGCGCGGCCGTATGTACGAGAATGCGGTCGCTGCCTTCTCGCCCTACACCGAAGTGCGAGACCCCAACCCGGAAGCCCGCGAATCGATGCGCGTCCTGATTGGCCGCGCCCGCGAAGAAAAGAAGTTCCTCTTCCTGTTCGTCAACAACCGTCTGGAAGGAAACGCTCCGCTGACGATTCTCTCTCTGGTGGATCCGTAGCCCGACGTGCCGCACGCGCTCGTCGGTGCCGTGTCGAGACTCTTCTCGACACGTCTTCGCCTCGCCCTGCGTCGGCACGAATGCCGACGCGGCACCGACGAGTGCGTGCGCCACGTCGGGCAAGGTTGTTTCAGGCAGGCCCTAAAGATTTCCAGGGGCTCAGCCGATGAAGGTAAATGGCTGAGGTGTCGATGGAACTGCTGGTCGCCCGGCAACCGATCTTTGACGCGCAGATGCGCGTCTTTGGCTACGAGATGCTGTTTCGCTCGAGTAGCCTGAACGAATTCGACGGGACGGAAGGGAACACTGCCACGGCCCGGGTCATCAGCGCGGTCTTCGGATCTGCGGAGACGGATCAGTTGACAGGGCGCAAGAACACCTTCATCAATTTTCCGCGGAAGATGCTGCTGGAAGGCACGGCTTCCATCCTGCCGCCACAGCAGACCGTGGCGGAAATTCTGGAGAACGTAGGGGCCGACGAGGATCTGCTGGATGCCTGCCGCGCGCTGCGTGGCCGGGGCTACCGGCTGGCGCTCGATGACTTTACGGTTCCGGAAAAAGTGGAAGCCTTGACTTCCATCGCCGATTTCCTCAAAGTGGATTTCCGGGCTACCAGCGTGGCGCAACAGATGGATGCCGCCACGCGATTCAAAGGCAAGGTCCAACTGCTGGCGGAGAAGGTGGAAACTCAGGAGGAATTCCGCCGCGCGCGCGACCTGGGCTACGAGTACTTTCAGGGTTTCTTCTTCGCCCGCCCAGCGATGTCTTCCACCCGCCAGATCCCCGGGTTCAAGCTTCAGTTTTTGAGAATCCTCAACGAACTTCATCAGCCGGAACTGAATTTCCAGAAATTGGCGGACCTGCTCAAACGCGAGCCCGGACTTTCCTACAAGCTGCTGCGCTTCGTCAACTCGGCGTGGTTCGGTCTGCGCTCGCCGGTGGAGTCGCTCGAGCGCGCCCTGGTTTCGCTCGGCGAGGACGCCGCGCGCAAGTGGCTGTCGGTGCTCACCATGGCCAACTTGGCTTCGGACCAGCCCACTGAGCTGGCGATCGGCACGCTGGTGCGGGCGCGCTTCTTCGAGTCGCTCGCCAGACAGGCCGGGCTAGCGCAACTACGGGACGACTGCTTTCTGGTGGGCCTATTTTCCCACCTGGATGCCATGCTGTGCCGGCCGCTGGCCGAACTCGTGGAGGGCTTGAACCTGCACGGCCAGATTACCCGCACGCTTCTCGATCGCCCACATCGAAGTGACAAGATGCCGCCGGTTTGGAAGCTGGTGCTCGCCTACGAGCGTGGCGATTGGGACGCACTCGGCGCCATCGCACGCGGTCGCGACCTGAAGGCGCAAACCCTTACCGACTGCTACGCCGAAGCCGTGCAGTGGGCGGACGGCGCGGAGATAGCGTAGATCGGGGCAGACTACAATCACGCACTCCGGCGAGGGTGGCGTGAAGAGAAGTTCCCGTCACTTCGACCGCCCGGAGCAGCGCCCGGAATGGTTGGTAAGCGGAAGGTCCGCTCGCTGGGAGGCGAGTTAAGCAGTGTAACATCGCCACGGTTGATAACCTTGGTCAGTTACATATTGTAAGTATCAGTTTACGGCTGACGCCGCCCCGCCGAGAGCTTCCATTTGTTACTATGGAATTCCCCATGAACTTACAGTGGCTACAGATGCGCATTGGTGAAGAGCAGGAACGGCGGCAGCGCGAAGACAACATCCGGAACAGGCTGCCGAGTGCGCTCGAAGAATTGCACGAGAGCCTGACCGAGTGCTTGGACTCCTACAAAGAAGCATTCGGCCCGCGAGCGGCGACCATGCACTTCGTCTCCGGCCGCATTCGCATCGAGATACGCGACGAAGTGGAGACGCGGTGGGTGACGCGGGCGGAGATCGTCATCTCGAACGACCTTACCATCCCTGGTTTCCGGATCGAACGCGGGGGCGACCCGTACCTGCTCGAAGTGGGAGTGCTGGCCGGCGACAAGCTCTTCTACCGCGATGGCGACGAATATATCACGCTGGAGGAACTGACTCGCCGCATCCTCGACCGCGCCCTGTTCCCCAAGCTGACGGCGTGAGGCAGCGCGAGCTGAAAGCTGCTACACAGGCGCGCAGATAGCAATGCGGCCTGCTGCTGCCAGCGGAAGGCCGGCGACAAATACCGATCGCCGGCCCTCCGGCCACAGCACTTTCGACAGCTCCGATAAGCCGTGAAAATATCGGCTGGCAGGCGAAATCCGCAGCGGACCCGAAAACCGGGGTGCCCGCCCCACCGCCCTACCCGCCGATCACTTCCCGGCTGAGTATTTGTCCCACTGGGTGGCGATCGCGGCGTCATTCGCATCGCCCTCGTGGATGATTACCCGATAACGGAAGCGCACGGATTGGCCCGGCGCTATGGTCAACGAGCCGTCCTTGGTTTTGTCGCCGGTGAAGGCCGCCAGCGCAAACGGATTGGCCGCGAACAGGCCGTAACCGCGCGCGTGCCAGCGCACCGGGTGACGCGGGTTATCGGGGTGGTCCAGGATCGCTATTCCCACCTTTTCGCCGTTCACTGTTCCGGAGTAGTCGCACCAGTTGGAAGGCTTGCCCCAGAGCTGGCGTTCGCCCGCCAAGCCGTCGGCATTAGTGATGTGTCCGGTGCCTCCGGTTTCCTGGAGCACCGGCCGCATGCGAACGCCGAAGGCGCCATCCTTGGCGTCGCCGAAGGTCACGGCGTCGGCCGCCGCAGTGAGAGTGATGTCGAAATCGATGACACGCAGCTTCGGATCGGCATAGAAGGTCATCCGCCGCGATTCGGTCAGCAGCTTGTGGCCGGCCAGGTCGGTCCAGTCGAAAGTGGCGGCGATCACGCCCCGGTCCTTCCCGCCACTCACCCCGTCCAGCTTGGCGAGGACGATTTTGCCGCGATTGGGCGTGGTGTAGGTGGCTTCGTTATTCCAGAAATCGAGACCGTTGACCTTCTCGTGCGCGAACCACAGGCCGCGTTGATGCGGGTGGTCGGGCTTGGCGATGGCCGCCTCTTCTTCAACTTCTTTCATCGGCCACATCCGCGTCACATAAGTGGCGGAGGGCGCGCGCAACGGATGGAGAAACGGCTTGGTGACACCCAGGCCGGAGACGAAGAATGCCGTAAAAAGCTGGCCGTCGATGATGACGTCGATCGTCGTCGGATCGCCGGGATGAATCTTCATCTCGACGCCGGTCGTCTCCGGCCCCGGATCGGCCTTGACTTGCGCGGCCGCCGGCCAGACGAGGGCCGCGGCGGCAAAGAGAAACAGAATTCGGTTGCTCACCCTATCATCTTACTCGCCTCATCCGGCTTGGGTCGGCGCAAGAAGTCGCCCGCAAGCGGGCGTTGGCAGGTTGAAACCTGCCCCACCTTGCCTCACACCTCGAAGCGGATCCCCTGCGCCAGGGGCAACTGGCCGGACCAGTTGATGGTGTTGGTCTGACGGCGCATGTAGGCTTTCCATGCGTCGCTGCCGGATTCACGGCCGCCGCCGGTATCCTTTTCGCCGCCGAACGCGCCGCCGATTTCCGCGCCGCTGGTGCCTATGTTCACGTTGGCGATGCCGCAGTCGGAACCGCGATGACTCAAGAATGTTTCAGCGGCCACCAGGCTGTTGCTGAACAGGGCGGAGGACAGGCCTTGCGGCACGCCATTGTGCCAGTGGATAGCTTCATCCAAATGATCGAATTCGATGAGGTAGAGAATCGGCGCGAAGATTTCCTCCTGGAGAATCGGCATCTCGGGCCGCGCGCGCACCAGCGTGGGTTCGACGTAGCAACCGTCCAGGCGCCGGCCGCCGCATATGATTTCGCCGCCTTGCTCGCGAATCCGGCCGATGCCATCCATCATGTCGTCCACCGCGCGGGCGTTCACCAGGGGTCCCATCAGTGTAGTTTCGTCGATGGGATCGCCAATCTTCACTTGGCGGTATGCGTTTTCGAGCGCCGAGGTGATCTTCGACGCGATGCCGCGCTGCAGGAACAGACGCCGCGTGGTGGTGCAGCGCTGGCCGGCGGTGCCCACCGCGCCGAACAGCACCGCCCGCACGACGAGCGCGGGGTCTGCATCGTCCATGACGATGATGCCGTTGTTGCCGCCCAATTCGAGGATGCTGCGGCCCAGTCGATGCGCCACCACTTCGGAAACGTGCCGGCCTACGACGGTGGAACCGGTGAAGCTCACCAGCGGGATGCGGCGGTCGCGGATCAGCGCTTCGCCAACGGACGCGCTCTTGCCGATCACCAGGTTGAAGATGCCCTTCAGGGCGTGCCGGTCGAACACGCGGTTGCAGATCTTTTGCACGGCGATAGCGGTGAGCGGCGTTTCCGACGACGGCCGCCACAGCACGCAGTCGCCGCACACGGCCGCGATGAGAGCGTTCCACGACCACACGGCCACCGGAAAATTGAACGCGCTGATGACGCCCACGATCCCCAGCGGGTGCCACTGTTCGTACATGCGGTGCCCCGGCCGCTCGCTGTGCATGGTGAGGCCGTAGAGCTGGCGCGAAAGGCCGACGGCGAAATCGGCGATATCGATCATCTCCTGCACCTCGCCCAAGCCCTCGGCGAGGATCTTGCCCATTTCGAGCGTCACCAGTGCGCCCAGGTCCGCCTTGTGTGCGCGTAGCTCGTTTCCGATTTCGCGGACGATGCCGCCGCGTTGCGGAGCGGGGACCATGCGCCACTCGTCGAAGGCCGCGACGGCGCGCGCCGTTATGACTTCATAATCGGCCGGGCCGGCCATTTGCACGCGCGCCAGAGTCTCGCCGGTTGCGGGATTGAGAGACGCCAGTTCGCCGCCGCTGGGATTGGCGATCCAGTCGCCCCAGCAGGCGCCGGAATTCAGCGGCTCCAGGTGCAGCTTTTCGAGAATTTCGGGGATGGCATGGGTGGCGGCAGGCACGCACCCATTTTAGTGCAGCGCGTGGCTGTGGATCTGCCGATTGTGCTCGCGCTCAGCCGCGTCTGCCCGAGCCCAGATTCGCATCCATATACGTTCGGAGCACAGCGTTGATCCGGGTTTGGTACCCTCTTTGCCGCCGCAGCCACGCCAGTAGGTCCGCGTCCAGCCGAATCGTGATGGTTTGCTTGGCTGCCGGAATCACCACTCGCGCTTCTTTCCAGAATTCCGTGTCGGTCGGGCGCGCCTCAGGGTCGCGCTCGACGGCGCGCCGGACCTGAACGTCGCTCAGGGAACGAAGTCGCTTCCAGTCACTCGATGGCGGCGACGAAGATTCTCCAATACGCTTCTCTTTCATGCCGCTCTGCCCTCCACGCCGAAATGATCCGGCGTTCCGTCGAAGAAACATCGGTGTAGATCACCGTGATCGCGATGCCATTCACGATGCCGATAGCGTACACGCGAACCTCGGTGTACTCGTATCGATCATCCACCTTTTCCAGGGTGGGCCCGTCAAAGATCCGAACGGCATCCTCGAACGCGACGCCGTGAAGGGTCAAATTGCGCCGGTTCTTCTTCGGGTCCCATGTGTAGCTCATGGCGCCATATTTACATTATGTATTTACGGCGCCATGCCGCGCAAGTCCCGCGTCAGAACATCAGCTTGCCGCCGATTTGGATGACGCGGGCCTCGCGGAAGGTGCTGATCTCGGCGAAGGAACTGCTGGTGATGTTGGTGCTGGCGAAGCCGTTCGGGTTCACCAGGTTCAGCGCGTTGTAAGCTTCGCCGCGAAGCTGCAGCTTGACGGCCTCGTGCCTGGTCAAGCCGAAGTTCTTCATCAGAGCAATATCCAGGTTCCCGAAACCCGGGCCGCGCAACGTGCCGCGGCCGGTATTGCCGGGCCGCACCGCACCTTGCGGAACCGGCTGGAAGCAAGCCGGGTTGAACCAGGTCGCCTTGCCGGCGCCGGTGAATCCGGTGTATGCCTCCGACGCAGTGAGGTTCGGACTGCAAACCATATCCGGGCGCGAGCTGGATGCGCTCGATCCCAGCAGGCCGAGACCGGCGGGATCGGCGTTCGATGTGGTGACCGTGAAGGGCGAGCCTGTGTAGAAACTGGCGATACCCGACAGCTCCCATCCGCCCAGAGCGTACCCCACGGCGCTATGGTTGCCTTTGAAGAACGGGAGGTTATAGACGTAATTCAAGCTCAGCACCTGGGTGCGGTCGAGCGTGGCCGGGCCATATTCGCCTTCATGCCAGTTGTAGCTGCTCTGCGGCGCGTTGGATCGGTCGGAGGCGTTGTCGGTGAGGTTCTTGGACCAGGTGTAAGCCCCCGCAAATAAGCCTGCGGCGCCGAAGTTCTTTTGCACCATCGCCTGGAGCGCGTTGTAGTTCGAATCGAAAGCGGTCTCGATGGTGTTGATGGCGTTGAAGCCAAGATACGGGCGCACGGCATTGATGCGCGGATCGTCCGCCGAAGTGAAAACGGTATTGCCGTTGGCGGCATGCAGGCCCGCCGCCAGCGCCACGCCCGGAGGAGCCTGGTTGATATCCACGATCCCGAGCAGATGGGTCCCCTTCGAGCCGACGTAGGCGACATCGAGCATGACGCCCTTGGGAAGTTCGTGCTGCACGTCCAGCGTCCACTGTTGAACGTACGGCACCAGCGCCGGGATTTCGGTGGCGTGCAGCACCAGCGGAGCCGCCGATATGTTCACCGTCCCACCCGTGACGTTCGAGAACGGGGCATTCGAAATACTTACCGACGAAACGTAGGGCGGGTTGGCAAAGGTGTTCTGCTCGTAGGTGCCGAACAGGCCGGAATCGTAGTAGATTCCATAACCCGCGCGGATGGATGTCTTGCCGCCGCCGAACGGATCCCACGCCACGCCCAGCCGGGGCGCGAAGTTCTTATGGACATCGTTACCCACCTTGGAGCCGAACGGCGAGCCTTTGCCGCCGACGATAATCCCGTTGGTGGATGGATTGGTCCCGGTCCCGAGCACGAGGTTGCCGTTCGCCGAATTGATCTGCGGCGCGTTGGTGGCGCTGTACAGAGCCGGGTCGAAGTTGTCCAGCAGGTTATTCGAATCGGTCGGCTGCGCAAAGTACGACCAGCGCACGCCCACGTCGAGCGTCAGCCGCGGGCTGACGCGGAATTCGTCCTGTGCCCACGCTTCATCCTGCCAGGTCCAGATGTTCGGCGTAATATCGGTGGATGGCATCGAAAAACTGGCGACGTTACCGAGCAGAAAATTCGCCCAGGACTGCATAAATGAGCTGGTTCCGGTGGGAGCGCCCGTGTTGGTGAACCCGAAGGAACCTTCCTGGTTGGCGGCGTTCTCGGTCTTGTTGTACCGGTTGATCGAAACGCCGAACTTGAAGATGTGCGGACCCTTGATCCACGTCACGCTGTCGAAAACGTTGTAGTTGCGGTTGTATTCGTTGTACGGCCCGTATCCCAGCACCGACGACCCGCCGGTGAAAGAGAGTTCCGGGATCACTCCTTGCGTATTCTGGAACGGCTCCGGAACATTGATATCCGGATTGTCGGCCTTGTTCGACAATCCCACCGGGACGGAGTTGATAGCGCTATGCGCGTAGTCGAATGCGATGTCGTTCAGCAGCGAGGGACGGATGGTGTCCACTGCGTGGATCACGAAGCTCTGCCCCGGCGAATTGGTGTTGGTGGTGGCGAGGTTCGGAATGGTCGAGCCGGTGAACAACCCGCCCGGCTCGGTGGTGGGGATAACGTCATTTTCGATGCGTCCCCAGAGCTGAATTTTCTCGCCGAAACTGTGGTCCACCCGCGCGATCTCCTGCCGGCTGTCGTAGAGGTTTCGCTGCGGGAAAAAGCCGGCCGTGGTGGCCGCCACCGTATTGGTGGACTGTAGCGCCATCTTGCCGAAAACGTCCTTGATGTATTCGGCCGCGATGGGGTTGATCTGGGTGGCGGGGATCTGCGTTACCGGCGCCGACCCTGCCGGGCAGCCGGTGAGACCGGTGAGGCAAACCGGCTGGGCAAACGCGCCCTGGAGCATTCCCGCGGTCGGCAGCGTCGGATTGAAAGTGGTGTAAGTGATGATGCGGCGCGCCTCCTCGGAAAAGAAAAAGAAGGTGTGGTTCTTATCCTTGTTGAAGCGGCCGGGAATATACACCGGGCCTCCGATGGTGCCGCCGAAATCGTTCCATCGCAGCGCCGGAACCTGGGCCACGCCGTTGACCATGTTGACGCGGGTGGCGTTGTTGGCCCAGTTGTTGGCGGCGAAGGCGTTGTTGCGGTCGAATTCATAAAGATCGCCGTGGAAGCTGTTGGTGCCGCTCTTGGTCACCACGCTGATCTGGGCGCCGCCGGCGCGGCCGGTATCGGCGGTGTACAACGCGCGCTCGACCTTGAACTCCGCGATGGCATCCACGCTGGGAAACGTCATCAGGGTCAGGTTGCTGCCCCGGTCCACGTTGTCGGCCCCGTCCACCGTCCAGTTGTTGGCTGAGTTGCGATTTCCGTTCACGGAGAAGGGAATGGTCGCCGCCGTGCCGGCCGGCGCCGAGTTGCCGATGTAGAGCTCGTCCGTCGAACTCGCCGTGACGCCCGGCATCAGCGAGGCCAGTTGCTCGTAATTGCGCGTACGCAGCGGCGCGTCGCGCACCTGCAAGCCGCTGATGGTGGTCGATTGGGCCGGCGTCGCCAGTTCCACCCGCGCGGTATCCGCCTTCACTTCCACCGACTCGCTGAGGCTTCCCACTTCCAGCAGCACATTGATCTTGAGATCGTCGTTGACGTTCAATACGACGCCCGTGTGGTTTACAATCTTGAACCCCTTGACCTCTACCTTGATGGCGTACGTTCCGACTGGAATCAGAGCCGCCGAGTAGTTGCCGCTCGAATCCGTGGTGCTGGTGCGGACCACTTGGTTGCGGTCGGTATTGATAATCGTGACCCTCGCGTTCGGTACGCCGGCTCCGCTGGCATCGAGGACGCTGCCCTCAATCGTGCCGGTAATGTCCTGCGCCTCCAGGCCTGCGACCATGGCGGCAGCAAGCGCGCACAACCCGATTAGTTTTTTCATTTTATTTACCCCCTTTTTGCCTCTCCAATGAAAGCACCCCGAAAGAGTGGTTTCTGCTTCACCGTTGGTGAATATTCTACTGCGATACCGGGGGCTTTGGGAAGGGGCATGTTCGGGTTCAGGCCTGCTCCAACACAGCCAGGCTGGTGGTTTTCGGCCACTCTTGAGGCGTGCCCGACAACTGTAACTAGCTGAAGGAACTACGCTTGGCCTTTGGCAGCCTCCGTGCTTCCTAGGTCACCGGACGTTAGAAAGGACTCCGCCATGGTTCGCATGCAGCTTCGCTCGATGGGTTGGGTTCTGGCGGCCGTTCTCGCGGCTGGCGCCGGCGCACCCGTGCGGGCGCAGGATGCCGACGATCAGCAGCACAGCGTCGCCCGCATCAGCGTCATGGATGGCCAGGTTTCCGTGAAACGCGGCGATGCCGATTGGGTGGCAGGCGTGATCAACGCGCCACTGCTGGCTGACGACCACATTTCGACCGGCCCCAACTCGCGGGCCGAAGTCGAGTTCGATTCGGCCAACCTGCTCCGCCTGGGCGGCACTGCGGAAATCAGAATCGCGGCCCTGGAGGCGGACCGGCTGCAAATCGAGCTCTCTCACGGCACCTTAACCTACCGTGTATTAAGGCCTTCCAGCACAAATGCTGAGGTGGATACTCCGAATATTTCTGTGCGACCAACGAAAATTGGGGCTTATCGAATTTCTGTCACCGAAGCCGGCCAAACGGAACTCACCGTCAGGGCAGGGGACGTGGAGGTCTTCTCGCCCCGCGGCTCGCAGTGGGTGAGCGCCGGACAACTGATGATCGCCCGCGGTTCCACCGCCGATCCCGAATTCCAGGTGGTGGCCGCGCCGGCAGCCGATGCCTGGGACGCCTGGTCGGACAGCCGCGACCGCGTACTCACGCAATCGCGCAGCGCGCAGCGCGTTCCGCAGGGAGTTTACGGCTCCGAGGATCTGGACAATAACGGGAACTGGGTCTACACACCCGATTACGGCAACGTCTGGCAGCCGCAGGTCGCGCCCGGTTGGGCGCCGTATCAATCCGGGCAGTGGGAGTGGCTGGATTATTATGGCTGGACCTGGGTCAGCACCGATCCCTGGGGCTGGGCCCCGTATCACTATGGCCGCTGGTTCAATAGAGCCGGTTTCGGCTGGCTGTGGTACCCGGGCGTATTCGGCATGCCGCACTATTGGTCGCCGGCCCTGGTCGGCTTCTTCGGCTTCGGCGGTGGAGTTGGCTTCGGCGTTGGCTTTGGCTTCGGCAACATCGGCTGGTGTGCGCTGGCGCCGTATGAAGTCTTCCACCCATGGTGGGGTAGGGGATTCTACGGTTCCGCCGGATACATCAACCGCTCCGTGAATATTACCGGTGTAAATATCAGAAATGCCTATCAGAACGCGCGTGTCGCGAACGGCGTGACTGGGCTTTCGGTGCATGACTTCCAGAACGGGCGAGGCTCCAACATTGTGCGCCCAACGGCGGCGCAATTCGCATCGGCCGGAATGATCCGCGGCGCCGTTCCACTGGCTGCGGGAGGCGCTGCCACGCGGTTCTCCGGGCGCGCGGCATCGTACGTTCCGAGAAGCGGCAGCCACACCACGTTCGTTCATTCTCCGCAGGCGGCTGCGGGCGCTCGCGGCATAGCGGGGCAGGGAGGTGTGGCGGCCCGAGCGAACGGAGGCGCGGGTTCCGCGGGCTGGAGTCGTTTCGGCGCGGCGGGCACGCAGTCGAACGCGGGCGGGCAGAACGCGCGGCCGGCATCGTCTTCGAGCGGCTGGCAGCGGTTCGGCGCACCGAACTCGGGATACCGGAACAGCCCGTACTCGGGCAGCAGCCCACGCTACAATGCGCCTGCGAACAATGCGCCCAGCCAGCAGCGGAGCGCGCCGTCCGGCAGCGCGCCGCGGTCGAGCGGTGGTAGCGCCAGTCACCCGGCCAGCCGCGGAAGCAGTGGCCGCGGCGCGTCCGGTCATGCCAGCAGCGGCAGCCATCGCTAAGAGTTTCCAGAGAGCATCAATTTCTTCCCATGGGCCCGGCCTTCATTCAGTGGAGACCGGGCCGTTTTTTGTGGGTCAGCGGCAATCGCGCATCAAAGAAATGTCGAGATGACGGCAGCCAAGACTGGCCGCGCCACGAGCGGGCGCTACCGGCCGGCGAGCGCACGCCACACGAAAATGAGATTTTGCGGGTTCTCTCCGATGCGGCGGGCCGTGTACGGCCACCAGTGCGCACCGTAGGGCACGTACAATCTAAGCTGGTCGCCGGCGGCGAGGATTTTCGCCTGTAGTTTCGGCCGCACGCCGTACAGCATTTCGAACTCGTACTCTCCGGGTGCGGACCCGGATTCGCGCGCCAGCGCGCGAATCGAATCGATCAGTGCTTCGTTGTGGGTTGCGAAAACGGGAAAGAGGCCGCTCTCCCGCGCCTGGTCCGACAGCATGACCGCCGCCAACCGCAAGTACGCGGCCGAAATCTCGGCGCTGTGTGTCCACGCGATCCCGCCGGGCTCGGAAAACGCTCCCTTCACCAAACGGACGCACGGGACGCGGTCGCGCAGAAGACTCGCCAAGTCCGATTCGGTTCGCCGCAGGTAGGCCTGCAGCGTGATGGCGGCCGGAACGCCGCGACTTGCCAGAAGGCTGCGCAGCGCGATGGTGCAGTCGACGTAGGAGGCATCCTCCATATCGATCATCAGAAAGCTGCGCGTCGAGTGTTGCGCCGGGAAAGATGCGGCTAGGCGCAGGGCGTTCTCCTCGCCGAGCTCGGGCCGAATGGCATAGCCGATCTGGGTGGGATCCACCGAAACGTGCGTGTCCAAACCGTGAGCGTCCAACGCCGGGAGAAGCCGCTGCAGGCTATCGACCGTCTGGCGCGTAATTGCCGGATCCGTGATGTACTCGCCGAGGAAGAACAACGATGCGCGTATGCCCTGCTGTTTCAAGGCGAGCGCGGTGCGAAGCGCCGAGTCTTCATCAGTGCCGCCGACGAACTGGCTCGCGGCCGACGATATGCGGGGATTGCGCTGCACGAACCGGGTGAGGGAACCGCTGCGCGCGAGGGCGATCATGAAGCTCTGCCAGACGGAAACCATGACAAGCTCAGAATATCAGGCAAACAGCCCTTCAGCTACTTAAATCATTACATTCGATTTGAATAGCTATCAGATTGTGCGTGAAACTATTGGCAGCATCATGATAGTGCCGAGGACGAAAGAATTCGACGCACCAAGCGCTCCTTGCCGAGCGGCTCAATCGTGAAGGCCGAAGCGGGCCTGCATTTCGCGCCGGCCCGTTTTGGTGACGGTCAAAGCGCGGCCGTCGAGATCCTGAATCACCCATTTTCGTTTCAGGGCGACGTTCAGGAGAGCCGCACCGATCGCGCCGCCGACGTGCGGCCGCCGCTCGCTCCAGTCCACACAGGCGTAGGCAAAACGACGCCGCAGCCCCCGCTATGCGCCCGGCCTGACTACGAAGGAAGACATCGCCGCCGTGGTCCGCTCGGTCGATCGGCCGGTGAATGTGGTGATGGGGCTGCGGGGGGCGCAATTGTCGGTTGCGACCCTTTCGGCAATCGGCGTCAAGCGGATCAGCGTTGGCAGCGCTCTCGCACGAGCGGCTCTCGGCGCCTTTCTTCGCGCCGGCCGGGAGATGCGCGACCACGACACTTTCGGGTTCGCCAGCTAGGCCATCAGCTATCAGGACATCACGGCGATGCTGGAGATGGACCCGCTGCGCCGTCAGGGTGCGTGACGTTCAGGGCGAGAGTGCTGTTCGTGGGAGCCAGTGACCAGAGTTCTTGGAGAATAAGCGACGCTTTTATAAAAGGATAGCTGGTAGAATGCGAAGTAGTTATTGCGATTCCACGGGATCGAGTGGTTGGATTCCAAACTGACCCACTGCCACAATAGTGGCATAAATATACTTGACTAAGGGAGCCGTTATGGTTTACACTAACCCAAGACTAGAGACACGGAGCCGACCTGACGAAGCAGTCAGTTCAATTTGGTGGCTCCTGCATCATTCGTTCGATGTAGTTAAAAGGACTGCCGTGGTCACCTGTTACCTCGATGAAAGCGGAACCGATGATCTGTCGCCGACCGCCGTCGTAGGCGGCGTCATAATGAATGAGCCGCAGTTTGTTTCATTCGACAAGGTGTGGAGCCTGCTCCTGTCTAAGCATGATGTGCCGTTTGTCCACATGAACGAGTTTGGTAAACATGGCAAACTCGGTCACCTCACAATCGAGCAACGCCGCGCCCTCTTCGCTGATTTGGTTCCCGCTATCAACGATCATAAACTTTTCAGTGTCGTTAGCACTCTGACGACCGCAGAATACGATAATCACCTATCCTCTCTTTTTGACCGAAAAACGATGGGAGTGTATGGAACTTGCTTCATTCTCTGTGCAGTGTCGATCCATAAATTAGCTGAACAACAGAAGCACTCCGACAAAATTGCATACCTCCTTGATGGAGGAAACTCATACAGGCATCACGTTTTAGAAGCCCACAAGACCATGCGAGATTGGGAACACTTTTTACACGTTGGAAGCATAGGTTTTGGCGATGATGAAGAAATCATGGCGCTTCAATCCGCAGATATGATTTCTTGGAGTGCAAGGCGAAAGATAACCGGCCATTTTCCTGCTGGCTTTGAGCAGTTAGCAGACCTTGTGCCGGTCTCGGATGGTACTCATCCTCATCTTCAAACATCGTTTTCTGATGAACTTCTCGCTCTGCTGGCAGAAGCATTGAAGGATTTAACCGGTGGGACAATAAAGCAATGAAGTCTGAAGCCAACACGTCAAATTCAGAGTTCGAAGCCTTTGACCGGGCGATGGTAAAGATTCTCTCCGTTCCACACGATGAGGTCCAGCGCCGCATCAAGGCACACAAAGCCAAGGCAGAGCAGAACCCTCACAAGCGCGGACCCAAGCCAAAAAGAGGTACAGGTCAATAGTGAACCTCGTAGTTCACATTCACCGGACTCTGTCGATTGGGGTTTACGATCAACAAATACCAGGGACCTTCAAATGGTAATCGTAGTTCTTGTGATTGTAATTTGCGTGCGTCTGGGAACCCTCCGTAGTACTTAAACCATCGACTCCCTTCATCAAAGAGTTCGAGGCCACGCGGACGGACAATATACGTTTTTACTGGATGATCAGCATCAAGCTCAAATTCAATCAGTCCACTCTCTGGCACGCTATAGCGAAGTCTGACGTTCTCATCTGGGCCAAGGCGTATTTTCGGCATGTTTAATCCTGTTCCCCATCTGTCACTGGTGCTTGGGGCGGCGTGCTCTTTTTCTGTTCCTCTTCCGGCTCTTGAGCTTCCATACCGAACGTGAACTTTTTCATGCGCGCCAGCACTGAGCGGATCGTTCTGTAGAAGATCGGGACTGAGAGAATCAGAACTGCTTTCCAGTTCTTGTTGATGGATTCGAGCACCCATAGTAGCCGAGGTATTCCTCGGTGAACACCCAAAACCG
>PLOR01000027.1:0-41125 GCA_003142185.1 Bryobacterales bacterium
GCGGCCAAGCCTCTCATTGTCTCCTGCCTGGAGGAAATCTTTACCCCGCTGGGCATCGTCGCGCGCAATGACGTAGCGGTGCGCGCCAAGGAAGCGCTGCCGCTCGAAACCGCGGTGCTGGCCGGGACGATTCCTGAAGCGGTCGCGGTGGAAATGAACGGCCTGAAGCTGAGCGCCGATCTGTTGCACGGTCAGAAGACCGGCATCTATCTCGACCAGCGCGAGAATTACCGCGCCGTGGCTCGCTATGCGACGGGAGGTAAGGCGCTCGATTGTTTCACGTCAACAGGCGGCTTCGCGCTGCATCTGGCAGCGCATTGCGAAAGCGTGGAAGCGGTAGACAGCTCGGAGGCCGCGCTCAAGACGGCGCGGGCCAACGCCGAAGCCAATGGTATCGCCAACATCGAATTCCGTCAGGCCGATCTATTCGATCTGCTGGCCGGTTACGCCTCGGCGCGGCGCCAGTTCTCGATGGTGGTTCTGGATCCGCCGGCGTTCGCTAAGTCGCGCCGCAGCCTGGACGGCGCGGCCACCGGTTACAAGGAAATCAACCTGCGCGCGCTGCGGCTGCTGGCTCCCGGCGGCATTCTGGCGAGTTGCTCGTGCTCGCACCATGTCAGCGAAGCTATGTTGCTCGAACTGGTGGCCGCAGCGTCGCTCGACGCCGGCCGCACGCTGCGCGTGCTGGAGCGCCGGACGCAGAGCCAGGATCATCCGATTCTGCTCACCGTGCCGGAAACGCATTATTTGAAGTGTCTGATTTTGGAAGTGGTGTGAAAAAACGCGCCCGCAAGCGGGCGTTGGCAGGTTGAAACCTGCCCCACCCCTCACTCGAACAACCCGCCGCGCTCCAGGGCCAGGAGGCGGCGTTTGAGCGGTAATCCGCCGCCGTATCCGACCAGCTTGCCGCTGGCGCCGATCACTCGATGGCAGGGCACCACGATGGCGGCCGGGTTGGCGCCATTGGCCGCGCCCACCGCGCGAACGGCTTTCGGCGACCCGATGGCGCAGGCCATTTGCTGGTAGCTGCGGGTTTCGCCGTAGGGGATGCGGGTCAGCTCCAGCCACACGCGCCGCTGAAATTCCGTGCCCGCCAGGTCCAGCGGAAGATCGAAGCGCCGCAACTGGCCCTCGAAATAGGCGTGCAACTGGCGCGCTACCTCGGTCAGCAGCGGGTTGCCGGCGTTCGGCGCCGTGCCGGCTGGCGCGAAAGGCTCGAACTCAATTGCTCGAATTCCGGCGGCGCTGGCTGTCAGCCGCAACCGGAGATCTCCCGCGAACATCTCTTCTATTGACTGCCACATGGTGAAATCAGCCTGGGTGAATCGTGTGATCGCGAGTTCACAAGTGCTTCGGGCTCAAGTATTTCTGCGAAAGCCGATACTCGCTTGTTATAATTGTATACACGCGTCCTTATGCCGTTAAAGCCTTTCGCACCTAACCTCAGCGCGGAGAAGAAGATCTTTCTGCTCAAGCCTCGCGGCTTCTGCGCCGGTGTCGTCAGGGCCATCGATGTGGTCAAGATTGCACTCGACCTTTACGGCCCGCCGGTCTACGTCCGCAAGGAAATTGTCCACAACAAGCATGTGGTCGATGAACTGCGGCAGGCGGGAGCCATCTTCGTCGAAGAGCTGGATGAAGTGCCCGCCGGCGGCCGCGCTATTTTCAGTGCGCACGGCGTGGCTCCTTCGGTGCGGAAGGAGGCCAAGGGGCGAGGCCTGGACGTGATCGACGCCACCTGCCCGCTTGTCACCAAGGTTCACCTGGAAGCGGCGCGGTTCGCGCGCGACGGTTACAGCATCGTTCTCATCGGCCACAAGGATCACGACGAGGTGATCGGCACGCTGGGCGAGGTTCCGCACGCAAGCCACCTGGTGGAGACCGTCGCGGATGTCGACCGCCTCGAACTACCCGACCCAGCCCGAGTCCGCTATCTGACCCAGACCACTCTCAGCCTGGATGAAACGCGCGACATCATCGAACGCCTCAAACAGCGCTTCCCGCTGATCCAGGGCCCGCCCGCGCAGGACATCTGTTACGCCACCGAAAACCGGCAGATGGCGGTGAAGGCGATCGCCGAAGTGGTGGATCTGCTGCTGGTGGTTGGTTCCGAGAACAGCTCCAATTCCAAGCGCCTGGTGGAGGTGGGCACGAATTTCGGCGTGCGTTCTTACCTGGTGAACGATCGCGGCGACGTGCATCACGCATGGTTGACGGGCGTTACCAACGTTGGCGTCACTGCCGGCGCCTCCGCGCCCGAGCATCTGGTGGAGGAACTGATCGCCTTCCTGCGCAACGACGGGTTTCGGCAGGTGGAAGAAATCGAGATGGTGGATGAGGATGTGCGATTCTCGCTGCCCTCCGAGCTGATGGTCAGCCTTCGATGAATACACAGGTCGAAGCGGCCAGGTCGATCGAGACGGGCGCCGAGCTCGCCCGTGGCCGCGCGTGCGCCAGACTGGTGGACTTGCAGGCGCGCGACGGCCACTGGTGCGCCGAGTTGACCGCCGACACCACCCTCGAATCCGATTACGTTCTTTTCCAGCTTTGGCTTCATCCTCCCGCGCAGGGCCGCTGGGATCCGCCCACGCGCCCGCTGATCGACAAGGCCGTGCGGTCCATCTTCGACCGCCAGCTCGACGATGGCGGCTTCAACATTTATGCGGAGGGACCGAGCGAAGTCAGCGCGTCGGTGAAGGCCTATGTGGCGCTGAAACTGGCCGGCGTGGCGGTTGAGGATCCACGCATGGCGCGCCTGCGCAACCGCATCCTGAGCNNTTCAATCTTTATCCGCGGCGGTACTGCCCCAGCATTCCTCCGGAGCTCGTGCTGCTGCCGTTTAACCTGCTTTACCAGATGTCGGCCTGGACGCGCGCCATCGTGGTCTCGCTTTCGATCGTCCACGCCGCCGACCCGCGCCGCCCCGTGCCCGCCGGCTTTCAGCTGGACGAACTCTGGCAACCAGGCGTCAGGCCGGCTTTACATCGCGACCCATCGCTGTTCTCCTGGCACAACACCTTTCTGGCGGCCGACGGTTTCGTGAAGTGGTGGGAGCGGAGCGGGCTGAAAGCCATTCGCCGCAAAGCCGTCAAGCGCGCCGCGGAATGGATGATCGAGCGCCTCAATCACTCCAACGGCCTGGGCGCTATCTACCCGCCGATGATGTATTCGGTGATGGCTCTCGATGTGCTCGGGTACGCTGCGGACCATCCGCTGCGCGTGGAAGCTTTGCGGCAATTCAACAGTTTGATGGTGGACGATGGCGAGCGNNGCCGCGGACTGGCTGCTGGAGCGCGAGGTGCGTCGCCAGGGCGACTGGAGCCTGAAGCGCCCCGGCACCGAACCCTCCGGCTGGGCCTTCGAATACGCGAACGAGTTCTACCCGGATATCGACGACACCGCGATGGTGGTGCTGGCCCTCAGTCAGGCGCACGGTTCGGACGCGGCCGCGCAGCGGGAAACCGAGCGGCGCGCGCTCGACTGGCTGCTCGCCATGCAATCGCGCGATGGCGGCTGGGCCGCTTTTGACGCCGACAACAACTGGGAATTTCTGAGCCAGGTGCCGGTGGCCGATCACAACGCCATGCTCGACCCCACCTGCGCCGATATCACCGGGCGGGTACTGGAAGCGCTGGCCGCTCACGGCCTGGGGCGTGATCACGCCGCCGTGCGCCGCGGCGTGGAATGGCTGGTCCGCCATCAGGAAGCCGATGGAAGCTGGTACGGCCGGTGGGGCGTGGCGTACATTTATGGCACCTGCTTCGCGTTGCGCGGGTTGGCCGCCAGCGGCGAAAGCGACCGCGAAGCCCACGTCCTGCGCGCCGGCGAATGGCTGCGCTCGATTCAGAACGCCGATGGCGGCTGGGGCGAAAGCTGCGCCAGTTACGACAATCGCACCTTCACCGCCGCGCGCAGCACGCCGTCGCAAACGGCCTGGGCGATTCTCGGCCTGATCGCCGGCGGCGACGATTCCAGCCTCAGCGTGCGCCACGGCATCGAGTATCTTCTCGAAACGCAGCGCGCCGATGGAAGCTGGGAAGAGAAACTGGCCACCGGCACCGGCTTCCCGAAGGTGTTCTACTTGAATTACCACCTATACAAGGACTACTTCCCGCTACTCGCGCTGTCTTCGTTCGTGAAGACCCGAGCCAACTCGAAAGACAGGTTATGAAATTTCCACTCTCGATGACCGCCGGCCTGGCCGGATACATTTTCAGGAACAAGATGCGGCCCCGCCCGGAGTGGCAGAAGAACGCCGTCCGCGACGCGGGCTCGGCCAACCCATTCCGCATTCTGCCGCCCAAGGCCGGTGAGAAACACCAGCCGCATCCCATGATCGGCAAGCGCTTCCCGATCGTGCTGATGCTGGAGCCGCTGCACGCCTGCAACCTCACCTGCACCGGCTGCGGGCGCATACGCGAGTACGAATCCACCATCACCGAGCGGGTGCCGCTCGAGGAGTGCCTGGCCGCTGTGGATGAGTGCGGCGCGCCGGTGGTTTCCATCTGCGGCGGCGAACCTATGATGTATCCGCAGATCGGCGAGCTGACCGCCGGCATCCTGCAGCGCAACCGCCATATTTACCTCTGCACCAACGGCATGTTCATCAAGAAGCGGATCCGCGAATTCACGCCGGACAAGCGCTTCTACTTCAACGTCCACCTGGATGGCATGCGGAAGAACCATGACATCGCGGTGGAGCGCGAAGGCGTTTTCGATTTGGCGGTCGAGGGCATCCAAATCGCCAAGAAGGCTGGCTTCCAGGTCTGCACCAACACCACGGTCTACAAAGAGACCGACATGCGGGAAATCGAGGAGCTGTTCGAATACCTGCGGCAGTTCCACGTGGACGGGCACCAGATCGCGCCCGCCTATGGGTACTCGGCGGTCGACGACCGCGAGATTTTCCTGACGCGCGACGACATTCGCGAAAAATTCCGCGACTTCGACCGCATCGCCGCGAAATACCCGGTCCGCCAGACCCCGCTGTACATGGAATTCCTGCAAGGCCGCCGCGAGTTGCCGTGCACGGCCTGGGGCAATCCCACCTACAACATCAAGGGCTGGAAAGGTCCGTGCTACCTGATCACCGACGGGCAGTACAAGACATTCGAGGACCTGATGACGCGCACGCCGTGGGAAAGCTACGGTCCCGGCAACGACCCGCGTTGCGAGCACTGCATGATGCACTGCGGCTTCGAGCCTTCGGTCGCCTACGGCATCAACGCCGGGGTCGCCGACAATCTCAAGATGCTGGCATGGATGCTGCGATAGAGGCGCTGTGGCGCACGCACTCGTGCGTGCCGCGTCGGCACTCGTGCCGACGCCCGGCCTCTGATGCGCGAGCAGGTGTCGAGAAGAGTCTCGACACGGCCCGCACGAGTGCGTGTGCCACGCGACGGATACTGTCATGAAGCCCGTCCTGGTCACGGGCGCATCCGGGTTTCTGGGCTGGCACGTGGCCCGCGTGGCGATCGAGCGCGGCTGCGCGGTTCGCGCGCTGGTGCGGCCGGGCAGCCGCGTCGAAGAGCTGCCGGTCGAAACCGTCACCGGCGATCTGCGCGATCCGGCTTCGCTTCAGCGCGCGGCTGCCGGCTGCGGCATTGTCTTTCACGTAGCCGGCGATTACCGGCTGTGGGCGCGGAATCCGCGCGAACTGTACGATTCCAACGTCGAAGGCACGCGCAACCTGCTCGAAGCGGCGCGCGCGGCCGGCGTGGAGCGTGTGGTCTACACCAGCACCGTTGGCGCCATCGGCATCCCGCCCGAAGGCCTGGGAGACGAGACCACGCCGGTATCGCTGACGGACATGACGGGCGATTACAAGCGCTCGAAATTCCTCGCCGAGCAAGTGGCGCTGGAGTTTGCCCGCAGCGGCCTGGACATCGTGATCGCGAACCCCACCGCGCCGATGGGCGATCACGATTTCAAGCCGACCCCCACCGGCCAGATCGTTCTCGACTTTCTGAACGGCGCGCTGCCGGCATACATCGATACGGGCCTCAACGTGGTGGATGCGCGCGATGCCGCCGAAGGCCACTGGCTGGCCTGCCAGCGGGGCCGGTCCGGAGAGCGCTATATTCTCGGTTCGGAAAATCTCACGCTGGCCGAGATCCTGCGCCAGTTGGCGGCCATCACCAAGCGCAGTCCGCCGCGCGTGCGTCTTCCGTATTTCCTGGCATGGTGCGCCGGTGCGTCGGGCACGGCCTGGGCGAGCCTCTCCGGGTCGCCGCCGCGCGTCTCCCTGGAAGCGGTGCGCCTGGCCAAGAAGAAAATGTGGGTCACCCACGCCAAGGCTACGCGGGAACTGGGTTACCAGCCGGGACCGGCCGCGCAGGCGTTGGCACACGCGGTGGAATGGTTCACCGGGCGGCGGGGGCAATCGTGAAACTGCTGGTGGTGGCGGCGGAGGAGCGGGAGTTTCGCGGAATCCTGGCGCATGCCCGTCACGCGCGCGTGGCACAGATGGGCGTCGATTGGGTCCGCTCGGCGGTGCTGGGAGAGCACGATCTGCTGCTGGTGGCGAACGGCGCCGGCCCCGCCAGGGCCGCGGCCACGGTGGACCGTGCGGCGGCGGCATTTCAGCCCGATGCGATCGTCAGCGCCGGCTTTTGTGGCGCGCTGGATGACAAACTGGACGTGGCCTCGGTGGTCGTCGCCACCGAAGTGATTGGCGTAAACGGCCGCTTCAGCGCGCGGGCGCCGGCTACCTCATTGGCGCATCACCTGGGCGTGGTGTTGACCATCGATCACGTCGCCCAATCCGCCGCGGAAAAGCGCAGCCTGCGCCAAACCGGCTCGATTGCAGTGGATATGGAAGCCGCCGCAGTGGCCGAGCGTTCGGGCGCGCTGGGCCTGCCATTCTTTTGTATCAAGGCCGTCACGGACCTGGCAGGCGAAGATATGGCGAATGATCTGAATGCGGCGATGCGTCCGGACGGACATTTCGATACAATAAAGATCTTAGGTTCCATTTTTTGTCGTCCGCTGGTCCGGCTGCCGGAGCTGCTTCGGTTGAGGCGGCGTTCTGCCCGGGCTGCGCGTGCGTTGGGTGATTTTTTTGCGGATTGCCGATTTTGAATTGAACGCCATACCTGCAACCATGCATGCCGCCGTGTATCGCGGCGAGAGCCTGGTGGAGATCGAGGAAGTCCCTACACCCGAAATCGGACCGGGCGAGATCCTCATCCGGGTGGAAGCGTGCGGCATCTGCCATACGGACCTGAAGAAGATCGAGCACAACCTGCTGGCGCCGCCGCGCATCTTCGGCCACGAAACGGCCGGCGTGGTGGCAGCCGTAGGGTCCGCCGTCAAGCAGTTTCGCCCGGGCGACCGCGTGGTGGCCTTCCACCACATTCCCTGCATGAATTGTTTTTACTGCCGGCGCAAAGTTTACGCCCAATGCCCCGTCTATAAGAAGGTGGGTATCACGGCTGGGTTCGAGCCCGCCGGCGGCGGCTTTGCGCAATATGTCCGCGTGATGGACTGGATCGTGGAACGAGGGGTGGAGAAAATACCCGATGGCATTTCATTTGAGCGCGCCACACTGGTCGAGCCGCTGAACACCTGCCTCAAAGCTGTTGTGCAAGCCGATCCGCAGCCGGATGAGTTCGTGGTGGTGCTGGGCCAGGGCCCCATCGGCCTCATGTTCACCATGCTGGTGCGGCGCACGGGCGCACGGGTTGCCGCCACCGATACGATTGCCGAGCGGCTCTCTCTCGCTGCCCGCTGCGGCGCGGAGCTGACGTGGAATCCGCGAAACGTGGACGTCGCCTCCGAAGTCAAACACCTTACCGGAGGACGCGGCGCGGATTTCGTGGTAGTGGCCGTTTCCACTCCAGGAATCGTCGAGCAGGCGATTGCCTGTTCCAGGCCGGGCGCCCGTATTCTTCTTTTTGCGCAAACTTCTTCGGCCGAGCGCATCGAAGCTTCCGGCGCGGACATCTGTGTAGGAGAGCGAACTGTTTTCGGTTGTTACAGTGCGTCGGTGGATTTGCAGAAAGAGTCCGCCCGGCTGGTTTTTGGCGGCGAATTACCGGTGGAAGAATTGATTTCCCACCGTTTGCCCTTGGTTAAAATTTGTTCAGGATTTGATTTGGCATTGCATCCGGAATCTAAATCGTTGAAAATAATCGTTCAGCCACAGAGGTGGTCCTAAGTGAATAACCACATGATGGCTGCCGTGCTTTACGGCAAGGAACACTTGCAAGTGGAGCCGGTGGCCGTTCCCAGCATTCAAAGCAGAGACATCCTTGTTCGAGTAAGAGTGGCCCTGACCTGCGGCACCGACGTGAAGGTGTTCCGCCGGGGATATCACGCTCGAATGATCGTTCCGCCTGCGGTGTTTGGGCACGAACTGGCCGGCGACGTCGTCGCAATTGGCGAGGATGTGACGAAATTCAAAATCGGCCAACGGGTAGTGGCGGCTAATTCGGCGCCATGCACCCGTTGCTTTTATTGCCAGCGGGGCCTCGAAAACCTATGCGAGGATTTACTATTCAATAACGGAGCGTACGCCGAATACATCCGCATTCCGGCGCGCATCGTGGAGGGCAACACCTATCTGGTTCCGCAGCATGTCGGCTACCAGGACGCCGCGCTGATCGAGCCGCTGGCCTGCGTGGTTCGCGGCTGGGAGGAAACCGCTCCGCGTCACGGGGACCAGGTGGCCGTGGTCGGGCTGGGGCCCATCGGGCTGATGTTCGTCAAGCTGGCGAAGCTATATGGCTGCCGCGTGATTGCGGTGGGCCGCCGCAAAACGCAACTCGACCGCGCGGGCGCGCTGGGCGCCGACGAGTTGATCGTGGGCGAAGACGGCGCCGACCCGGTGAAGACGATTCGCGGCCTGACCGGCGGGCGCGGCGTGGATATCGCCATCGAAGCGGTGGGCAAGCCGCAGACCTGGCAGTGGGCCGTGAACATGGTGCGCCGCGGCGGCGTGGTGAACTTCTTTGGCGGCTGTCCCAACGACACTACGGTCAATCTGGATACCGCCCTCCTGCACTACTCCGAGATTACCTGCAAGGCCAGTTTCCATCACACTCCTGCCCACGTCCGCAAGGCGCTGGACCTGGTTTCGGCGGGCCACATCCGGGCCTCGTTCTTCGTCAACCGCGAGGAACCGCTGGCCAACCTGTTGGAAGTGATGCGCCACCTGATGAGCCACAACGGCCACTTGAAGACGGCGATTCTGCCCTAAATGCCGCGCGCAGGGACTGCCGCGTTTCTGCCGCCGGCCCAGTTCGTGCACGCTCCCGAAGCGCTCGGACGGGCTTGGTCTCAGCTTGATGCGCGCGCCTACACGCGCTGGCTGGCCACGCGCCATTACGAAAACTTCCACGTGGTCAGTTTTCTGCTGCCCAAACGTCTCCACCAGGATTTCTACAATGTCTACGCCTATTGCCGCTGGGCGGACGATCTGGGCGACGAAATCGGCGATCGCGAGGAGAGCTTGCGGCTGCTCGCATGGTGGTCGGGCGAGCTGGATGGAATGTACCAGGGCCGCGCCACGCACCCGGTCTTCGTGGCGCTCGAGGAGACAGTCCGCCGCCACCAGATTCCGCGGCGGCCGTTCGCCGACTTGATCCTGGCGTTCGTGCAGGACCAGAACGTGACGCGCTATGCCGGCTGGGACGAACTGTTCGACTATTGCCGGTGCTCGGCGAATCCGGTGGGCCGGCTGGTGCTATATCTGTGCGGCTACTCCGACCCGGAACGCCAGCGGCTGGCCGACTCGACCTGCACGGCGCTGCAACTCGCCAATTTCTGGCAGGACGTGACCGTCGATCTGCTCAAGAACCGCATCTACATTCCGTTCGATGTCCTGGAGCGGCACGGCTGCCTCCTCGACGATCTGTTCGCGCGCCGCTTTACGCCTGGTTTTCGAGAGGCCATGCGCGAGAGTGTGGCCAAGGCCCGCGAATTGTTCATCGAGGGCCTTCCTCTGATCGGCATGGTGGACCGCAGACTGGCGCTCGATCTCGATCTGTTCAGCCGCGGCGGCCTTTCGGTGCTCGATAAAATCGAGCGGCAGGATTACGACGTGCTGCGAGCGCGGCCGGCGATCTCGAAATTCGAGCGTGCGCGCCTGCTGCTGGGTTCGCTGGCGCGGCTGGCCTTTCCGCGGGCTGCCTGATGAACTCGATCGACCAGTCCTACGACTATTGCCGCCACGTGGCGCGCAGCCGCGCCAAGAATTTCTACTACTCGTTCCTCCTGCTTTCCGCGCAGCAGCGCAAAGCTATGTGCGCCATCTACGCCTTCATGCGCACCTGCGACGATTTGAGCGACGAGCCCGGCGCCAGCCGCGCCGCGCTGGACCAATGGCGCGCCGCCATGGAGGATGCGCTGGCCGGCCGCTTCAGCGGCCATCCGCTCTGGCCCGCGTTTCATCACACCGTGCGCCGATTCGGCATCCCGCACGAGTATCTGCGCGAAATGATCGATGGCGTGGTCTCCGACCTGGAACCGCGCCGCTTCCGGACCTTCGACGAGCTCTACCGCTATTGTTACCAGGTGGCTTCGGTGGTGGGCCTCACGGTGATTCACATTTTCGGTTTCGACACGCCCAGCGCGCCGCCACTGGCGGAAAAATGCGGAATTGCTTTTCAGCTCACCAATATTCTGCGCGACATCCGCGAGGATTCGGCTCGCGGCCGCGTCTACCTGCCGCAAGACGACCTGGCGCGCTTCGGCATTTCCGAAGACGACCTGGCCAGCGGCAATCGCACTCCCGAGTTCCTGCGGCTGATGCAATTCGAGACGAATCGCGCCCACGCCTACTACCGGGAATCGCAGCCGCTGTTGGATCTGATCCACCCGCGCAGCCGGCCTTCGCTGTGGGCGCTGATCACCATCTACTCCCGCCTGCTCGACCGCATCGAAGCCGGCAACTACGATGTTTTCCGCAGGCGCGTGCGGCTTTCGTCGTTCGAGAAATCCTGGATCATCGTCAAGGCGCTGCTGGGATAGTTTCTTATGTTTTTGGGCAAGCTAAAAGCATGCCCTACCTAGGCCGTTTTACAATAGGTGAAGATGCTGCGAATCTCTTTTCTCGTCATTGCCACTGCCGCGCTCTGGGCGCAAAATGTCCCCCAGAAGGGTCCCGATCCGCCGCCGGATGTCGATAAAGCGCTGCGCGCGCGCGTCAACGAATTCTGCGAACTGCACAAGCAAGGCAAGTTCCGCCAAGCCGAGCAGATGGTGGCGGACGACACCAAGGANNGCGATGGTGATCTGCGAGCATTATCTGCCCGCTCCCGGTTTTCAGGGTAAGACCGTCAAACTGCTCACCCCTTTCAACTGGAAGATCGAGAATGGGCAGTGGATGTGGTACGTGGACAAAGATGCGATGCTGATGACGCCGTTCGGGAAGATGACACTGGCTCCGCGGACGGGCGAACCCGCCGCACCACCGGCCCCCGGCACACCACAGCCGCCGCCCATTCCCACCACTGTCGGTCAGTTCTTCAATCTGGTCAAAGCCGATAAGACTGAACTCAGTCTCAAGCCCGGAGCCAGCGACAAGGTGGTCATTTCCAATGGCACTCCCGGGGTCGTGGGCCTGGAAATCGTCCAGCAGATTCCGGGCGTGGCAGCCAAGTTGGACGCCGCATACTACCCGACCGGCGGCCAAGCCGTGCTCACGGTACATGCCGGTCCGCAGGTGGCCTCCGGCGTCATCATACTGCGAGTCAAACCGATCGGGCCGCGAATTTCCATCAAAGTTTCGGTGGAATAATCTGTTGGGCAATCTGTTGGCAGGCGGAAGCGCCTGCTCCACTCGTGTGCAAAGTGGGGCAGGCGCTTCGCCTCCCAACCCAGCATGTCCGATCCGTCACAAATGACTGTATTCCAGTGAGTTGCAGCCGCTGCTGACGCCCTTCCGCTCACCCCTTCAATTCCCCCATTCCGATTCGAAACTCGCCGTTCGATGGATAGCGGTTCCTTTTCAATTGGTTATCGGCGCAAGATGACCTCAATCAAGGGAATTTGGGATAACTTATGAGCACTCAGACTGTCGAACCACATGTGTCTCCGTCTGCCAACCTTGTGCAGATCGGATCTATTGAGGAAGTAATTCAGCAACGGCTGGCCGACGAGCGCGCGCGCCTGGAGCGCGAGGCCGGTGTGCCCAAGCAGGACGTTCACCACTTCAAGCGGCCGGCCGAGCGTCCGTTCACCAAACAGGAGCGCGCCTTCACCACGCTACTGTTTGGAGGGCTGACCTGGAAACACGAAAAGCTGGTGCATGGCGCGTTGGAGGGGCTGGGTTACAAGGCTCGGCCGGTGCCCACGCCCAACGTGCGCGCGTTTCAGCTTGGCAAAGAATACGGCAACAACGGCCAGTGCAACCCCACTTACTTCACCGTCGGTAACCTGGTGCAGTATCTGCAAACGCTCGAAGAGCAGGGTCTCAGTAAGCAGGAGATCATCGATAACCACGTGTTCTTCACCGCCGGCGCTTGCGGCCCGTGCCGCTTCGGCATGTATGAAGCCGAATACCGGCTGGCGCTGCGCAACGCCGGGTTCGACGGCTTCCGCGTCCTGTTGTTCCAGCAGTCCGGCGGGCTGAGCCAGTCCGACGCCGAAGCCGGCCTGGAGATGAACCTCGATTTCTTCCTGGGCATCCTCAACGCGCTGAACTGCGGCGACGTGATGAACGAAGTCGCCTACGCGATCCGCCCGTATGAGATGGAGGCTGGCGCAACCGACAAGGTGCTCGACGAAGGCATGGAATATCTGCACGGGATCTTCAAGACCAAGCGTCCGTGGCGGCTCAACGGGAACCTGTCCCGCTATCTCGGCGGTTTCTCCGATACCGCGCAGTATGTCGGTAAATTCGTAAGTCAGATCAAGGGCGACGATTACCTGCCCGCCCTCCAGCACTGCCGCGACCGGTTCGACACGATCGAAGTCGATCGCCTGCGCGTCAAGCCGATCGTCAAAATCACCGGTGAATTCTGGGCGCAGACTACGGAAGGCGACGGCAACTTCAACATGTTCCGCTTCCTGCAGCGCGAGGGCGCGCAGGTGCTGGTGGAACCGATCGGCACCTGGATCATGTACATGATCCACCAGGTGATTCAGAAATACAAAGACCTGAAGGGGCTGGAGGAAGGCGCCGTGCTGCCGCCGCTGTGGAAGCTGGGAACGCGCGCGAAGATCGAGATCGGCTTCCGGCAGAAGGTGGCCAAGCTGAAACTGGCCGAGGCCATTTTCAAAAACGAATACCACAAGATTGTGGCGGCGCTGGGCGGCATTGCGCACCATCTGGCCGATCAATACGAGCTGCAGCGCATCGGCCACCCATTCTACAATTCGCGCGCCGGCGGCGGCGAAGGCCACCTGGAAGTCGCCAAGAACATTTATTACTCGAACAAGGACCTGGCGCACATGGTGCTCTCCTTGAAGCCGTTCGGGTGCATGCCGTCGACGCAATCGGATGGCGCGCAATCGGCGGTGGTCTCCAACTTCAAGGACATGATCTATCTGCCCGTGGAAACCTCGGGCGAAGGCGAAATCAACGCTCACAGCCGCGTGCAGATGGCGCTGGGCGAAGCCAAGAGCAAGGCCAAGAAGGAATTCGCCGAGGCGCTGCAGCGCACCGGCCTGACGCTGGATGCCTGCCGCGCCTGGGTCGACCAACATCCGGAAACCAAGCGGCCGACTTATCACGTGCCGCACACCAAGGGCGTGGTCGGCCAGGCTGCCAACTTCGTCCATCACATCGCGCAGAGCATGCACTCGTAGGGGCCGCCGGCGACCGCTCCCTACGGTCGCGGCCCTGACACGCACATCGATCGCAACGGAGCCGCGGCCATAGGGAGCGGTCAACACAGCTATTACGGAATGGGTCACATGGACAAACACTTCCTCATCGGCATGGACGTTGGCTCGACCACGGTGAAAGCGGTGGTGATCGATGCCGCCACCGACCAGATTCTGTGGCAGGACTACCAGCGGCACGACACCAGGCAGCCGGAAAAGGTGCTCGAATTCTGCCGGCGTTTCGACGCGGAAATCGAGGGCTTCCAAGCCGCGAACTCGCGCATCTTCGTCACCGGTTCGGGCGGCAATGGACTGGGCGGTTACCTGGGCGCCAAGTTCGTGCAGGAAGTCAACGCGGTTTCGCTCGCCGTCGAGCGTCTGTATCCCGAGTGCGGCTCGGTGATCGAACTGGGCGGGCAGGACGCCAAGATCATCATCTTCAAGAAGGACCCCGAGACCGGCCGTAAAAAGAAAATCCCTTCGATGAACGACAAGTGCGCGGGCGGCACCGGCGCGGTCATCGACAAAATCAACGCCAAGCTGCGCATCCCCTCCGATCAGCTCTGCCAGATGGGGTATGTGGGAATGAAACTGCATCCGGTGGCCGGCAAGTGCGGCGTGTTCGCCGAGACCGATATCAACGGCTTGCAGAAGATGGGCGTTCCGCCCAGTGAGCTGATGGCTTCGCTGTTCGAGGCCATCGTGATGCAGAACCTTTCCGTGTTGACGCGCGGCAACACGCTGCAGCCGGTGGTGCTGCTGCTGGGCGGCCCTAACTGCTACATCCAGGGCATGCGTGACTGCTGGAAGCACAACATCCCGAAAATCTGGGAAGAGCGGGGCACCCCGCTGCCGGAAGGCGTGCCGCCCGAAGACCTGGTCAAGACGCCGGACAACGCGCAGTATTTCGCCGCCATTGGCTCGGTGGAGTTCGGCAAGTCGGAAGACGACGACATCGGCCAATACGCCGGATGGGAGAAGCTGGCCTGGTATGTCGAGATCGGTCGCGACGAGGAGAAGACCAAGCGCGGCGGCACCGGCGGTCTGGCCAAGGATGACGCCGAGCTGGACGCATTCAAACTCAAGTATCGGCCCAAGAAGTTCGTGCCGGCCTCCTTCCAGCCGGGCGAAGTGGTGGAAGGCTTCGTCGGTCTCGATGGCGGCTCGACGTCCACCAAGGCGGTGCTGATTTCCAAGGACCACAAGCGCCGCATTTTGGCCAAGACCTATCAGCTTTCCAAAGGCAACCCGATTGAGGACACCATCGAGGTGCTCGAAAAACTCAATCGGCAGATCCTCGACCAGGGCGCCGAGTTGACGATTCTCGGCGTGGGCACCACCGGCTACGCGAAGGATATTCTCAAGGACGTGGTGGGAGCGGATGCGGCGCTGGTCGAAACGGTGGCCCACACCGAAGCCGGCCTGCATTTCTATGACGATGTGGACGTGATCTGCGACGTCGGGGGCCAGGATATCAAGATCATCATCCTCAAGCACGGCCGCGTGAAGGATTTCAAGCTCAACACGCAGTGTTCGGCCGGCAATGGTTACTTCCTGCAATCCACCGCGCAGGGCTTCAACGTGCCGGTGGAGGATTACGCGGACACGGCTTTCGGGGCCAAGGGATTTCCGTCGTTCGGTTATGGCTGCGCGGTGTTCATGCAGTCCGATATCGTCGATTTTCAGCGCCAGGGATGGAAGCCGGAAGAAATCATGGCCGGCCTGTGCAACGTGCTGCCGAAAAACATCTGGCTCTACGTTTCGCAGATTCCGAACCTCTCCGCCATCGGCCGCCGCTTTCTGCTGCAAGGCGGCACGCAGTACAACTTGGCGGCGGTGAAGGCGCAGGTGGATTTCATCGAGTCGCGCTTCAAAGGCAAGGACGTGCCGGCGGACGTGATCGTCCACGAACATTGCGGCGAAGCCGGCGCCATCGGGGCCGCGCTCGAAGCCGGGCGGCTGTTTGACAACGGCCGCAAGTCCACTTTCATCGGCCTGGAGGCGGCCCGCGGCATCCAGTACAAGACCACGCGCAACGAGAGCACCCGCTGCTATTTCTGCAAGAACAAGTGCCTGCGCACGTTCATCGACGTCAAGACTTCGATCGTGAACCTGGAGCTCAAGCCGCCGGTGAAGACCAAGGTGCCGCTCGAAGCCGGGGCGCAGCGGCTGATCATCGCCACCTGCGAAAAAGGCACGGTGGAGAACATCGAGGAGATGCGCCACATCAAGGGCGACCTCGACAAGGTCAAAAAGGCCAATCCGAACTTCGTGGAAATGGCCGCGAAGGCCGTTTTCCGCGTGCAAGACTCGCCGCTGGTGGCTGACGCGCCGCCCAGGCTGCAGATCACGGCAGCGCAAAAGAAGCGGGCCGCGCTGATGAAAAAGCGCGCCGAACTGCGCATCGGCATGCCACGCGTGCTGAATATGTACTCGCAGACGCCCGTGTTTACCGGCTATTTCGCGTCGCTCGGCATCAAGGCGGAGAACCTCGTCTACTCCGACTTCACCAGCGAGGAGCTGTATAAAGAGGGCGCCAAGCGCGGTGCGATCGATCCGTGCTTCCCCTCCAAGCTGGGCATTCCGCACGTCCACAACCTGCTCTATCGGGTGCATGCCAAGAAGGCGCTCGACATCATCTTCTTCCCGATGATCGATTGTTTGACCAGCGATCTGCATTCCGTGCAGGCCAGCCGGTCCTGCCCCACGGTGGCGGCGACGCCGGAAGCGGTGAAGGCGGCGTTTACCAAGGAAGGCGACCTGTTCGCCGAAAAGGGCGTGACGTATCTGGACACGTTCGTCAACATCTCGAAGCCCGATATTTTCGAACGGCAGATGTACGAGCAGTTCCGCGACATTCTGGGCCTGTCGCCGGAAGAGAACCATCGCGCGATTGAAGAAGGCTACCGCGCGCTCGACGTGTTCAACAACGTCACCATGCGCGGCGCCGCGCGCGAGGCGCTGGAAGCGCTGGAACGCGAAGACAAGCTGGGCGTGGTGCTGCTGGGCCGTCCCTATCACAACGATCCCGGCATCAATCACGAAATCCTCGAGGAGTTCCAGAAGCTGGGCTACCCGGTGTTCACTGAGGACTGCCTGCCGATCGATGACGACATCGTCTGGCGCCTGTTCGGCGATGACGTGCTGGCCGGCGAGATTGCACATCCGATGGCCATCACCGACGTATGGAAAAACTCCTACAGCGAAAACACCAGCCGCAAAGTGTGGGCAGCCAAATACGTGGCGCGGCATCCCAACCTGGTGGCGCTGGAGCTATCCAGTTTCAAGTGCGGCCACGACGCGCCCATTTACTCGGTGGTGGAGGAGATCGTCGAGCATTCCGGTACGCCGTATTTCTGCTTCAAGGATATCGACGAGAACAAGCCCACTGGTTCGATCAGGATCCGAGTCGAAACCATCGGCTACTTCCTGAAGCGCTACCGCGAGGACATGATCCGCAACAAGAACAAAGCCGGCCACATCGAAGAGCAGCTTCGCGAGTTCGAAGCCAAGCTGCGGCGGCAGATGTTGCGCGAGAAACTGGACGGCATGGCGGATGCCTTCGAAACCGGCGCCATGCCGCAGATCCATGTGAGCGTCGGCGCACTGGCGGCGTCGAACCCGCCCGCGCGCGAGTTGGAGCGGGTGTCGGGAGATTAAGTGGCGCAGGCCCCCGGCCTGCGAACCCGTGCCGTGGCGCGGGCTGTCAGGCCTGCAGAGTCGCCAGTCGTGGCGACTTTTCTTGGCAACCTCGGGGCATCACGCCCAAAGAAATGTCGAGAGGACTCTCGACACAGCAGGCAAGACTGCGCGGGCCACGGCTCACTCGCGGATTCTATCGCGCATGGCCAGACGATACTCGCGGCGCTCGCCGGCCTCGCGGAAGCGGCGCTGCTCGGCCTCGGTTTCGGGAATCACCGGCGCAACCGCGGCCGGCACGCCATTCTCGTCCATGGCGACAAAGGTCAGGTAGGCGGAGCAGGTATGCCGCTGGGAGCCGGTGAGCAGGTTTTCGGTGACCACGCGCACGCCCACTTCGAGCGAGCTGTGAAAAACGCGATTCACCGCCGAGCGCAGCATGATGAGCTCTCCGAGGTTCACAGGGTGCAGGAAGTGGAGGCTATCCACCGCCGCGGTGACCACGCCGCGGCGCGCGTGCCGCATCGCAGCCATGGCGCCGGCCAGATCCACCAGGTGCATCACCTTGCCGCCTAGCACGTGGCCCCAGCCGTTGGCGTCGATGGGCAGCGCCAGTTCGGAATATTCGGAAGCGGACTCGCGTACGGGTTTACCTTGCATGGCACTCCTCATGATTCTTTTCGGGGCAGGTCGGATTCGGATGTTCGGCGCAGATAGCTGGCCACGTAGGCGCGCGCCTGTACGGCGGTCAACGCGCCTTCGGCCGGTGTCGTGAGTTCGTTTCGCGCCACGGAAAATTCCAGCGGTCCGTGGGCGAAGGGCCGGTGATCGCGCTCCAGAACGTAGTACAGTCGAAGAGCGGCGCCGTCATCGGAGACGATGGTGAAGCGCACCGCGTCCGGGCCATGATTAGCGGGAAACCGTGCGCAGTGGCCGCGGGCGTAGCCGAGGTTACAGAAGAGGTCGAGCAGCGAATCGTCGGGGCGGAAGGGCTGGTCCGGCACGGCGCGGCAGATGCCCGTCCACGCGTCGCCCAGCGGCAGCATGGCGCGCCGCGAGGCCGCCGCGTATGGGCGCGGTTCGACCGGCTCGAAACAGGGACACGACATCCGGGAGGTATAGTAGCACAACCATGGCAAGCAACCGATTGGAAATTCTGAAAGGTATGGCGGCCGCGAACCCGAGCGACATCTTCGCGCGCTATGGCCTGGCGATGGAGTATCGGAACGTGGGCGACCTGGAAGGCGCGGTGCGGGAGTTCCGTGCGCTGATGGCGGCCCATCCGGATTACGCCGCCACCTATCTGCACGCCGGCCAGACGCTGGAGCGGCTCGGCCGGTCGGAGGAGGCGCGAGCAGTGTACCGCCAGGGCATCGAAGTCACTACGCGCATCGGCGACCGGCACGCGTGCGCTGAGCTTCAAGCGGCGTTGGGTTCGCTGGGGTGACGCTGCCGGCCCGGATTCGCTCTCGCGTTATCATGAGTAAATGACGACCGCCCTTCCTCCTGTCGGCGCCCAACGCGCCCAGGAACTCATGGACCTGGAAAAAGAATACCTGCTGCAGAACTACGCCCGCTACCCGCTGGCGTTGGCGCGCGGCAAGGGTTGCTGGGTTTATGACTTGGAAGGCCGCCGTTACCTGGACCTGATGGCCGGCATCGGTGTCAATGCGCTCGGCCATGCGCATCCGCGCATTACCAGGGTAATCCGCCAGCAGGCCGGGCTGATGATCCATTCCTCCAATCTTTACTACCACGAGTATCAGGGACCGCTGGCGAAGCGGCTGGCTCAGATCAGCGGCCTCCAGCGCGCCTTTTTCGCCAACACTGGCACCGAGGCCGTGGAGGGCGCGCTCAAGATGGTGCATGGGCATGGCCGCGCCATCCATGCGGATAAGTTCGAAATCATTTCGCTGGATAACTCGTTCCATGGCCGGACGCTCGGGGCGCTCTCGGTCACCGGGCAACCCAAATATCGCGCCGATTTCGAGCCGCTCATTCCGGGCGTGAAATTCGTTCCCAAGAATGACGTCGCGGCACTCGAGGCGGCTTTCAACGATCGCACGGCAGGCATCATTCTGGAGATGATCCAGGGCGAGGGCGGCATCAACCCGCTCACCGCCGAATTCGCCGCCAAGGCGCGCGAACTTGCCACCCGCTATGATGCCTTGCTGGTGGCCGATGAAACGCAATGCGGCGTGGGCCGGCCGGGCGTCTATTTTGCCTACCAGCTCTTCCAGCCGGTGATTCTGCCGGACGTGGTGGTGGCTGCCAAGCCGCTGGCCTGCGGCCTGCCGCTGGGCTTCATCGTGGCCAACGAAAAAGCCGCGTCGGCGATCAAGCCCGGCATGCATGGCACGACTTTTGGCGGTGGCCCGCTGGCTTGCCGCGTGTCCCTGGAGTTCCTGGAAATCTTGGATGAGTTGCTGCCGGCCATTCAAAGAGTGGGCGGATACTTCAAAGATTCGCTGGAGGCGCTGGCCGGCAAGTATTCCTTCGTCCGGGAAGTCCGCGGGCGCGGCCTGATGCTGGGCGTCGACCTGGACATCCCCGGCAAACAATTCGTGCTGGACGCCATGGCCGAAGGCATGCTCATCAACTGCACGCACGACACCGTGCTGCGCTTCCTGCCGCCCTACATCATCACCGAAAAGGAAGTCGATCGGGCCGTGCGGATTCTGCGCAAGCTATTTCGGAAAGTGAAGTAGAGCCAATCCCTGCGCCGCCTTCCGCCCATTTTTGGCCCGAGGCGCCTGCTATGTGATTACCGATACATCCGGATTCGGATTTAAGGACGATTTGAGCCTGGTTCGTCATCTAATTGAAAGAATTGGAGTAGCGGCAGTGCCCGGTTCGAGCTTTTGCGCACATCCGGACGGCGGAGCCCGGCAAATCCGCTTTCGTTTCTGCAGGAAATATGAGACTCTGGAGGCAGCCTGAGCACGACTTCTCAAGCTTCAATAGTCGCCATGTGAGCGAAGGGTAAGCCTATGTTGCAAGAATTCTTGCTGCCGGAAACCACTGTGCGCGAAGCCGGCGCCGGGTCTGAGATCGACCTCGGCGGCCAAGTGGGCGGAACGTTGCTTCTCACCCTCGGCATCACGCGCATCATTGAACAGCAAAGCATTGATATCTCGATCTGGGGCTCCGCCGACGGCACTGACTGGGGCGCCAAGCCGGTGGCTTCATTTCCGCAGAAATTCTATTGTGGCACCTACCAGATCGTGCTCGACCTCAAGGACCGCCCTCAGGTGCGCTATCTCCGCGCCAAATGGCAGGTGAATCGCTGGGGCAAGGGCGACTCCAAGCCGCTGTTCACGGTCTACCTGTTTGCGCAAGCCTCGCAGCCCGAATTGGCTGCTGCCCCGGCGTAAACGGGGGCAGTAACTCTTGCCCACCCCCGCACCTTCCCACTCGACTCACGCTTTCTGTGTCTTATCGAAATTCGCCAGCAGGTTCTGCGTGAACCGGTAAAACCACAAGTACCATCGCGAACCCAACGGCGCCGGATCGGGCATTGCGCGCGCCGCCGCGGACAGGACGATTGCCGCCACCGCCCCGGTCAACCACGAAGGAATTGCTATGTTCATATCGCCTCCTCAAAAGCTCTTTCCCGCGCCAATTCCAAACACCGGCTGAACCGAGTTGGAGGTGATCACCGTCACCCGCATCACCGCGGTGAGATAGAAGTGCCCCTTGTTGAGGCGCTGTCCGATGTCGTAGAAGATGGCTCCCCCACCGCTGAACGATCCCAGCGTGGCCACCGGCGAGACCGCCAGCCCAGCGTCTCCCAACGCCACCAGTGACCAATTGCCGGTTTGCGCAAACAGGTATCCCGCGCCGGTTCTGGCCGTACTCGTGGCACTCGTCAATTCGATGGTGGACCAGGAGTATACCTTGCTCTGGCCCACTTGGACCGCGAACGTCGTCCACCCCGCGACTGCCGGCGCGGCTGTGTTGTAGCGGTTGTATTCGACTCCCGCGCCAACAAAGTAACTGGGGGCGTAATTGACCGTCGCGGGCGTTTGCGCCGACAGGCAGCCCGCGGCCGCCAGCGCGGGGAGAATGGCCCAAATGAGCCGGAATATCCTTCTATTCATGGTTTGTCTCCTTGCTGATTTACTGATCTGGCGCGGCGTCCTACGACACCGCCGTCACCACCCAGAGATCGTCCGACAGGTTCGCGTTGGTGACGTATGCATAGGGGATCGCGAAATAGCCTGCGAGGCCCCAGTCGGTCCCCCACGAGTTCGCTCCGATGAAATGCTGCGCCGGAATGCCGTTGATGCCGTTATCGGTGTAGCCGACCAACCGCACGCAGTGACCGCCGCACAATTTCTCGCTCGGGTCCGGCATCGGCACCACTCCCGTTTTCGCCACTGCGTCCGACTCGAAAGAGTCGTAAACCGAGATTCCGAACACGATGCCTCGTCCGGAAGCCAGTGCTCCTTTGATCGAGTTCAAGTCCTGCGGCACGCTGCTGTAATGGATAGCTTTGAGTTTCCGGGCATCGGCATAGCAGTGCTTGGGCGGCTTCACCGCGAACTTACCGAGGGCATACGGCCACTCGGACTCCGGGCACGCGCCTTGCGAGCTTACGCTCTTGATCCCGTCGCGGATCGACGCGCCGGCATCTTCCGTAACAGTGCCCTCCATCGCGCGCTCGTTGTAATAGATGAACAGTCGAGATAGCGCCGTAAGTTGCTCGCTCTGCGCAAGCGCCTGCGCTTCCAGCTCACCGGCGATTCCGTTTCCCGTGCAGGAGCCAAGCTGTCCCTGGTCGAAAATCGGCGGCTGCTCCTGCCGCATATCCAAGTCCGCCGGCACCGGCACCGTTCGCCGCGGCCTGTAAACCAGGTCGCGGTGGTCCGGCACGTCCGGCTTCCATCCGTATCTGCGTTTCGTTTTCATTTCTTCTTTCAGTCCTTTCCTCGACTTCGGCCGCTCGCGTGGCGGCTTCGTTTGCGCGCTCGGGCGCACTCTCTCCCTCTGGTTTCGGCAGGCGGCAAGCCTGCCCTCTGGATGATGAGTAATGCCGATTCCCGCCGGCCGAAATTGTTCGGCCCGGTTTTTGTTATCTTGAAAGTACCGGCTGGGGATTCCTATGATTTCGCGTGACGAGGCGCTGGCTCTGTTTGCTTCCGACGACCTGATCGGCATCGGCATGGCTGCCGATGCGGTGCGCCGCAAGTGGCACCCCGAAGGGATCGTCTCCTACATCATCGATCGCAACATCAACTACACCAATTTCTGTACCGAGTTCTGCAGCTTCTGCGCTTTCTACCGGCCCATGGGCCACGCCGAAGGCTACGTCCTGCCCAACGAGACCATTTACCAGAAAATTCAGGAGACCATCGATCTCGGCGGCACCGGCGTTCTCATGCAGGGCGGGTTGCATCCCGACCTCAGGATCGAGTGGTACGAAGATCTGTTCCGCGGCATCAAGCAGCGCTTTCGCATCCACTTGCACTGCCTCTCCGCTCCAGAGGTCACCAACATCGCCGAGGTCAGCGGCCTCAGCCTGCGTGACACCATAAGCCGCTTGATGGATGCCGGCCTCGATTCCATCCCCGGCGGCGGCGCCGAAATCCTGGACGATGCCGTCCGTCAACGGATCAGCCGCCTGAAATGCGGGGTGCAGGATTGGATCGACGTACACCGCACCGCCCATCAGCTCGGCATGCGCACCACCGCCACCATGATGTTCGGCTGCGGCGAAACCCTGGAGCAGCGGATGAATCACCTGGAACTGGTCCGCAACCTGCAAGAGGAAACCGGCGGCTTCACCGCCTTTATCCCGTGGACCTTCCAGCGCGAGAACACCTCGCTCGGCCGCTTTGTCAAAGAGGAAGCTACCGCCGTCGAATACTTGCAGACGCTGGCGATCTCGCGCATCTACCTCGATAACATCGAAAACGTGCAATCCTCCTGGGTTACGCAAGGCCTCAAAACCTGCCAGCTCGGCCTGCGTTTCGGCGGCAACGACGTCGGCAGCATCATGATCGAAGAGAACGTCGTCTCCGCCGCCGGCGCCCACTATCGCGCCTCCGAAGAGGAACTGCGCCGCATCATCCGCGACGCGGGCTTCGTCCCCAAACAGCGGGATACGCTCTACCGAACCTACTTTTTGAACTAAGTACGCCATTTCGCAATTACGATAGCGATTTGTCGCGCGAATGCGCGGGCAAGGCATGCCTCGCCCCTACAGCGCCCGAGAGCCCTCCGTAGGGGCCGGGCATGCCCGGCCCGGCCCGCCGCGCATCACTCGCCGTGGAACTTTTTCGACTATCGTTCGTATCCCATCTGCGGAGGATTATATGAAGCTGTTTGTGTTTTTCTTGCTTGCCGTCGCGCTGGTGCTGTCCGCCGCCGATGTGAACGTGACCGGTAAGTGGTCGGGCTCCGTCAACGTGACACAGCCCGACGGGACCAACGAAGAGGGCACCACCTTTGCCATCTTGAAACAGGATGGCGGCACAGTCACCGGTACCGCTGGACCGGACGAAGCGACCCAGTGGACGATAGAAAAGGGCGCCATCGCCGGCAACAAGGTCACCTTGCAGGTCAGGGACTCCGACGGTACCACTACCTACAAGTGCGATCTCGTGCTGGAGGGCGATCATCTCAAGGGCCCCGTCACCATCGTCACGGGAGACGGGCAAACCGTGGCTGCCAAGCTCGACCTCAGCCGCGTGAAGTGAACCCTTCAGGCCGCTTCCAGGTAGCTTTTCCAGCACCGCAACCCCTCCGCGTTGTGGGCTTCCAGCGCCTGGAAACCTTCCACCGCCGCATACGGGTCCGCCAGCAGGTGGCCGCCGACCCGGGCAATCTCGTCCACGTGGTCGAATCCCGCTTTCCACGCCCTGGGCGCCCAGTCAATGGCGTCCGAAACCACTGACGCCACGCCCTCCGCAACCCCGTCAGCCGTCACCATGTTGAACGATTCGGTGTAGCTCGGCTGCAGCAGCAGGTGCATGTGCCGCACGGTCTCGCGGAAGCGCGGCCAGGTCTGCCATCCGTTCTCTACCAGCCGCACGTGCGGCAGTCCGGCCATCATCGCCCGCACCGCGTCCATGACCCCCAGGCCGCCCTCCGCGCGTCCCGCCGAAACCCAGAACTCCAGCGGTGCGTTGCGCCGTCCGGCGATCTCCAACGCCGCGCCCGCCGCGCTCATTAGGTTCTTGAGCGGTCGTGTGGCGCCGAAGGCCCCTACCCGCAGCGTCCCGCCGCTGAACGGCGTCCGCGGGTAACGCCGCTCCGGTTCCAGATAGTACAGGTTCGTCAGGTAAGCGCACGGAGCCCGATACGCCGCACGAATCCAGTCGCAGAACTTCCGGCTGTTCCCGGCCACGTGAAAGTTCCACGTCCCACGCTCCAGTTCCAGGCCGTCTCGCAAGCGCTTTACCCCGTTCGCGTCGGCCTGCAGGAAGCCGACGTTCGAGTGGCAATTCACTGCGAACGTAACATCGGGGTGTTCCGCCGTCAGCCGCTGCCACTGCTCCACCGGTATCCACGGCGCAGAAGTGACCACGTGCGAAACCGAGGAGTCCAACCGGCTGCCCAGTTCCGCCGCGCTGGTGATGGGCCACACCTCTGCCGCAATGCCGCTCGCGCGCAGCACTTTGGCCGTGTTCAGTGCCGCCACGCCTAGTCCGATGTGGCTGATGTTCCGGTTGGCCGCGAAGTTCTTGTATGCCAGTATAAGGCGCTTCAAAGGGCGCATCCTGCGATTTCCTCTTCCCGCCCCGATAATAACTGGCTGGTCCGCGAGCGCCCTCCGGCCGCGATAGGTTAACTGCTTGGCAGACTTTAAGATCCGATTTTCGCGTGCGCTGTGACTGCCAGTTTCACGGTGCGCGCATTGCTCCACTTACGGCCTGGTAGTGCCCGTCACGAAATAACCATGCCAAATCCCGGCGACAGACGTGGCGCACGCACTCATGCGTGCCGTGTCGAGACTCTTCTCGACACCTGTTCGCGCACGAGAAACCGGGCGTCGGCCAGAGTGCCGACGCGGCACGCACGAGTGCGTACGCCACGTCGGAATGGCAAGGTTGTTTACTGACAGGAATCTTAGAAAATAACTGTTTCAATCTCCCACGACCGCTCCCTCACGGTCGCGGCTCCGATGCTTTCGGCGCGCGTTCGGAGCCGCGACCATAGGGAGCGGTCAGTTCGGCGAGCTACAGCGCCCTCTGCAGTCCCTCCCACTTGATACTCCAGCCGCGCGAGACGGGAAAGCCTGGAGCGCTTCCCCGTGCGCCATCCCAACCGGCAGCCATCATCGCGACCGCATATAGCAAGCCGCCGTTCCCCGGCAGGTAAAGCGGCAGCCGGCCCTTGGTTCCCAGGTTCTGTCCTCCCGCCAGGTATTGGTTCTTCGGTGAATCCATAAGAAGCGCATCCACCGCCTTCTCCGGCTCACCGAGTCTCGCAGCCGTCATCGCAATTACCGGGTAATCCCATCCCCACGTGGTATCCCAATTCCAACGTGCCAGCACGTCCCCGAGTGTCGAACGCATGGTCGAGGCGTCGATCAACGGCGTTGCAGGCAGCACGCCCAGGGCGCATAACATGGATGGGTGGTCGTTGTAAACGGTAAACGGCTCTCCTTCAATCGCCGTATAAATGCCGTTCCGGACCGGTGGCCGGGCGAGCCCCTGAATTACCCTCTCCCACTCGGCATGGCGAGCGATCCCCAACCGCTCGCGCCAACGCTGGGCAGTCGACAATCCCCAATGCCAGTAAGCCAACTCGTATGTGGGATTGGTAACCTGCCTTCGTATCTTCGAATAACTCTCCTGAGCGGGAATCAGCGGCGGTCCGAGCACATAGCGCCGCGCAGCGGTGTCCCAGACCGCATAGGAAGCCATGAATTCCGCTGTCTCGAAGACGATCTCCCGATGTGCCTCGAGTGTCTCGCGATCGGGATGCGATCGGTACAGCAACTCCGCATAGTAGATCGGGTGCGGCTGTTGCCAGATGAGAAAGACGCCGACATCGCTGGGCGCCTCTCTCCCATCCGGGCCGACTTGCTTCGGCCACCGCGCACCCCGGTAGCCCTGCAATCTGGCGGTGTCCCTCGCTCGGGGCAGAATCGAACGGTACCACCGAAGACTGCGCTCCAGGAGCTCGGTTCTGCCCCACAGCGCGAAATGGGCTGCGTGCCACCAGTGCATCTCCAAATGGGATTTGCCCCACCAGCTATTGGTCGCGAGGCCAGTCTCCTGTGGCGGCATCGATCCGGCGCAGTTCACCGCCATCAGATATTGGGAGAGCACAACCCTGCGCTCCAGTTCCGCGCCGCGCGAATCGGTGCAGGCGGAGAAATCGATTGCGCCGCCTCCGGTCCAAAATGTGGACCAATGCCTGGCGCTGGAATCCCGCACTTCCGCAAACGAAGGAATCCGCCCCGGCATCTGCTTCGGCGAAAACTCAATCGCCAGCTCGATCTCTTCCTGACCCTCGGAAACCAGGTGGAAGTGATGAGGTTCCACGTCCTCTAACCGGGCGGCGGCCGGCCAGGCTGCGGTTGCCGTGTACCGGGTCTCATCGAGAATGCAGTCGAAAGTCGCCCCCCGATCGGCCCTGGTAACTCTGGTCTCATAACGCGCCGGAGAGTTCCAGTCATAACCCCTTGCCCACGACGTTGAGGCATACGGAAAAGCGATCGCAACGGCGAGTTTTCGTTGCCGAAGCAGGGGCGAAGCGATTCGAACGGCGAGCAGGTCGCGCTGGGGGTGACAAACGGTCTGCACCCGCACCAACGAGTCTCCCACCCGGAACTCGCTCGAAATCAGCCCGCGCCAAAGATCGAGTTCCTGCCTGACGTCGCTCAGATCCGCCATGTCAACCGGCCTGCCGTCCCGATCGGCGAACTGGAGACCGATGCGCGCCAGATGGATGCGCTCCGGATTCTCGCGCAGCCAGGTCACGGCCCGCCGCGCGCGCTCCGGCTGGTTGGGGGTTTCCGCATAGAGGACGGTTCGCCCGTGTGCATCGTAAGGCCTCATCACCTCACGCAGTTGGAAGTTCTCGGGATTCGGAAACGCATGCCAGGCCCACTGCGCCATCGTGCCGAGTGGCATCCCTTCCTCATAGGCCGCGGAGAACGTCTGAAGGCCCGTGATGTCGGCACTGAAGGCAAACTCGCCGTTTCCCACCTGAAGAGCGGATGTGATGTCGGGCGCCCGCAGCACTGGGTTGTGCCGTTTGACGATGGCTTCCCGATCCAGCTTGCCACTGTTTGCCGCGGCCAACGGCAGCGCCGTGGCTCCCGCCATTCCGGCAATCGCTTGTCTTCTTGTCAGCGCGCGTCTACTGAACTGCGGCATGAAAACTGTTGTAGCGCATCGCGCAGGCCGGCAGGTGCGATGAACCTCACGAAAATAGCACCTCACGAAAATAGCAGTTGCATTTCTTGCCAACTTCAGGCACGATTAAAGGTTTTCCTCCTCAATCCATGCTAGTAAGGGTGCTCTACCACGACCATTGTTTCGACGGGGCAGCGTCGGCTGCCTTCTTCAGCCGTTTCATCGCGGGGGCGGTTCACCCGGATGCGGAATTCCGCTATACAGGCATGGCCCACCGGGCCGCGCAGGTCTTCTCTCCGGATCTGTTCGATGGCGACGAAAACGCCATCGTGGATTTCAAATACTCCAATAACCCGCGCCTCACCTGGTGGTTCGATCATCACCAAAGCGCCTTCCTCAGCCGCGCGGATGCCGAAGAGTTCCGCCGCGACACGAGCGGACGCAAGCTTTACGACCCGCGCTATAAATCCTGCACCGCGTTCATCGCGGACGTGGCCCGCCAGCGCTTTGGCTTCGCCGCGCCGGATTTGAGCGAACTGGTCGAGTGGTCGCTGATCATCGACGGCGCTCAATACCCGGACGCCCGCACGGCGGTGGAGCTGGGCGCTCCGGCGATGAAACTGACGCTGGTCATCGAAGCCGCCAAAGGCTCCGATATCGTGCAGAAGATCGTCGGGCGGATGCAGCACGCGCGTCTCGAAGAGATCGTCGCCGATCCGGAGATCCAGGCGCTGTATCGGCCCCTCTACCAGCGCCACCTGGATTCGATCGAACTCATCCGCGACCGGGCCGAGCAGCGGGATGGCGTGGTCTACTTCGATTTGTCGGGCCATGACGTCGAAGGCTACAACAAGTTCATTCCGTATTTCCTGTTCCCGTCCTCGACTTACACGGTTTCGGTCAGCCCGTCGAGTACGCGAACCAAGATCTCGGTCGGCTCCAATCCGTGGACGCCTGCGGAGCCGAAACACAACCTGGCCACGATTTGCGAGCGCTACGGCGGCGGCGGCCACGCGCGCGTGGGCGCGATCAGCCTGGAACCGGGCGCCATCGAGAAGGCCCGCGCCGTGGCGGCGGAGATTGTCGAGGAGCTCAAGAGCTAGTGTCCTGTCTCACAGGTTCGCAACATGATTCCGGAGCTTCGTATCAGGGCACGGCTTCAGCCGTGCCAGCGTGGGATCTACTAAACATGGCCTTTAGGCCCTGCAATAGGGCGATAGCCTCGTGGGGTTTTGTCAACGAACTTCAGAGACGGGACACTAACGGTGGGGCATGCCTTGGCTTGCCAACGCCCGCTGGCGGGCGTATTTTTTCGCGCTGTTTTTAGTAGTCGCGCCGCCGCCGATATGCGCCGCCGCCGAGCCCGCCGGCGTCAATCAATGCGGCAATCACCAGGATCAGTGCGTTCACGCCCGCGATCGGCCGGTGCGTATTCGTCAGCCACGCGTAGACCAGCGTCGTGAGCGGCAGAAATATGAATCCCAGCGCCGGCAGGAGGAGGCCATGATAGGCCCGCTGGAGATAGGTGCTCAATAGAAACATCGCAATCATCACGACGCGCGGAAAAGCCAGTACAAGCACAAGCAGCAAGCAGGGCATGGACTAATATTACCGAATTCGCCGGCGGGGAAGGGAAGGCGGCGCGAATTGCTGTGCCGGGCGCGGCCCGCGGTTCACAGCGGGTGGCGTGCTTTGCTGGCGGCCGTGGGGACGCTGAAGCGGACGATGGAGCCGATCGCCTCAGTGAACCAGATCGCACCGTCCGGGCCGGTGGCGAGCCATCCGGGATACGGCGTGGCGGTGGGCGCGTTCTCCGTGCCCGCGCCGGCAGAGCGCGTTTGAGGTCCCAAGGGGTACTCGGTTATGGCGCCGGCAAGCGTGATGCGGCCGATCCGGTTGGTAATAGCGCCTTCGGTGAACCACAGTGCACCATCGGAACCGATAGTGAGCCCCAGCGGGTAGCCGATGCCGGTGGGAACCTGATATTCCACAATATTGCCGCTGGTGTCGCTTCTGCCAATTTTGTTCCCCGCCCACTCGGTGAACCAGAGTCCGTTATCCGGTCCTTTGAGGATGGCCGAAGGCAGGGATCCCGCTGTGGCAAGCGGAAATTCGGTGACCACGCCGGTCGGCGTGATCTGTCCGATATTGTTGCCCGCCTCTTCGGTGAACCAGAGGTTGCCGTCGGGCCCGGTCGCGATACCGTAGGCGCCGGTCGGTTGGGTGGGGATCGCATACTCGACAAACGCTCCGGCCGTGGTTACGCGTCCGATGTTGTTGGTGGCCGACTCGGTAAACCAGACCGCCCCATCCGGACCGGTGGTGATCCCGAGCGGCAACGCCGCCGGCGTGGGCACCGCAAACTCGCTGATCGCTCCAGCCGTGGTGATGCGCCCGATCTTGTTCGCATGAAACTCGGTGAACCAGAGCGCGCCATCCGGACCGGCGGTGATCGAGTAAGGGCAACTGGCCACCGTGGGCACGGAGTATTCGGTGATCGCCCCGCTGGTCGAAATACGTCCAATCTTGTTGGTGTTATATTCGGTGAACCAGAGCGCCCCATCCGGGCCGGCGGTGATTCCTTTCGGCTGGCTGTAGCTGGCGGGCAATGAATAGACGGTGAAGGTCTGCCCGGAAACGATTGCCGCCGCGCCCAACCACAGCGCCGCCGCCCCAAGCCTTCTTCCGATACCGAACGCGCGTCGATTCATTTGCCTGCCCCTGTTTGTCCGGCGGTGTGCCGGGTTCTCCCCTCAATAGTAACGCAGGTGTAAGCGCCGGTAACTGTGAAGGCTGCGCCCGCTGTTGTGGTTTTGGCAACGGCGGCCGGCGCTCACGGAGGCTCAACAGTAGCCGAAGGTCTGCTTCCCGGTGCCCCGCGCAAGCATCCAATAAAAGGGTTGGCAGGTCGGGGGCCTGCCCCACTGATTGTGAGGATGCTGGGGTGAAAAACCAGGTCGAGCCAGGTCCGGACCGGGCGCTCGCGAGCGCGCATCGGGTGGTCATTGTCGGCGGCGGTTTCGCCGGCCTTTACGCGGCCAAGCGGCTTGGCAAGGCCCCGCTCGCGCTCACCCTCATCGATCGCCGCAATTTTCATCTCTTCCAGCCGCTGCTTTATCAGGTAGCCACCGGCGGCCTTTCGCCGGGTGAGATCGCATCGCCGCTGCGCGTGGTTCTGCGCGGCCATCGCAACACGGAAGTGCTACTTGCCGAGGTGGTGGATTTCGATATCGCCAACCGTCGCGTGATCCTTGCCGACGGCGAGCGGCCCTACGACGACCTGGTGATTTCGACCGGCGCCACCCATTTCTATTTCGGCCACGACGAATGGGAGCCGCTGGCGCCTGGCCTCAAGACCGTCGAGGACGCCACCGAAATTCGCCGCCGCATCCTGCTGGCTTATGAAGAGGCCGAGCGCGAGCCGGACCCCGCGCGCCGCCACGCCTGGCTTACCTTCGTGATCGTCGGCGGCGGCCCAACCGGCGTCGAGCTCGCCGGGGCGCTCGGCGAAATCGCCAACGACACGCTGCGGCACGATTTCCGCCACATCAACCCGGCCGAATCCCGCATCCTGCTGATCGAGGGCGAGGACCGCGTGCTGCCTTCCTTCGCGCCGGACCTCTCGCACAAAGCCGAGCGGCAGCTCATCGCCCTCGGCGTGCGGCCGCGCTTGAGCGCGCGCGTCACCGCGATCGACGCCGGAGGAGTCACCGTCGAGGCCGCCGGGCGGACCGAGCATATCGCCACCCGCACCGTGCTTTGGGCGGCCGGTGTGCGCGCCTCCAGCTTGGGACGGAAACTGGCGGAACGCGCCGGCGCCCCGCTCGACCGCGCCGGAAGGGTGCTGGTCCAGCCGGACCTCAGCGTCCCCGGCCATCCCGAGATTCATGTCATCGGCGACTTGGCGAGCGTCACCCAGGACGGCAAAGTACTACCCGGCGTGGCGCCCGTCGCCATGCAGCAAGGCCGTTACGTAGCCGATCTGCTGGTGAGGAAGCTGCGCGGCCAGGCCATGCGCCCGTTCCGTTATTTCGATAAAGGCAGCCTGGCCACCATCGGCAGGAACCGGGCCGTGGCGCAGTTCGGCAGGCTGCACGTGTCCGGCTTCCCGGCCTGGTTCCTGTGGGTATTCGTGCACCTGATGTACCTGGTGGAATTCGAAAACCGCCTGCTGGTCTTCGTCGAGTGGGTGTACAACTACATCACCCGCAATCGCGGCGCGCGCCTGATTACGAACAACCAGGACTAATAGCCGCGAGGGCGGCGAAGCAGCCGGCCCCGCTTGAGTAAACTGGAAGCATGTTCTTCCGCAAGAAATCGCCGTTGCCGCAGCCAGGCACGCATGCTCCGGAATTCCGCCTGGCGCGCTTGGAGGGCGGGGAAGTTGCGCTCGCGGATTTGTTAGCCGAGGGCCCGGCGGCGCTGGCGTTCTTCAAGGTATCGTGTCCGGTGTGCCAGATGACGCTGCCGTTTCTCGATCGCATCCACGCGGCCGGTGGTCTACGCGTTTACGGTATTTCGCAGAATGACGCAGAGGACACGCGCGAGTTCGCCCAGCACTACGGCTTGCGGTTTCCCATGCTGCTCGATTCGGAAGACGATCGTTTCCCGGCCAGCAACGCGTACGGAATCTCACACGTCCCGACCACGTTTCTGGTCGAGCCCGATGGCACGGTGGCGCGGGTGGTCGAGGGTTGGATCAAACAGGACATCCTCTGGCTGGGTGCCCGGGCCAGCGTAAACCCGATCGGCGCCGAAGACCAGGTGCCCGAATGGAAAGCTGGTTGAGGCTCGCGCAACTAGGCTCCCGTGCGGAGCCACGCTACAATAAAATCAGACTCCATGTCCACCAAGATTGATGTATTCGGAGCCGCCGCGGCCATCGCCAAAGGCATGAGCGTCACGCTGAAGGAGATGCTGTCGCCCACCGTCACCGAATACTATCCGGATGAGCCGGCCAAGTTCGAGGAGCGGTTTCGCGGCGTTCACGTCTTGCAGCGCGACGTCAATGGCATGGAGAAATGCGTGGCGTGCTTCTTGTGCGCCGCGGCGTGCCCTTCCAATTGCATTTACATCGAGGCCGCGGAAAACACCGAGCGCGAGCGCATCTCCGGCGGCGAGCGGTACGCCAAGGTTTATAACATCGATTACAACCGCTGCATCTTCTGCGGCTACTGCGTGGAAGCATGTCCGACCGACGCCATCACCCACGGCCACGGTTTCGAGGCGGCCAGCTACAACACCTCGACCCTGATCAAGCGCAAGGAAGACATGCTGGCGCCGGTCCCGGCCGGAGCCACGCCGCCGGTGGTCGAGCCGGAGCGGCCCGCCGCGCATTGACCGCGGACGCTGAAACATCGTCCAATAGCATTGCGGAATCCGCCGCCCGGTTGCTACACTGGGACTTCCTCGGCCAGGTAGCTCAGTTGGTAGAGCGCAGCCCTGAAAAGGCTGGCGTCGGCGGTTCAACTCCGTCCCTGGCCACCACATTCCAAAGCACTTACCGACAGCCAAGGACATATATGGCTGCAAGTCAGGGGAACCATCGGGGAACGGTCAACGGGTTCCCCGAAGTTGCTCCCGCTGCTTTCCTTCCATCAGTTGCCACATTTGCCGCGCGGTGCCATCCGTTCTCGCGATGTGGCTCCTGGCCAGTTTGGCGTAGCGCTCGGTCTTGATGTTGGCGTGCCCGGGGATTTCGGACGTTTAGGGGCGTTTTCGTGTACACTCGGTACTTGGCATAAGGGTAAGCGGAGGTCTAGGTTGATGCGGGGAAAAGGCTTGTGTTCGCTGTGGATGCTGCTGTCCGGCTTCGTGGTGGCCGCCGCGCTGGCGCAGGCAGCCATCGCCCCCAATCCCGGCTCACCCACTGTGGTCACCAACTCGACCACCAGCAGCTACGTGACCGTGCAAACGCCGGTGACCCAGCAGGTGAATCAATATTCGACCACGCTGAAGGCCATTCTCAACGGCAGCCAGACCGTGTTTCAGCAAACCTACGCCGTGGCTTTTAGCGATCCGGCGGTGCAGGCGGCGGTATCAACGGCGGATGCGATTCTCACGGGCGACAATGCCAGCCCGAGCGCTCCAGCGCGAACTTCCACTTCCACCGTGTTGCAGAGCAGCCAGGTCTCCAACGGGCCCATCGTCCAGTCGACAACACCTACCGGCGCCACCCCCACCGTTACCGACGTAGTGACTTTCGGCCCCGCCACGATCATGGTCGGCGACAATCAGAGCGATACCTTCACCGTGCTCTCGGGCCAGGAAGATGTCAACGTCAACACCGATACCGAATACTACGCGTACCAGAACGTGACCACCACCAACACTTACCTGACCACGCAGTCCTACACGATCTCCGGGACGGCGGCGGCCGTGTCCGCCACGCCCGCTCCGGCATCGTGGTTGCTCATGCTCACGGGTCTGGCAGTGGCCGGCTTGCTGACCTGGCTGAGACGGATGAAGGAGTCCTCATGAAGTTTCTATCGAGCTTGTTGCTGGCCGCCGCGCTGGCGCAGGCCGCGGTCGCCCCCAATCCCGGCGGCCAAAACGTGATCACCAACTCGACCTCCAGCAGCTACGTGACCGTGCAAACGCCGGTGACCCAGCAGGTGAATCAATATTCGACCACGCTGAAGGCCATTCTCAACGGCAGCCAGACCGTGTTCCAGCAAACCTACACGGTGGCTTTCAGCGATCCGGCGGTGCAGGCGGCGGTGTCCACGGCGGATGCGATTCTGACGGGCGACGGCGCCAGCCCGAGCGCTCCAGCGCAAACTTCCACTTCCACCGTGTTGCAGAGCAGCCTGGTCTCCAATGGGCCCATCGTCCAGTCCACCCAGGCTACCGGAAACGTCTCCGTCACCACCGTAGATACTTTCGGTCCCGCCACAATTATGGTCGGCGACAATCAGAGCGATACCTTCACCGTGCTTGCGGGCCAGGAAGATATCAACGTCAACACCAACACCGAATACTACGCGTACCAGAATGTGACCACCACCAACACCTACCTGACCACGCAAACCTACACGATCTCGGGGACCGCGGCGGCCGTGTCCGCCACGCCCGCTCCGGCATCGTGGCTGCTCCTGCTCATCGGTCTGGCAGTGGCCGGTCTGCTGACCTGGCTGAGACGGCTGAAGGAGTCCTCATGAAGTTTCTATCGAGCTTGCTGCTGGCCGCCGCGCTGGCGCAGGCAGCCATCGCCCCCAATCCCGGCGGACAATCTGTGATCACCAACTCGACCACCAGCAGCTACGTGACCGTGCAAACGCCGGTGAGCCAGCAGGTGAATCAATATTCGACCACGCTGAAGGCCATTCTCAACGGCAGCCAGACCGTGTTCCAGCAAACCTACGCGGTGGCTTTCAGCGATCCGGCGGTGCAGGCGGCGGTGTCCACGGCGGATGCCATTCTGACCGGCGACGGTGCCAGCCCAAGTGCTCCAGCGCAAACTTCCACTTCCACCGTGTTGCAGAGTACGCAGGTCTCCAACGGGCCCATCGTCCAGTCGACGACGGCTACCGGAAACAGCACCGTTACCGACACATACACTTTCGGTCCAGCCACAATCATGGTCGGCGACAATCAGAGCGATACCTTCACCGTGCTTGCGGGCCAGGAAGATATCAACGTCAACACCAACACCGAATACTACGCGTACCAGAACGTGACCACCACCAACACCTACCTGACCACGCAGACCTACACGATCTCCGGTACCGCGGCGGCCGTGTCCGCCACGCCCGCTCCGGCATCGTGGTTGCTCATGCTCACGGGTCTGGCAGTGGCCGGCTTGCTGACCTGGCTGAGACGGCTGAAGGAGTCCTCATGAAGTTTCTATCGAGCTTGTTGCTGGCCGCCGCGCTGGCGCAGGCAGCCATCGCCCCCAATCCCGGCGGAACAACGGTGACCACCAACTCGACATCGAGTAGCTACGTGACCGTGCAAACGCCGGTGACCCAGCAGGTGAATCAATATTCGACCACGCTGAAGGCGATTCTCAACGGCAGCCAGACCGTGTTCCAGCAAACCTACGCGGTGGCTTTCAGCGATCCGGCGGTGCAGGCGGCGGTGTCCACGGCGGATGCGATTCTGACGGGCGACAATGCCAGCCCGAGCGCTCCAGCGCAGACTTCGACTTCCACTGTGTTGCAGAGCAGCCAGGTCTCTAATGGGCCCATCGTCCAGTCCACCCAGGCAACCGGAAACGTCTCCGTCACCACCGTAGATACTTTCGGTCCCGCCACGATCCTGGTCGGCGACAATCAGAGCGATACTTTCACCGTGCTGGCGGGCCAGCTCGATATCAACGTAAACACCAACGTCGAATACTACGCGTACCAGAACGTGACCACCACCAACACCTACCTGACCACGCAGTCCTACACGATCTCCGGGACCGCGGCGGCCGCGCCCGCCACGCCAGCCCCGGCTTCGTGGCTGCTCCTGCTCACGGGGCTGGCAGTGGCCGGTCTGCTAAGCTGGCTGAGACGGCTGAGAGTTCCCGAGGCATAAGCGACCGTTATGGGCCGCCATCGGCGTAGCGTGGTTGTGGCGCTGGCGGCAATGATGCTGGCGGTGGTGGCGCTTCGCTTCGCCGAACCGGTCGAAGACGGCGATCTCTTCTGGCACATGGCGTACGGGCAGCAGATGCTCGACCGCGGCACGCTGGTCCCCGATCACACGCTGTACTCCTGGATGCCTGCGTCCAACCACTCGATCTACTGCGCGTGGGTGAGCGAGCTGCTGTTGCTGGGAGTGTGGAAAGCGTTCGGACTCGCGGGGATTTTCGGCTTGCGCTACGCCGCGATCCTGGGCGTGTTGGGGCTGCTGGCTCTGTTCGCGCGGCGCTGCGGGATGCTCGGGCGGCCGGAGACGTGGCTCGCCATGTTGATTATGCTGCTGGCCTCGGTGACCGCAACCTATCCCAAACCCGAGTTGCTATCGGTGGTGCTGTGGCACGCGATGCTGTTCTGTTATTTCGCGGCGCTGCTCGGAATCGAGGAGGGACGCAACGCCATACCCTGGATCTATGCCATCCCGGCGCTGATGCTGGTGTGGGTGAACGTGCACGGCGGGTTCATTCTGGCCGCGCCGTTTCTCGCCATCAGCCTGGCCGCGGCTTGGGCTGCATTACCCAAACGGGAGACGCGTCACATGGCGATCGCGTGGAGCCTGTGCGCCGTGGCGGCGCTCGCCACGCCGTATGGATGGCGTTATCCGGTGGAGCTGGCCAATTACGCGTTGGGCCGGACGCCGCGCCCGGACATCGCGTGGAACAACGCATACCAGGCCGCGTTCGGCGCCGGCGGACGTTTTTATCACTTGCCGCAGCTCTTGGCGTGGATGAGCCTGCTGCTGCTGGTTGCAATCGTTCTGGCATGGCGCGCCGGGCGCGACGAGCCGGGCCGGCGGCGTTCGCTGCTCATCGTGGCGGCCTTGTTTCTGGTCTACGTACCGCTGGATGCGCTCTACGTGCGCTCGACGTTTCTGCTGCCGGCGATTTTTGGGTATGGGTTCGTGCTGATCGCGCGCGGGGTCCGGTGGCACACCTGGGTCCCGGTTGTCGCCGCGGTGCTGTTCGTCGCGATCGGCGTGCGCACCGTGTACGAGGCGCGCTACCGGCCGGCCATCGGCAGTTGGATGGGGTTCGGCATCAGCTACTTTCAGCCGGTGGAGGAAGCCGCGTTTCTGAAGCGGGGGAATTTCGGCCCGCGGATCTACAACACATTCAACGCCGGAGGCTACCTGCTGTGGAGCCTGTATCCGCGCTACCGGGTGATGGCGGACGGGCGATCGTTCCCCTACTTGAGCTGGTTCCCGGAGCTGATCCGGTTCCAGCGGACCCAGGACCCGCGGGAGTTCCAGAGCTTTCTGGTGCGCCATCCCGGCGACGTGGCGGTGGTGGATTTCGAGGAGGATTTCACGTGGCGGTCGTTCCTCAAGATGCCTGGATGGCAGCCCGCTTTCTACGGACCCTCCGCCGCCGTATTTGTGCCGGCGAAAGCGGCCACGGGACCGCTCCAGGCCGGCGCCGGCTTGGCGCATTTGCGCAACGGCGCGGCGGCGGTAAAGGTGTTCGACTTCGCGGTGGCGGTGACGGACTATCGCACGGCTTGGAACGTGCTCGACCAGATGGAAGGTCCGTTGCGGAGACAGATGGACCGGCAAGCGCTCGACGCCGCGCACAGTTATCGCGAAGGCCACGCCGCGCTTCGCGCCGGAGACTACCGCCGGGCTTACGAGCGTTTCGAACACGCGTTCCGGCATAAGATCATCGGCGCACCCGATTACAACATTCTGCTGGTGCTTCAAGCGCTGCTAAAATTGGAAGCTACCGGGCGGATGGAACAGGCTCCTACGCTTCGCGCGGGCCTCGCTCGCCTGACCGCTCCGGAGTGAGGATTCGCGATGCCGCCGCCCGTCCCATTTAATCGGCCGCACGTCACCGGAGACGAACTTCGGTTTATCGCGCAGGCGGTCGAGAATCTTCAGCTTTCCGCGAACGGCGAATTCACCCGGCTGTGCCAGAGCTGGCTGGAGGAGAGGCTCGGCGCGGCGCGCGTGTTCCTGACGCATTCCTGCACGGCGGCGCTCGAAATGGCCGCGCTGCTGGCGGGCATCGGACCGGGCGACGAAGTGATCATGCCGTCGTTCACCTTCGTCAGCACGGCGAACGCGGTGGTGTTGCGCGGCGGCGTTCCGGTATTCGTCGATATTCGTCCGGACACGCTCAATCTGGATGAAACGCTGATCGAGGCCGCCATCACGCCGCGGACGCGGGCGATTTGTCCCGTCCACTACGCCGGCGTTGCCGCGGATTTGGATGTCATCGGTGCCATCGCCGGACGCCACCATCTGCTCCTCATCGAGGATGCCGCACAGGGACTGTTCGCGTCGTGGAAGGGGCGCCCGCTCGGAACTTTTGGCGCGCTGGGCGCAGTCAGCTTTCATGAGACCAAGAACGTGACGTCCGGCGAGGGCGGCGCGCTGATCGTCAACGATCCCGCGCTGGTGGAGCGGGCCGAGACGATTTGGGAGAAAGGCACCGACCGCGCCCAGTTCCGCCGCGGCGAAGTGGATCGATACGTCTGGCAGGAGGCGGGATCGTCCTTCGCGCCGAGCGAGATTACGGCCGCGTTTCTGTGGGCTCAATTGCGGCAGGGCGAAACGATTACCGCCCAGCGGCTTGCCCAGTGGAGCCGCTACCACGCCGCCTTCGAAGCTCTGGAGCAAAGCGGGCTGGTCCGGCGGCCCGAAGTTCCGCGCGAATGCGAACATAACGGGCATCTCTACCGCCTGCTGCTCGCTTCGGCGAAAGCGCGCGAGGAGACCCTCGCGGAACTGGGGCGAGCCGGGATACACGCCGTCTTTCATTACGTTCCGCTGCACGATTCTCCGGCCGGCCTGCGGTACGGCCGCGCCTCCGGAAACCTGCGCGTGACCGAGGACGCGGCCGCCCGCCTGATCCGCCTTCCGCTCCACGCGTCCCTCACCGAAGCCGAGCAAGCCCGAGTCATCGAAGCCGTTTACAGCGCCTGCCGCCAGCCGGAGGCGTGCCGATGAAGTCCATCGCGATTTTGCAATCGAACTATATTCCCTGGCAGGGATATTTCGATTTGATCCGTTCGGTGGATGAGTTCGTCATTCTCGATTCCGTCCAATTCACCAAGAACGACTGGCGCAACCGTAACCGCATTAGAACTCCTTCGGGGCCGGCATGGCTCACCATTCCGATTCGCACGGCCGGCTGCTTCCCGCAGCGAATCTCCGAGGCGGAGGTGGCCGACGGCCATTGGGCTCGGCGTCACTGGCGGACGCTGGCGCAGAACTACGCACGGGCTCCACGATTTCGCGAGCGCGCGCCGGAGCTGGAAAAGGCCTATGAACAGGCCGCTCGCGAGTCTCATCTGAGCGCGATCAACCGGATGTTTCTCGAGCTGGCCTGCCGCTGGCTTGGCATCGACACGGCGATTACCTCCTGCGAGATGTATCCCGATCGTGCGGACCGCGTCGAACGGCTGATCGCGATTTGCCGGGCCGCCGGCGCCGGACGTTACCTCTCGGGGCCGCGCGCGAAGGCTTATCTGGACCCGGCCCGCTTCGCCGCGGCCGGCATTGCGGTGGAGTTTGCGGACTATGCACAGTATCCGGCTCCCCGCTTGAGCGTGATCGACGGAGTGTTGAACTCGTGAGCTCCACCTACTTCGACTGGCGCCGCGTGCTGGATTCGCCCCGGGTCTATTCCTCCGTGATGGCCGCGCTCGGCGCCGATTCGGGCATGCAGCGTTTTGTGCGGGAGGTCCTGCGGGTTCAACCCGGCCAGCGCATTCTCGATCTCGGCTGCGGCCCGGGGCGGCTCTATCCGCATCTGCCGCCGATGGAATACTACGGGCTCGACGCGAACGCGGCATATCTGGCCAGGGCACGCGCTCTCTATCCGAAGGCGCGCTTCGAACAGCAGGATATCTCGACGGGCTGCCCGAATTTCGATCTGGGCGAATTCGACCTCGTCGTGGCCGTGGGCTTGGTTCATCATTTGCCGGACGCGGCGGCAAAGCGTGCGTTGGCGTTTTGTCACGAACGGCTACGCATCGGCGGCCGCCTGATTACACTCGACTGCGTAATCGACGAAGGGCAAAACCTCCTCTCTCGTCTGCTGGTTTCGGGCGATCGCGGCCGCTTCGTGCGGCGCGGCGAAGAGTATCTCGACTTGGCCCGCGCGTACTTCCCCGGCGCGAACCTGACCATCCGCCACGATCTGCTGCGCGTCCCCTATTCACACGCGATCGTGGAGTGCGAAAAGCGATGACCTCGGGCATCAGTTACGACGCGTACGACCTGCGGATTCTGGCTGCGCTCGAAGAACGGCACTTCTGGTTTCGTTCCCGGCGGCGCATCGTCATCGACGCCCTGAAGCGGTGGTTCCCAAGCATGCGAGACTACCTCGAAATCGGGAGCGGCACCGGTTACGTTGCGCGCGGGATCGCGGAGGCCTTTCCGGAATGCCGCGTGGTCGAGTCCGACCCCCTTTCCGGAGGCGCGGGCCTGCGCATCGATGCGCTGAATATCCCATTCGCGGGTGCCTTCGACGTGGTGGGCGCATACGACGTTCTCGAACATATCGCGGACGATCGCGGCGCTCTCGGCCAGTTTCGCCAGGCTTGCCGGCCGGGCGGCGGCGTTCTGCTCACGGTGCCGCAGCACGCCTGGCTGTGGAGTCCCGCCGATACGTACGCGCACCACCATCGGCGCTATGGCCGCCAGGATCTGCTCGCGAGGTTGCGCGATGGTGGATTCGAGATCCTGGGCTGCACGTCTTTCCATAGCCTCAATCTGCCGCTGTTTTTCCTGCGCAGCCGGTTCCTGCGCGTCACAGGCCGCCGTCCGGAAGC
>PLOR01000027.1:41150-48594 GCA_003142185.1 Bryobacterales bacterium
GCGCAATTCCTGGAGGCGTTTGTGGCTCGTGTGGACGCGGCCGCCCGCTCCTGCGGGCTGATCGATTACGAGATGATCTTCGTCGTGGACGGTTCGCCGGACGATGCGATCGCGGTACTGCAGCGGTTGAAGGCGCGCCACCCGCAGATCCGCGCGATCGAGCTCGCGCGCAATTTCGGACACCATCCGGCGCTGTGGTGCGGCCTGGAGCAGGCCCGCGGCGATCCGATCTTCCTCGCCGATTCCGATCTGGAGACGCCGCCGGAGATCCTGATCGATTTACACGCCGCCATGGCGGACGGCGAATCGGACGTGGCTTTTGCCTGGCAGCGCGAGCGGGTCGGGTCCTGGCTGACGCGCTGGACTTCGCAAGCGTTTTGGCGCGTCTTTAGCGCGCTCGGCGAAGTGCGCATCCATCCTGGCGTGCTGACGGAACGCCTGATGCGGCGCACGTATTTGAATGCGTTGCTCGCGATGAACGAACGAACCGTGTTTCTGGCGGGAATGATGGAGTGGGTCGGATTCCGGCAGGTTCCGGTGGAGGCAAGGCGCACTTTGCGCGCGGGTCCGCCCTCGTACTCGTGGGCGCGGCGGGCGGCGCTGGCGTTTGATGCGATCGTGTCCTTTTCCGCTGCGCCGATGAAGGCAGTGTTACTGGCGGGTGTGGGCGTAGCCGCGATTGCCATGCTGGGTGCGTTGTCGTTGATGGGGCTGAAGCTATCGAACCCGGGCTTTGTCGTGCAAGGATTCACCGCGCTGGCGGTGTTGCTGTTGTTTTCGCTTGGGTCGATTTTGGCGGCCATCGGGGTGGTCGGCCTGTATCTGGAAAAAGTGTTTCTGCAAACCAAGAACCGTCCGCTGTATGTGATCCGCAGGGAGCTTTGAAGTGGAACTGGGGAGCGTGGAATGAGCCGGTTTCGATTGAGGCCGGTTCTCCCGTCCGAGCGAGCGCTGGTGTATGAGTGGCGCAAGGATCCCGCCGTACGGCGCGTGATGAGTAATCCGCACGTCGTGGATCAGGAGGTCCACAAGGACTGGTGGCAGACGGCAATTGCCGATCCTCAGCGGCGCATGATGATTTTGGACGACGCCGATGTTCCGGCCGCCCTCATCGTGTTCTTCGATCTGAAGCCGGGCTCATCGGCCAACTGGGGATTCTATGCGGGGGCGAGCCGGAAGTCCGGTGCGGATTTGTTGGCGATGTGGGTCACGGTCGAAGTCGCTGCCGTCGCGTATGCGTTCGAGCATCTTCGGCTGGACGAGCTTTTCTGCGAAACGCTGGAGACCAACTCGGCGGTTCTGCTGCTGCATGATCGAACCGGGTTCGCCGACTCGGGGCAAGGTCAAGCAGGATTCATCCGGAAGTGCTTCACTAGGGCTGGTTACGAACTTCGCCGGAACGGTCCGACCTTCGCTCAACTGGGCGATGTGGTGTTTGAAGGCGATCCGCGCGATGTTCGGATTCCGGCTCCCGCGATCCCCACCCCCGCCCGCGAGCAGGGTCCGGAGAGACGAGTGAGCATTCTCGGCAGCGCCAACTGGGATCTGGTGGCGCGCGATCTGGGCGAGACGTATCGGAATGCGATTGGGCATTCGTTGCAGGTGACCGCGCCGGCGATTGGACAATACGCGCTGGAGCTTGCGGATGCGGCGTCTCCGTTGCGATCGAATTCTCCGGACAGCCTGATTTTTGCCGAGCGGTTCGAGGACTTGGCCGGAGATGGTAACAACGCGGAAGCCCGTTTCGAGGCTTATGCCGGCTGTATCCGGGCAGCGCGTGCCGCGATGCCCGGCCGCTTCTTCATCAATGACTTCGTACCGGTCTGCCCGCGTGTGCGGTCGATCGCGGAAGCGCTCACGCACCAGGACGCCGCTTCCAGGCTTGCGCAGTCGTTCAACCGGGAACTCCAGTCGCTGGCGAGTCTGCTGCCCGACACGCAGTTGGTTCCGCTGGCGGACCTGGTGCTCGAAACCGGCCGCCGGAACAGCGATCCCGGCAAGTATTGGTTTCTGGGACGCATGCCATTTGGCCAGGCGCTGGTGGATCGTTGGACTTCCTGTGTCGCGGGAATGCTTGCCGCCGGTGAGGGGCGAACAGTGCGCGTCCTGGTGTGCGATCTCGATGATACGTTGTGGTCCGGTTCGGCGGGTGAAGGCGGCATCGGCTTGGATGAAGCGTTCCTGGCCGTCCAGCGTTGTCTCAAGACGTTTGCCGAACGAGGCACGTTGCTGGCGATTTCGAGCAAGAACGAGGAAGCCGCCGCGTTCGAAGCCTTGCGGCGTCCGGATATGGTTTTGCGGGAGGCCGATTTCTCCGCTTTGCGCATCAACTGGCGTCCCAAGTCCGAGAACATCCGGAGCATCGCAGCGGAAATTGGGGTAGCTGACAACTCGGTCATGGTGCTGGACAACGATCCGCTCGAGCGGGCGGAAATTCGTCAGGCGCTGCCGGATGCGATTACGCCGGAACTGCCTTGGGACGTGGCCGATTGGCCCCGCTTCCTGGTGAACCATCCGCTGTTGACTCAACTGGACGTGTTACCCGAGGATGCTGGTCGGCGAAACGCGTACCGCATGAAGCGAATGATCGGCGAGGAGCCAAACCGAGAGTCAGTGCTGCGGAGTCTCGGGCTCGCTGTCGAGTGGAAGCCGGTCAATCGGGACAGCCTGCCGCGTGCAGTCCAGTTGGCCGCGAAGACGAACCAGTTCAACACCTCTTCGATCCGATACTCGCAAGCGGATCTGGAACGCCTTCGAACAACCGGAGGGCAGGCGTGGACCGTAAGGCTGCGCGATCGGTTTGGCGGAGACGAGCTAGCCGGGTTGGCGGTGATGAAGTTCGATCCGGCCAGACAGGCGGCCGTCATCGAGACCATTCTGTTGTCCTGCCGCGTGCTCGGAAGGGGCCTTGAAACCGCGACGCTGGCGTTCCTGAATGAGGTGGCTGCACAGGCGGGCTGCCAATGGCTGGAAGGAGCGATCGTCGAAACCCAACGTAATCAGCCTTGCCGCGATCTCTATCGCAATCACAATTTCGATCGGGTTGCGGATGGCCTGTTTGTTCGCGGCATAGCCGGCAGCACACCGATTGAGAGACCCGCATGGCTTACCTATCTATGATCGGCGGCTTGATGATCGACCATATCGGTCTCACGACTCCGGACCTCGATGCTGCGCTGGCGGGTGTATGGAGCGACGGGGCCGAGATAATCCGAGGTCCGTCGGACAACCTCGAGCGCGGCGTTCGCCAGGCATTTGTGAGAGTTCGCAGCGGAGAGACGATCGAACTGTTGATGCCATTGCCTGGCGCCATGTCACCGATCAGCCGGCATGTGGAGAATGGAGGCGGCGCGCACCATATTTGTTTCATCGTCTCGAATATCGCGGAGGCTGTAAGTGCAGCGCAGCAAGCTGGGGCGCACGTCGTAGTGGCTCCCACACCGGATGCGGCGTTCGAAGGGCGATTGATCGCCTTCCTTTTCGACCGCTTATATGGGCTCGTCGAACTGCTCGAATCGGATCGGCGGCCGCCCGGCGATTCGATCCGGGAGCGTCCGCAACAGGAGTTCGCCCGCTTGCCGGAACGCGACGTGGAGGCCGCTCTGGCACAGGTGTTTGCGGATCTGTTTCCGGCTCTGCGGGAGACGGGTGTGAAGGCGGCCCGGCTGGAAGTGACACCGGGGTGGGACTCGCTTGGCCATATCCGGCTGATCATGGCGCTCGAACAGCGGTTGGGGATGACGATTCCGTCGAGCGCGATCGCACAGTTGGTGAATTACGATGCCGTCGAGGAATTTGTGGCGCGGGGAGCTTCTAGAAGGTCATGATGCATTCCCCGCCTCGATGCCGCTCACTCTCATCTCTCGTTTCGTACGCCGCTGGCCCGCTCGTTCTTGAATCAGGAATGACATGGCGGCGACCGAATGGCTTCGGAAGATCGGCGGCGGCCAAGGAATGCGGGATCGTATTTCGGAGTGAGTGCGCATGAAAGAAGACCAAACAAATCCTCTTCCGGTTGAACCGGGCGACATACGCCAACGCTCCTACCAAGTGTTCCTGCAAGGTCTCGCCGGTCCCTCGGCCGGGTTCGCCTGGTGGTCCGCCGTCGTCATCACAGCGGGCTCGAAGGCCCAAGCCGAGATCTATCGCCAGGAGATCCATCGCCGCTCCGAACACGGCTACCTTCCGCGAAATGTCTCCTGGCACGTGGTTCCCGATCCGGAAGGCCGCCACATTGGCAGCGGCGGTGCGACATTGCGCGCCCTCCAGGCCATCGGCAAAACCGATCCGGCGTGGTGGACAAGCAATCGGGTCCTGGTGATCCACGCGGGCGGCGAGTCCCGCCGTCTGCCTGAGTACAGTTTGACCGGTAAACTCTTCGGCGTCTTGCCCGCACGCACGCCTTGGGGCGAGAACAGCACCGTCTTCGATGAAACCATGGCTCTCTCCACGCTCTGGTTGGAGCGTTTCTCTTCCGGCTTAGTGGTCTCTTCCGGTGATGTCGTCCTGACCTTCGACGCGGCGAATCTGGAGTGGGACCGTCCCGGAGTCGCCGGCGCCGCCATCCGGCAGCCAATTGAAATAGGCACGCGCCATGGCATCTATGTCCTCGACGAGCGCGGCCGCGTGTATTCCTTCCTGCAAAAGCCCACTCTCGCCCAGGTGCGCGCCGCTGGCGGGCTCNNGCGCTCGATACCGGCCTCCTTCACTTCGACTCGAACCTGTCCGCCAGCCTGTCTCATCTGGCTTCCACCCTGCCCGAGATTCCGTTCCTCGACCTCTATCAGCAGTTCACGCTCTCGCTCACCGGCGAGGCGCGGTGCGCGTTGCCCGAGTTGGCCGCCCTGCTGCACGGGGTTCCGTTCCACTGCTCGCTGGTGGAAGGCACGTTCACGCATGTCGGCACCACGTCCCATTTCCGCCGGCTGTTCCAGGGCGGAGTGGTGGACAGCATCCTGGCGCCGGAAAGTGAACTTGGTCCCGGTGCGCTGGCGATCGAATGTCACTCCACGCAGCCGATCCGCGTGGGCGCGGGCGCCATCGCTCATGGTCTGACGGATCTGTCGGGTACCATCGCGGTCGCCGAAGAAACCGTCGTGCACCAGGTGCCCGTCCATCTGCCGGACGGCCGGCGCGGTTTCGTGGTGCGCACCTATGGTGTCGAGGACGATCCGAAGACTCCTGTCTGGTTCGGCCGCCCGATTCTGGAGGTTCTGCAAACTCTCGACCTCGACTCGGAAGAGGTCTGGCCCGGTGTACCTCTCGACGAACGTTGCCTCTGGAACGCTCAGCTTTTCCTGTTCAACAACCACGAGCTACCCCGCCTGTCCCTGGCCACCAGCACCGTGTGCGCGGATCGAGAGGCGCTGGTGGAGGCGCGCGACCGCCGTCGCGATGCGAACTGGCAGGCTTCCGCCGTCGCGCTGGCGCGCTCCGAAACGGACGTTCGCCCGCTGTTGATTCATGCGCCCGGCATCAACGCTCTGGCGGAGACCGGCCGCGCCCTGAGTACGGAAGCAGCGGGGATCGAAGCGAGCGCTCCGTCGGAAGCGGCCAGCCGCCACTTTCAGGCCAGTCTGTTCTATGGCCAGGCAGGGCTTGCGGCGGAGTCGGCGCGCGCCCGTTCCGCGGCATTTCGGGCGGTGCACAAAGCGGTGGCCGGACGCACGCCTGTCTCCGTTCGTGCCAACGGCAACCAGCGTGCGGCACTAGCCTCCTGCCTGACGGTATCGGCTCCGGCGCGGATCGATTTTGGCGGCGGGTGGTCCGACACTCCGCCGTTTTGCCTGGATTGGGGCGGCACGGTATTCAATATGGCCATTACAGTGAACGGCACCTACCCCATTCGCACCATCGTCCGCCCGCTGAGTGAACCCGTAGTGCGGCTGGTCTCTTCGGAAGCCGCCGAGTTGCTGACTGCCGATTCCTTTTCATCCGCCGCCGAGGTCGGTTCCCCATTCGCGATTCATCGCGCCGCCCTCGAGATATTGGGCTTTGTGAGATCCGGCGAACCGATGGATGGCCTGGAGATTCGCACCGAAGTGAGCCTGCCGGTGGGCTCCGGGTTGGGCACCAGCAGCATCCTCGCCGCGACGGTGTTACAGGCACTCCTCGCGATGCGCGGGGAAGATGTAAGCATCCAGGAACTTTCGGATCTGGTTCTAGCTCTGGAACAGTTCATGACCACCGGCGGCGGGTGGCAGGATCAGGCAGGCGGCATTCATCCGGGCGCGAAGTTGACCATGACCGGCCCAGGGCCCCGCCAGCGTCTTCGCGTGGAACCGGTTCTGTGTCCGGCAGGGTTTACGGAACGGTTCGTCTTCTATTACACCGGCATCCGCCGGATTGCGAAAGACCTGCTGGGGCAGGTGGTGGGCCGCTATCTGGCGCGCGAAGTTAAGGCGGTGCAGGTGCTGCACAGCATCAAGACGCTGGCTGTGGAGATGGCGTACGCGATGAAGGAATCCGATTGGGATTATCTCGGCAGCCTGCTCGATCGCCACTGGCAGCTCAACCAGATCCTGGACCCGCACACCACCAACGCGCCGATCAACGCGCTTCTCGAACGCCTCCGCCCATACGTTTCGGGCGCCAAGCTGGCCGGCGCCGGCGGCGGTGGTTTTCTCATGCTGCTGGCCAAAACTCCGGATGATGCCCAGGATCTTCGCCGGTTTCTCGAATCGCTTCCCGGCCCGGGAGCTCTGTATGATTGGGCGGTCGCACCGTTGGGGTTGCACGGCAGCGCATAACTGGTGCCGTCGAGGCCGGCATTCTTACCCGTCAAATCGGTTGCGGAAATATCTCCGATGCTACCCACATGGACGCGTCCAGATGATATAAGTAAATGAGCTTAGGAAAGCACATGCCACGACTACTCACAAACGACATCGTCAAAGCCGCCATCACTGGCCTTGAAGAACAACAGACAAGAATAGACGCTCAGATCGCACAGCTTCGCCAGATGCTCTCCGGTGGCTCCGCCGAGACCGCCGCGCCACCGCCAGCGCCGCGGCGCAAAAGACGAAAGCTGAGCGCCGCCGGCAGGCGGGCCATCGCCGAAGCGCAACGAAAGAGGTGGGCTGAGTCGAAACAGCACGCCGAGCCGCCAGCTCCAGCCGCCCCGGAAGCACCCAAGGCCAAACGCAGAATCAGCGAAGAAGGGATGAAGCGGATCATCGCAGCTACCAAGAAACGCTGGCGGCTGGCGAAAGCAGCCAAGGTGCAGCCCAAAATCGCAAAGACTGCCAAGAAAGCCACGCCAGCCACGAAGAAGGTCGCCGTCAAGAAGGCCGTTATCAAGAAGGCCCCCGCGAAGGCTCCCCGCAAGATGGCGAAGAAAACTGCGCCCGTGAAGAAAGCTGCGGCGACGGAAACAGCCCCGCCCGCTCCACCGTCGGCGACGGGACCTGTCGCGCAATAGGCGGCGTGGCGCACGCACTCGTGC
>PLOR01000106.1 GCA_003142185.1 Bryobacterales bacterium
CATGTCCCCGGTCCGTACCTCCCATGCCGGCACGGCTGAAGCCGTGCCCTGATACAAGGCTCCGGAATCATGTTGCGAACTTGTGAGATTTGCGTCAAGTTGCAGGCGGCAAGATTGGCCTGATCCACCCGAGAGTCGATCTGCTGTTCCAGTCTGTCGAAATTGCGCCGCCGGGACGCCAGGCGAGGGGCGCCGGCCCGTGTTGCACTCGTATCGGCAACCTTGGGCGGCTTTGCTTACTGATTTGCTGACGGCGCCTTTTTCGCCGGCTCGTTGAAGGAGCGCTCGGTTTTGTTTTGCGGATCGGTCGAGACGGGCTGATCCCGCCAGAGCCAGCGCATCATGTCGGGCAGAATGGCGGCGCCCATCTTTTGTCCGTGCTTGTTCATCCCCCAGGTGTAATTGAGGTCGTAGCCTTTTTCGGTGAGCGCCTGCATCATCCTGACGTTCTGCAGGAACCAGTCGCGAGACTCGTCATAGGCGCCGCGGCCGGCGCCGCGGTTGTCGTTGCGGCCGTCCTGGAGGAAGACGCGGATCGGCTTGCGGTCGCTCTTGCGGATGATATCGGGATAGGCATTGCCACCGCGAATGTTGGTAAAGCTGCCGACAATGCTGAGGACTTTGCGAAACTCGTTGGGCCGTTCCCAGGCGACGGTGAAGGCCGCGATGGCGCCGGAACTGGCGCCTCCGATGCCGCGCCGGTCCGGGTCCTTGGCGATCGAGTATTGCTTGTTCAGCGCCGGCATCAATTCGTCGACGATCACGCGGGCGTACCGGTCGTCGAGCGAGTTGTATTCGGTGGGCCGATTGGTGGTGCGGTCGCCCCACTCGTGCTGGTCCGGTTCCGGCTGATCGGGGCGGCGGCCGGGGTTGATGAACACGCCGATCATGACTGGAATCTCGCGGCGGTAAATCAGGTTGTCCATCACGTTTTGCGCGTTGGTACCGCCCTCCGGCATCACGAACGCGTGGCCATCGTTAAAGATCATCAGAATGGCCGGCACTGCCGGATCGTACTGCGCGGGGACGTAGACCCAATACGTGTGCGAGGTGCCGGGATACGCCTGGCTGGGCAGCGTGAACGGCCCGCGGATCTCACCTTTCGGAACGCCCTCCTGCGGCAGCGAGTCCGGTCCCAGGCGATAGTGTGCGTCGGGATCGGGAGCCTGCGGCTGCGCTGGCGGCGGCGTTTGCCCCTGGGCGAATACGCGCGCCGCGGTGGCGACGATCATCAGGAACGATAGGAGCGCGGGCGTTCGATTCATGCGTGGATCCCCTTCGAAGAAATTCAGCCTCGCGGATAACATATCATGCCGACGGCGCGCCTGGTGGCGTTGGCGCCGTCTGCCGCGAGTGCTCACGGGGCTGTGAAGAAATTCGGGCCGGCCGGCAGGTTGACAGCCGAAAGCGCCTGTCCCACCTTGCTGTCGAAGGATTTCCGGGCGAGTGGGGCAGGCGCTTCTGCCTGCCAACCGATTCTTTCACAGCTACTCACGCGCAGGGCTACGTTTCTTTCGCCCCTGTCGGGGCTCGCTTTACTCTCTTTAATGGGGGTCAGGCGTTGCTGCTCTCTTGCGAACCAGTGATGCCGCAGATCTGGTATCTCGCAACCATGAGACGAGAGTGTCGGCCGGGATGGCTCGCTGGGGGGTATGCTGGGGCGAGGGATCGCTGAATGTCGACTACTTTTCCTTACGACACGCGCTTGAATATCCTTCATGCGCCGCTGGAATTGATCGATGAAAAGGCACTGGCCGACGCGGCCGAGCATCCGTGGTACAACCAGACACTATGCAAGGTCAACGAATCGGTCGTCCGCCTGGGCGTGGTGCAGGGAGAATACCACTGGCATAAGCATGACGCAGACGACGAATTCTTCTACGTAGTGGAAGGCCGGTTATTGGTCGACCTGGAAGACCGAACCGTTGAGCTGATGCCTCGACAGGGCCTGGTGATCCCGAGAGGAGTAGTGCATCGGACCCGTGCCCTGGAGCGAACGGTGATGCTGATGGTAGAAAACGCCGGGATTGTTCCGACCGGCAATTGAGGATGCCCAGGACGAAGCATCCCACGATTAAACGAGCGCGGTCGTAACGGCGATCCGCCAGGCGCCGCCGGGGAGCCGCGGTTATGGTCCGCCGGGCAGACGGTCGCCCTGGCCGGAATCGCCATCGCTCGCGTCGCGGGTTTCGTGCTGCGCCTTTTTGACATAGGCGAGCAGCGTCCGGTATTCACGCTGCGCCGTCTTGCGGTATGCGGGAAGACGCATTCCCGCGGCCGCAGCGCGCTGCTCGAAGGCCGTCTCAGCCAGTTCGATGGCCCGCAGCAGGCGCGGACCGGCAGCCTCGCGCACGGCCGGGTCGCAGACGAAACCGAAGGCGACCACGGATGGCAGGGCCAGCGAGTAGTTGTCCGGCAGTCCCACCTGCTCAAACGGGAAACCGGAAGCCCAATCGGTGTGGTAACCCACGCACATGTTGTCGGGGTTGACCGAAACCTGCAAGTGCGTGACGCAGTTGGTCACCGGGATTCGATAGCGGCCGCGCAGCAGTTCCGTCAACATGGCCGCGGAACGCACCTGGGCAGGGCTGAGGCGTGCGTCGCTTTGCCCTTCCTCGGTGCGGGCTTCGAACGACACTCCCAGGAAGCTCTCGTTCAGGTTGAGATACCGCCAGTGGTCATCGACCCATACCGAGTACCCGGCGTGGTTGGCTGCGTCCTGCTCGGCCACCACGCGAAACACGCGGCCGAACCGGTCAATCAGATAGTGATAAGCGCATCTGCGCCCGACATATTGCAGCAGCGATTCGCCGATCCGCTTCAAAGCGCGGTTCCGCTGGGCCTCGAAGGGGATTTGCAAGCTTTCCGTGGTATGGAAAACGATTCCCGCGGGTACCGAACGGCGCACCGCGCGGCCGCCGGCGGGGCCATTCAGCGGTAACGCCAGGTAAGAACGGGCATGGTTGGACACGGCGAACCGCGTGTCGATGTGGAGACCGTTGCTGAACACCTCCTCGCTCGATCCCTTCTCCACCATCCATACTTCGGGCAAGGCTGGCGAAACAACGGACCGTGAAAGCCCGGCCGGCGGCTTCCAAGCCTCTGGCGCCGGCGCGCGCGCCGCGGCGCGCACCACCAGGAAAGCCGCGACCAGCATCAGCGGGACAATTGCCAACAGCAGGTAGTGGAAGAACGCTCTCCATGGCCCGGACCGTCCGCCCCGCGTTGGCGGCGGCGCCACGGCTTTGAGGAAGCGGAGCCGGTTTACCGGATCGCCGATGTGGCGGGCGACCAATTCGATCGATGGCTGTTCGATACTCCTGCCCATTCGTATAAGAAGTATCGGCGGAATCGGCAGAATCTCTTAGGAATTCCGCACTTTTATCATATTCCTCCCCACCTGTGCTCTCCCCAAAAAGTCCGTGAGAGAAATCTAATCTTAGAGGTACTACCAAGCCAAATAGGGATTAGCGCCAAGGTCGGGAACATTACGAAAGGCCGGCGTAAACCGGAGTTACTCATGCTGAAACGTTGGTTGAATTTGTCGAAGCAGTCACCACGCGGCTGGGGCATTGCCAAGGCCATGGACATGCTGAACAGCTCTCATCTGGCCGGGATGTCGTCAGAGGCCAAGCGCTGTGCGCTCTTGATGGCATTGGAAGCTGCGGGCACTGGCGTGGAGGGTCTCATCCAGGACGCCGTGTACCAGCAGCGCCTGCTGGACCAGCAGGAGGAGGTGCGGGAGGCCAAGCTGCGGCGGATCGAAGCGGCCATGCTGGAAAGGAACCGCGCGGTGCAGGCGGAGCTGGATCGGCTTACAGCCAGGCACCTGGCGCGCCTCCAGGCAAATCTGGACGCGATCGCCCAGCATCAGGACGAGTTCCGCGCCTGGCAAAAGGGAAAAGAGCAGGAATCGCAGCGCATGACGGATGCAGCGGCATTCTGCGTCCCGCACGGGCACGCGTCCCACAGCGCGACTCTATCCGTGGTGATGGAGCCCATCCGGGCGCGGGGATAGGTGGCGGCCGTGCTGCTCGCGGGGGTGGGAGTTGCGCTGTTGCTGCTGGCCGCGTGCTGCCGGCCGAAACACAAGATGCAGCCACTGAAGCGCGCGGAGCTGCGGCGCGTGAGGCGTTTGTCCGAACAGCTATACCGGGAAGAAACATTTCCGTTCGAGTAAGTCGACAGGATAGGAGACATTCATGAAGACTCCGCAATCGGATTACACACAACCGCTTGGGCTCGATGTCGGGACGAGCCGCATCGTGGTGGCGCGAGACACGGGCAAGCGGTACGAGTACGATGCGCAGCTCAACGCCTTTTTGACGCTCCCGTATTCCAAGCTGGCGGAGAATCTCCTCCAGCGCGAAAGCATTCTGCACGAAGTGCGGGGAGCGGAAATCGTGGTCACGGGCAACGATGCGGAAAAATTCGCGGAGGTCTTCCACGTCGAGACACGGCGGCCCATGCGGAAGGGCGTCATCAACCCGGACGAGCCGCACTCGCTCGCCGTGCTGCGCCACATCATCACCAAGCTGGTGGGACCGGCGGCGGCGGAAGGGCAGAAGATCTTTTTCAGCATCCCCGCCGAAATCGAAGGCGAAGAGACCGGCATCGCCTACCACGAGGCTTCGATCCATGAGCTGCTCAAGGAGCTGGGCTACGCGCCCACGCCCATCGTGGAGGGTCTGGCGGTGGTCTTCGGCGAATTGAGCGAATGCAATTACAGCGGCATCGGGATTTCCTGCGGGAGCGGGCTGTGCAACGTGTGTCTGGCTGTCCTCTCCGTCCCGGTGATCAGCTTCAGCGTCGCCAAGGCGGGCGATTTCATCGACACGCAGGCGTCGCTGGTGACCGGCGAAATGGCCACCCGGCTGCGCGTGCAGAAAGAACAATCGTTCCAGCTCAACGGCCTCAACGGCGAGCGCGTGCAGAACGCGCTAACGGTCTACTACCGCGAGGTGATCCGCAACCTGATCGAAACCCTGCGCCAGCACATTGCCTCCGCGCGGCGCCTGCCCAAGCTGGAGCAATCCGTCCCGCTGGTGCTCTCCGGCGGCACCGCTATGCCGCACGGATTCCTCGAATCCTTCGTCACCGCCCTGCGCGCCAATGAATTCCCGGTGCGCCTCTCGGAAGTGCGCCTGTCGGCCGACCCGCTGAACTCCACCGCCCGCGGGGCGCTGATGGCGGCGCTTTGCTAAGGGCCTGATCCGCTCCTATAGCAGCCGTTCAGTTGAAAATCACGCGCGCGGCGGGAAGAAAAGCCGAGATGACTCTCGGCTCAGCAGGCCTGACGGCCCGCGCCACGGTGCTTGGTTTCAACTTCTTGGGAGAGCCGGAGGCCCATGGTAACTCCCTAAGGGTCGCGGCTCCGATTCGTTCGGAGCCGGGCCAGAGGGCACCCCGTGAGGGCGCGGTTGCAGGTTCAACTCGCCCGGCGCAGAACATCCTCGACAGCTTTGGGATGCCTGGCGATCACCGCCAGCAGCACGCGCGTGGGCGTGTCCGGGCGCGATCTGCCTTGCTCCCAATTCCGCAAGGTGGCCGGCGGGAAACCGAACTTGATGGCGAACTGCGCCTGACTGAGTCCCATCTTCATCCGCACATGGCGCACGTCGATCTCAGGCACGTGCACCAGCGTCACGCGAGCGCCTTCGTTTTCTCCCTTAGTCCAGGCGATCGCCTGCTTGAGTCCTTCGATGATGCTCTCGCCAACGGTCTCGCGTCTTCGCGCCCGCGTTCCTCTTTTCGCAGCCGGTTTGGTTGTCTTCTTCACAGCCATGCTCTCGCCTCCTAGGCCTTTCTCGGGTATCCTGTCACCAAAGTCGTCACCAGGCGTCGCATCGCGTTTCGCTCGGCTTGGCTAAGGTCCGCCTTGCGGTTCTTCGCGTAAGCGGACAACAGGAACACCGGCAGGCGCTCGTTGTGATAGTAATAAATCACCCGCGCACCGCCCCGCTTCCCCATTCCCTCCAGTGCCCATCTAATCTTCCGAACTCCGCCAGTCCCCCGGATGATCTCTCCGGCTTCCGGATTCGCCCCGACGAAAGCGACCAACGCCGCCCGATCCGAATCGGAAATCAACGGCCTCGATTTTCTCAGGAACTCCTCGGTCTCGACGATCGTCATTGGTGCGACCGGCACGCCTTTACTATACGCAATTTGCGTATAGCGGTCAAGGGCGCGGGGCGCCCCGACGGGTTCAGTGTTACCAGGCAACCGGCTCAAGCAGCGCCCCCCTACGCCACTTTCACCGTCTTGATATTGACGAATTCGCGGAGGCCGTGGGCGGCCAGCTCGCGGCCATAGCCGGAGCGCTTGACGCCGCCGAAGGGGAGGCGCGGGTCGGAAGCGACCATGGCGTTGACGTAGACCATGCCGGATTCGATTTCGTCGATGAAGCGCTGCTGATCGGCGGGGTCGGCCGTCCAGGCGCTGGCGCCGAGGCCGAAGGCGGTATCGTTGGCGAGGCGAATCGCATCGTCGATATCGCGGGCGCGGAACATCACGGCCACCGGTCCGAATAACTCTTCGCGATAAGCCGGCGCGTTTTCGGGCACGCCGGCCAGCACGGTGGGTGCATAGAAGTTGCCGGGGCGGGGAAGCCGATGGCCGCCGGTGAGGAGAGTGGCGCCCATCGCGACCGAGCGGCTCACCTGGCTTTCCAGCTCTTCGAGAATGGCGGGCGTGGCCAGCGGGCCGACGTCGGTCGATTCGTCCATCGGGTCGCCGATACGCAGCGCTGCCATGCCCGCCACGAAGCGGCGCTCGAATTCATCGGCGATGCGGGCGTCCACGATAAAGCGCTTGGCGGCGATGCAGGATTGGCCATTGTTAAGGATGCGCGCCTGAACGGCGGTCTTCACGGCGCGATCGAGATCGGCGCTGGGCATCACCACGAAGGGATCGCTGCCGCCCAATTCGAGGACGGTCTTCTTGATCTGGCGGCCGGCCTGCGCCGCCACCGCGATGCCCGCCGGCTCGCTGCCGGTGAGCGTAGCGGCTTTAACTCGACGGTCGTTGAGAATGCCTTCCACCGCCGCGGCGCCGATCAGCAGCGTCTGAAAGACGTCGGCGGGAAAACCGGCGCGGCGGATGATCTCTTCGATGGCGAGCGCGCACTGCGGCACATTGGAAGCGTGCTTGAGCAGGCCGACATTGCCCGCCATGAGGGCGGGCGCGGCGAAGCGGAATACCTGCCAGAAAGGGAAATTCCAGGGCATCACGGCGAGCACGGCGCCGATCGGCTGATAGCGGATGAAGGCGCGGCCGGGACCCGCGTCTACGGCCTCGTCGGCCAGCAGGCGTTCGCCGTGCTCGGCGTAATAGCGGCAAGCGAGCGCGCACTTGGCGGCTTCGGCGCGCGCGGCGGCGATGGGCTTGCCCATTTCGAGCGTCATCAGGCGGCCCAGGCGGTCCTGCTCGTTTTCCAGAATTTGGGCGCCGGCGGTGAGCCAGCCGGCGCGCGCGGCGAACGATGTGCGGCGGTAAGAGTGCCAGGCCGCATCGGCGCGGGCAACGCAGGCATCGATCTCAGCCGCAGTGGCGGCTTCGAAGGTGCGCAGGGTTTCTCCGGTCGCGGGATTGATGGAGGCGATCATCAATCAACATTGTAGTGCGGTGGCGCGGGTAGTCCTGCGTGTTGTGTCGAGAGTCACAAGAACGAAAGAAATGTCGAGATGACTCTCGACACAGCAGGCCGGACGGCCCGCGCCACGTTGCCGCACAAGTGCGTGCGCCACGATCTACTCGTAGCGCAAAGCTACCATCGGGTCGATGCCGATGGCGCGGCGGGCGGGGATGTAGATGGCCAGCGTGGCTGCGGCAAGCAGGACCAGCGGGATGCCCAGGAAGGTGATTGCGTCGCTGGCGGGCACGCCAAAAATCAGCAGCGCCAGCAGGCGCGCCATGAAGTAAGCCGCGATTAGCCCTACGGCCATGCCGCCCACAACGGTGGTCATGCCGCGGCGAAACACCATGCCGAGAACGTTCGGCCGCGACGCGCCCAAGGCGACGCGCACGCCGATGTCATGAGTCTGCTGCGAGACCAGATAGCTCATCACGCCATAGACGCCGACGGACGAGAGAATCAGCGCGACCAGGCCGTAGAATCCCATGATGACGGCCACGTAGATCAACCCGAGCGTCTGATGCTTGGCCACCTCCTCGAAGGGAAGCACCTCGGCGATGGGCTCTTCCGGGTCCACCGAATGGACGGCTTTGACCACCGCGGACTCGAAAAGTCTGGGATCGCCGGCGGTACGCACGCCGAAATCCGTGTGCTCCTGCGGGAATTGTTCGAGCGGAACATAGACCACCGAGCCCGGGCCGCGTGCGAACGGACTGTGCGGCACGTCCGCGGCGATGCCGACGATGGTGACCCACGAAGTGTCGTGAGTGGGTGGATCGAAGCGGAAGCGTTTGCCGATGGGCGCGGGTTCGCCCGGCCACCAGCGCCGCGCGGTGTGTTCGCTGATCACCGCGACGCGCGGGCTCTCGGGCCCATCGGACGGGCCGAGGAACCGGCCCTGACGAAGTGGAACGTGCATGGCGGGGAAATAATTCGGGGTCACTATCTGGAACAGCGCTCCGGGTTGGTTGCCAGGCTCGGGGACGCGATTCTCGATGGTGAATCCGCCGCCATAGCCGTGGCCGCTATAGGGCATGGATTTCACGGCGAAAGCAGCGCGGACGCCGGGGACGGCGGTGGCGCGCTCGATCACCTGCCGGTAAAACGCGGCTCGCTGACTGTCTTTGGGGTAGCGGTTGTCGGTGATCGACAACCGCAGCGTGAGCAGCGTATCCGGCTCGAAGCACTGGCTGCTGTTGAGGAGCGCGCCAGTGCCGCGGATCATCAGGCTGGCGCCGACCAGCAGCACCACGGAGAGCGCGATCTCGGCGGCCACCAGGAAGCCGCGCAAGCGGGCGCGTCCTCGGCCGGATGACGCGCTGCGTCCGCCTTCCTTCAGAGCTTCGTGAAGATTGGACCGCGTGCCCTGCCAGGCGGGCACCAGGCCGGCGAGAAGGCCGCTGGCCATGGCGGCGAGCAGCGTGAACAGCAGGGTGCGCTGATCCATCTTGATGTCGTACCAGCCAGGGATGTACCTCGCGATGTCGGCCGGCATTCCGGCGAGGATGGCCTGGATGTCCCAACTGGCGATCAGCAAACCGAGGGCCGCGCCCACCAGCGAAAGCGTGAGGCTCTCGGTGAGGTACTGGGCGATCAGACGCCCACGCCCGGCTCCCAGCGCGGCGCGCACCGCAACCTCGCGCGAGCGGCCGAGGGCGCGCGCAAATTGCAGGTTGGCGACATTGGCGCAGGCGATCAGCAGCACGAACAGCACCGAGACGAACATCATCAGCGAGTATTGATGAGTGTAAGGGCCGATTAAGTAATCGTGAGCGCCCATTGAAAAGAAGCGGCGCCCCTTATTGGTATTGGGATATTGGAGCGCCAGCCGCGACGCGATGGTCTCCGCTTCGGCTTCGGCCTGGCCCACGGTCCGGCCCGGCTTCAACAGGCCCATCACGGCGAGCGTGTGGTTGTCGCGCGAATTACGTGCGGCGGGCGTTTCCGCGAGCGGCGTCCACAAGTCGGAGACCATGGGGAATACGAACTTTTTCGGCATCACGCCGATTACGCGGTAGTCTTCGTCGTCGATGCGGATATCGCGGCCGACGATGGTGGGATCGGCGGCGAAGCGGCGGCGCCAGAGCGCGTCGCTCAAAACCGCCACGTGCTCGTGCCCGGATTGGTCTTCCTCCGGCGCGAAGGTGCGGCCCAGCGCAGGCTGGGCGCCCACCAACGCAAAGAAATTGGGCGTCACCAGGTAGCGCGTGGCGCGCTCCGGCGCGGCGCCGTTGCCCGACAGGTTGCTCAGAGTGTCGTCCCAGGCGGCGACGCTCTCGAAGACGGACTGCTGCTGCCGGATGTCGGCGAAGTCGGCCGGGGCGATCGACTCCCACTCGTTCGGATTGCCGGGGATCCGCTGCAACACAACCGCCAGCCGGCTCAAATTGGGCAGCGGCAGGGGCTTCCACAGCATGGCATCGCAGACGCTGAAATTGGCCGTAGTGGCGCCGATCCCCAGGGCCAGAGTGGCGATGGCGGTCAGCGTAAAACCAGGCGATTTGCGCAGCGTGCGCGCGCCATAGCGGATGTCCTGCCAGAGCTGCATAGGCTGCTTCCTGTGCAACTGCGTTGCCATCGGTAAGTTGATGAAAACTGGTGGATGAAGCGCGTCCGACCGTCCGCTTATGGGATGGGACGCGTCCCTATTCGTGCTTTTCGAGCAGCAGGGCGATGGTGCCGATGGCGAACTGCATGCGCACGCGGATCTCGACCGGCAGCTTGCGGCGATCGTCGGTCAGCCAGATGTTGAGATGCGCGGGACGCCTGTAGAGAACGTTGTCGAACAGGTAGGCCTCATAGCGGATGGTATGGAAGACACCCTCGGGAGTCTTGACGTCCTCGCGCTGCTGCGCCTCCACTTTGGCCATTACGCTCTTCTTGCCATCGCTCACGGCCACGTTGACACTGTGGCCCGGTTCCAGGTTCAAGGTGCGCAGAAAATACAAGCCGCCGGCCACGTCGTGTACGCAGGGAGGGATTTCGATGTCCTGGGCCAGCAGCACGGCGTTTTTGGCGCGGTCGCGCTCCAGGTAGCTGGCCTTGTGACCATCGTAGGTGACGCGCGTCTCACGCTGCCGGTTGCCTTCCTGCGAATAGAGCATGGTGGATTCGGCGCAACCGTCCTGGTTGAGATTCGCCTGGTAAGCATCTTCCACGCGGAATAATTTGGAGACGAGGCCAATCGATTCCACTTTGAGGTTGACCTGCGAGGAGGCGCGCGCCTGCTGCCACTCAAGCCGCACCTTGCCGGCCGTGATGAGACGCCACTCGATGCTGTAGGTCAGCACCTCGTGCGCGGGCAGGGCCGCGTTTTGCGCCAAGGCAAACGGAGCCACACCCAGCAGAGGCAGCCAGAGCCGCGCAAGCATGTAGTGACAAGTTTCGCAGATACGCCGCTAGAGATGCAACGGGGGCGGAGTGCACGACACAAAGGTGGATCGTACGCTCTCCGCCATTGGACCGTCTTCGCCCGGCTGATAGAGTAGAAGTAATGCGGGCGGGCGGTCTCATGGCGGTCCTCGGGGCCATTCTTGTGGCCGGACAGCCCGTGGCTGCGCAACGCTACGCCAGCCTGGCCGGGCACGTGCTCGACACCTCCGGTGGCGGCATCTCCGGCGCCGTGGTGACCGTCACCAACCAGGAAACCGGGTTTCGCCGCAGCGCGGAAACAGAAATCGGCGGAGCCTACGCGGTGAGCCCGCTCGAAGCGGGTGTCTACAAAATCACCGTGCGCAAGGAGGGATTCCGCACCCTGGTCCGATTTGGCATGCCCTTGGCGGAAGCGCGGGCGGCCGCGGCCGATTTCGTGCTCCCGGTGGGCAGCATCTTCGAGACCGTCACCGTGGAAGGAGTGCCATCGCCGCTCGACCGCGAGGACGCCGCCCCCGAAACCGCCTTCGAGCACGACGAAATCGCCCGCCTGCCGCTCAACGGCGGGGGCCTGTTGCAGCTTTTAGATACCGCGCCGACCACCAATGTCACGCCCGCCACGCGCGGCGAAGCCGGGCAATTCACCACCGCCGGGCAGCGGCCCAACACGAACTACTTCACGGTGGATGGGGTCAGCGCCAACAACGGTGTAACCGCTGGCGGCATTCCGGCGCAATCGACCGGCGGAACCTTGCCGCCGGTAAGCGCGTTCGGCAGCCTGGATTCGCTGATCTCTCCCGAAGTGGTGGACGAGTTTTCCATTCGCACCTCCAGCACCGGCGCCGAAATGGGACGCTTGCCGGGAGCGCAGATCGCCATCACCAGCCAATCCGGCGCGAATCTTTGGCACGGCTCGCTCGACTACCGATGGCGCAATGAAGTTCTGGCGGCCAACGATTGGTTCGCCAACCAGGCCAGCCTGGGCCGGGGCGCGGCGCGGCTCAACGAAATCAGCCAGACGCTGGGCGGGCCGGTGCGCGCCAACCGCACCTTCGTGTTCCTCTCCTTCCAGCACCTGGGGCTGACCCAACCCTATGTGTGGAACCAGCCCGTGCCGTCGCTCGACGCGCGGCAGACGGCCGGCACATGGGCGCAGGCGGTGCTGGGCATTTACCCCGTTCCGAACCAGGGCCTGCTCACCGCGGGCATCGGGGATTGGGCGGGCCGCTCCGAGCAACCGGCGTCTTTGACCGCTGGCAGCGCCCGCGCCGACCAGGCCATCGGCTCCCGCGTCTCGCTGTTCGGCCGCTATAGCGACGCGCCATCGGAAAACCAGTTCGGCGCTTTCCAGGTGAACCGCATCGACCTGCGATTCCAAAGCCTCACCCTGGGATTGACGGCCCATCCCACCGCGCGCACCGTGCTCACCGTGCGCGCCAACGAGAGCCAGTCCAGCGCGTACTCGTTATGGAACGGCGGCGGCGGCGCTACCGGGCCGGGATGCCAGTTGCAGCCGCTCACCACCGCCTTCCTGTTCGTCACCGAAGACTGCGATTACCTGGTGCGGTTCACCATCGGCGGAATCGGCCAATTGGTCTCCGGAGAGGAAGGCGAGCGCCGCCAGCGGCAGTTTCAAACCACCGGATCGCTCGAATTCCATCGCGCCAGGCACGACATGCAGGTGGGCGCGGATTACCGGCGCGTCCTTGCCATTCGCCACGACGAGACGCCGGCGCTGGGCGTGATTGCCGACAACGTCGCAGGTTTATCGACCGAGCAGAATCTGTGGATCGCCAAGAGCGCGGCGGTGGACGAATCGGCTGGCGTGACGGAGTTGTCGCTGTGGATTCAGGATGCCTGGCGCGTCTCCTCGCGGTTTACGCTGACCGCGGGCCTGCGCTGGGAATTCAGTCCCGCGCCGGTCCCCGATCCGGCCACCAAGTTTTGGGACTCGGCCGCCGGACAAGTGGTGTCGTTTTCGGCTCTCTCCTCTCAGTGCTGCCCGAGGATCACGTCGTTGTGGCCGACCTCCTACCGGGACTTTGCGCCGCGCCTGGGTTTCGCCTGGCGTCTCACCGGAGACGGCAAGACCGCGCTGCGCGCCGGCGGCGGCCTGTATTACGACTCGAGCATGAGCATCGCCGCCGATTCCATTAACGGTGGTCCGCTCAGCTTGGCCAGCTACACCGGTGAAACCGTGCCGTTTCCTTCGGAACTCAGTTACGCGTTCCTGCCCAATCTGCGCCTGCCCGCCGTCGCCCAGTGGAACTTGTCGATCGAGCGGGCACTCGGAAGGCACGACATCGTCTCGGCCGGCTACGTCGGCTCGGCCGGCTACGATCTGCTTCGCCGGGAAGTGGGCGGCGCGGGCAGTTCCGCCACTTCCTGGATTGCGCTGACCACCAACCACGGCCACTCCGCCTACCACGCTCTCGAAGCGCAGTACCGGCGGCGGTTCACGAGCGGCTTGAACGGCCTGGTATCGTACACCTGGTCGCACGCTATCGACAACGATTCAAGCGATGCATTCCTGCTTTGGGCGGGCTTCGCGGCGCCGAGCGACCGAGGCGCATCCGATTTCGATCTACGCCAATCCTTCACCACGACGCTGAGCTACACAATTCCGCAACGCGAGAAGGATGGGCGCTGGCGGCGGTTGGCGGGCGGGTGGTCGGCCAACGCGATTTTGCGCGCGCGCAGCGGTTTTCCCATCACCGTGCTCGAAAGCGAGGAGTATACCGGCATCACCCTGACCAACGCCTTCCGGCCGCTGCTTCTGCTCGGGCAGCCGCTGTGGATCGGCGACTCCAATACGCCCGGCGGCCGCCGTCTGAACCCGGCCGCGTTCCTGGTGCTGCCATCCGGCCAACAGGGCGATCTGGGCCGCAACTCCATCAACGGGTTCGGCATGGCACAACTCGATATGGCCGTCAGCCGCGATTTCCCCATCCGCGAAAAGATTGCCCTGCAATTCCGCGTGGACGCATTCAATGCGCTCAACCACCCGAATTTCGCCGACCCGGTGCGCTACCTCGACAATCCGCTGTTCGGCCAATCGGCTTCCATGTTGAACATGATGCTGGGAACCGGCAGCCCAGGCAGCGGTTTATCGCCGCTGCTGGGAACCGGCGGCCCACGCATGTTTCAACTGGGCCTGCGCCTGCACTTTTAGGTGGGGCAGGCGATTTCGCCTGCCAATCGCTACGCCAGTCGGGTCCGCGCCATGGAACGTATCGGAACCGCGTTCAATCGCTCTCAGTATTTTGCCAACTCCTCAAAATCCACGTTGCCGCCAGAGAGGATCACTCCCAACGAGCCAATGCCCGGCGGCAATTTTCCGAACAGTACGGCGGCGGCGGGAACCGCGCCGCTCGGCTCTACCAGCACTTTGAGCCGCAGCAGAAGGAATTTCACCGTCTGGCGGATTTCGTCGTCGCTCACCAGCACCACCGCTTCCGCGAGTTGCCGCACCACGGGGAAGGTCAGCGCGCCCGGCTGCGGCGCGCGCAGCCCGTCGGCGATGGTGTTGGGATGAGGCACCGTGACGCGCTCGCCGGCCTGGAGCGACAAAAACGTGTCGTTCGCGCCTTCCGGCTCGGCGCCGAAAACGCGGATCGCGGGATACATGGCTTTGGCGATGGTGGCGGATCCGGAAAGCAGGCCGCCGCCGCCCACGGGCGTAATCAGCGCGTCGAGCGGTCCGCTCTCTTCAAGCAGCTCGAGAGCCGCCGTGCCCTGCCCGGCCATGATCAGCGGATGGTCGAACGGCGGCACCAGCGTGGCGCCGGTTCGCTGCAAAATGCCGGCGGCGATTTGCTCGCGGACCTCAGTGTGCCGGTTGTAAGTCACAATGGCGGCGCCGTGTGCGCGCGTCGCTTCCATCTTGGCGCGCGGCGCATCCTCCGGCATCACGATGGTGGCACGGGCGCCCACGTGCTTGGCCGCGATCGCCACTGCCTGGGCGTGGTTGCCCGACGAGTAAGCCACCACGCCGCGCTGGAGCGCGTCCGCGGAAAGCGAAAGAATCAAGTTGGCCGCTCCGCGGATTTTGAAGGCTCCGCCGCGCTGCAGGTTCTCGCACTTGAAGAACACGCGCGCTCCGGCGCGGGCATCGAATCCCGCGCAAGTGAAGACCGGTGTGCGGCGCGCCAGCGGGCGTATCCGCTCCGCCGCTTGCCGAACGTCGTTGGCTTGGATGGCTAGGTTCATTCGTTCCAGAATAACCGCGCGCGCTCGCGGCGTGCGTTCAGGGCCGTCACAAAGTAGTCAGTTCAATCGCAGACCGACCGCTCCCTTTGGTCGCGGCTCCGAAAGCGGTCGGTTCGGGCGTTGGCAAGCTAAAGCATGCCCCACCTTATTCCGCCGAGATCGATACCACCACTACGCCGCGCTCGCGCGAGTCGTGTGCATCGGCAGCCAGAGCGGACGCCAGGCGGAAGCGCACCACCATGTCTTCCGCATCCCGCGGCAACGGCCGAACCAGCACGTGCGCGCCGGCGCGGCGGAACTCGGCCGGCTCCAGTTCGCTCCCGTTCACCGTGCCGGACAGCGCCACAGTGCCGTTAGCGGCGAAAAGCTCGTCGGGCAGGAACAGATCAATCGCCACCGTCCGCGGCCGCGCGGCGCCGGTCGAGCGGATGCGGAAAGAAAACTCGCGCCCCGTCCACCGCCAGCCGGTTCCTTCCGCTCGGTGCCAGCCATCCAGCAGTTCCACGTTGGCAAGCCGGTCGAAGCGGCTCCGCAGAAAGCAGAACGCGCGCTCGTCGCGATCCGCGCGCACCGGGTCCGACCGGCGCGTGTCGCCCACCGGGAGGAAGTCGAGCACGTCCCAATAGGTCCGCTTCAGGGCCAGCCGCAGCCCGGGCTCGGAGAAAACGAAGTAGTTGCTCTCGTCGTTGTTGAGCTCGGTCTCGTCCAGCAGGTACGCCAGCGCCACGTCTTTCGGCATCGGCGCGCCGCCGGGAAAACGGCGCGCGATGCGCGTGCTCAGAAAGCAGAAGGCGGAGCGCTTTGCCAACTCCTCGAGAACGTGGAACGGGTTGCGCAGATGATAGAGCGTGCCCAGAAAAAACGCCAAATCGTACGGCCCGCCCGGCAATTGGAACGGCCGGTCCAGATCGAGTTCCACCAGCTCCACCGACGACCCGAGCGCGGCCTTGAGCGCGCGCGCGCCGCGCATCCCGTTGTGGTTGTAAACCCCGTGGTCGACTGCGGTTACCTGGTAGCCGAGCGATTCGAGAAAGAACCCCAGTTCGCCATCCGCGCAGCCCAAGTCGAGAACCTTGCGCCCCCCGCCGTCCGGCCCCAAAATCGCCCGGTGGGCGCCGCGCAAGAGCTGGTTGCAGTGAGTGAGCGACGATAGCGTGTCGTACGGATACCACTCGAAGCCCGGATTTCGAATGCCGAGCCTCGCCCGGCAGAGAACCTCCCGATATTGCTCCGCCAGGTCGCGCACGGCCTCGATTCCCTGTTTTGCGCTGTCCGCCGCGTTTTGCATTCCGCCGGCGCCTCTTGCCCGCATGGCGTCCATCATAACGCGCCGCCGCTGGCCGCTCGAAGCTGCCGTGCCCAATTCCCACCGTACGTGATAGGCCGTTCGTGATAGATCGTTGGGCATGGGCCCTAATTAACTAAAGTCGGCCTTGGCAATGCTGTCGCGCGCATGGTACTAGTAGAACTAGTTGGCTGGCAGTACCCTATTGCAGTACCCGCGGTACTCGTTTTCGGGCTTGCGGTTTCGCTGGGGCAACCCAGCTTTGAGCCAAGGAGGCTCGGCTTATTATGTCAACATTCGGAATCGTCTTCAGAGCGGCCATTCCAGCCGCAATCATGAGTTGCACTCTTATCGCGCAAACTACCATCGCTCCCGTAGGCAACAGTGGCCGGCTCGTAAGCACCATCGGTGTGGATCGCAGTGTTTATTTCCCTGGTGAGGAAGCCGTGCTGACTCTGACCGCCCGCAACGCCGGTTCCGCTCCGTTGGAGGTCGTGTCGCCGTTCTCTGCCTTCGGCTGTTTCGAGCTATCCCGCTTGTCGCCATCGGGTTCTCTGGTGCCGATCTTCGCGCGGCCGGTGTGTCCGCTACGGCTGGTCGAGCCGGCTGGATCGAAGATGGTGCTGGCGTCGGGCGAAGAGAGCCGCGTCACGGTGAGCGGCGATGACTTGTGGCCCGGATCGAGCGCTTCTACCGTGCCGGGCACCGCCGGCTACTACCAGATCGCGCAGGGCGTTTCCGGCGCATCGGCGGTCTTCCGGATCGCTATGCCCCACCTGGAAGCGGCCGCGGCGGTGCGCATCAACGACATTACGTACACCGATCCGGCCACCGGGCGCGAAGTCCGTAAGCCGGCATACATGCACGCTTTTTCCCTGCGGTGGAACAACCAGAGCTATCTCTGCATCGCCTTGTCGCCCAGCCTGCGGGACAAAGCCGTGGCGACCGATGGGGCCGGAAACGTGACGGCCGTCGGCGTTCCCTATCGGCGGTTGGCCACGCTGCCGGGCCCTCTCGCCTCGGTGGCGGGTACCGCTAACGCACAGGACAACCTGGCAATCACTTGGGCGGATACGAAAGGCGCCAGCCAGACCGTGCTGGTGGCCGGCAACCAGCCGAGCGGCGCCGCAGACGCCGTTCAGGTTGCTCTGGACTCGACTTTCGAGAAACTGAGTTCGGCCGACATCCAGCAGTTCTCCGCCAAGGTTGCCGGGGCAGCCAACCGCAACGTGTCCTGGAGTGTTTCGCTCGCTCCCGGTGCGCCGGCCGGAGCCCAGGCCGGAGCGGTCACCGCCGCCGGCATCTACACGGCCCCGGCGGGAATCGCCAGACCGTATGCGGCGATCATTACCGCGCAGAGCCAGGCGGATCCATCCAGGTCCGCTGTCGGCGTGGTTTCTCTGCAGCCACGGAATCAGAATACTCTAGCGGCGGCCGGTGGCGGCTTGACCTTCGCGGCCAAGTCGCCGGCCACCGCCTCGTCCGGTCCTGGCCAGTAGGGGCTGGGCTCACAAGATGGCGCGTGGAATGGGGTGTTGTGGACCCAACAGCCCGCGGCCGAAGCTGCTATTCCTCTCAGCTTGGCCGCGGGCTTTCTATTGAGCCCGCCGGCCGGCAGCAAAACAAAACTAATAGCGGCGATTCAGATCTCTAATGCCCTCAATGGCATGACGCTTGCTAGCATAGCAAGTGACTGTTTCATGGAGGGTTCCTGTGTCCAAGGGTTTTGTCGCCATCAATGTGGAACGCTGTAAAGGCTGCGCTTTTTGTGTGGAATTCTGTCCTACCCACGTGCTGGCTCTCTCTTCCGCTTTCAATTCCAAGGGTTACCACCCCCCCCACGTCGTAGCGTCGGACAAGTGCAGCGGCTGCGACCTGTGCGGAATGTACTGTCCCGACTTTGCGATTTATGGAGCGCGCTATGCACGCTGACCCCAAGGGAGTCTTAACAGGTGTTCATTTTCTCGACGGTGACCACGCATGTTGTGAGGGAACGCTCGCAGCAGGTGCGCGATTTGCCGCAGGTTACCCGATTACGCCGTCCACCGAGGTAGTTGAACGCTTTGCGTCGAGAATTCCTACAGTCGGCGGCATTTTCATCCAAATGGAGGATGAACTGGCCGCCTCCATCGCCATCCAGGGAGCCGTGTGGGGCGGCGCGAAAGCGTTCACCGTCACCTCGGGTCCCGGTTTTTCGTTGATGATGGAGCACATCGGCTACGCGGCCATTACCGAAACTCCGTGCGTGTTTGTGAATGTGCAGCGCGGCGGTCCTTCCACCGGCCTGCCGACGCTGCCGGCGCAGGCCGACATGATGCAGGCGAGGTGGGGATCGCACGGCGACTACGGCATCATCGCGCTCTGCCCCAATTCCCCGCAGGAGTGCTTCGATCTCACCATTACCGGCTTCAACTTGGCCGAAGAGTTCCGCGTACCGGTGATGATGATGCTCGATGAGTGCGTCGGCCACATGACGGAAAAAGTCATCATTCCGCCCGCCGACCAGATTGAGGTGTCGCCGCGGCGCTACACGCACAAGCCGCCCGCTGAGTACCACCCCTTCGAACCGGGCGAGGACCTAGTGCCGGAAATGGTCAAGGCGGGGGATGGTTACCGCTTCCACGTCACCGGATTGACGCACGACGAACGCGGTTACCCCAGCATGGACGTAGCCACGCAGGACCGCCTGGTGCGGCGCCTGCTGGACAAGTTGAAGCCGTTTTCCAATGGCCGCGCGATCTGCGATACCGCCGACCTGGAGGATGCCGAAGTAGCGGTGGTCTCCTACGGCATCACCTCGCGCGTGGCGCAACGGGCGATCGAACTGGCCCGTACGCGGGGCATCCGCGCCGGCAAGTTCCGCCTCATTTCGGCCTGGCCATTCCCGGAGCAGCACATCGCCGCTCTGGCCGGCCGCGTCAAGGCGTTCGTGGTACCGGAGCTGAATTTGGGCCAGATGGTGCATGAAGTGGAACGCGCCGCGGCCGGCCGCGCCAAGGTTATCCCAGTCAGTCACGCGGGCGGAACGGTGCACGATCCGGAAGTGATTCTCAAAGCCATCGTGGAGGCGGCGAAGTGAGCGAACAATTACTCGAAGTCGAATGCGAGATTCCGGAGGGTTCCTTTAACCCGGTCGAGCCGTTTCTGCGCATGGACCGCATCCCTCACATCTGGTGCGCCGGATGCGGCATCGGCACCACCGTCAACTGTTTTACCCGCGCGCTGCTGGAATCCAAGGCCAACCTGGATAAGGTGGCTATCGTCTCCGGCATCGGCTGCACCGGCCGCGTGGCCGGCTACGCGCGCCTGGATTCCTTCCACACCACGCATGGCCGCGCCATCCCGTTCGCCACCGGTTTGAAGCTGGCCAATCCGGAACTGCAGGTGGTGGTCTACTCCGGCGACGGCGACCTGTTCGCCATCGGCGGCAACCACTTCATCCACGCCGCGCGCCGCAACATGGACATCAAGGTGATCTGCGTGAACAACCTGACTTACGCCATGACGGGCGGGCAGACCGCTCCCACCACGCCCAGCCACGTCATCAGCGCCACCGCGCCTTACGGCGTTTTCGAGCCGGCTTTCAACCTGGTGCAACTCGCCGACGCCTGCGGAGCCTCATACGTCGCCCGCTGGACCACCTTCCACGTCAAGCAGCTCGCCCGCTCCATGGAAGAGGTTCTCAAGAAGAAGGGCTTCGGCTTCATCGAAATTGTTTCGCCCTGTCCCACCCTCTACCAGCGGCGCAACAAAATGGGCGACGGGCTGGACACTATGAAATATTACAAGCAGGCGAGCAAGATCCGCCACGGCGCGCCTACCGGCGAGTGCAGCTTGACCAAGAGCGGGGAAATCGTGGTCGGCAAGTTCATCGACCGCGAACGGCCCGATTACTACGAACTGCTGCAGGCGCAGATGCACGAAAGCTTGGGCGACCGCTACGCCGAACCGGAAGTGGGGTGCTCGGAATGCTGACCGAAATTCGCGTTGCCGGCTTCGGCGGTCAGGGCGTGATCCTGGCCGCGATTGTGGTGGGCAAAGCCAAGGCTATTTTCGAAGGCGCTTACGCTACCATGACGCAGAGCTTCGGCCCGGAGGCGCGTGGCGGATCGTCGAGCGCGCAGTGCATTCTCTCCGACGATCCGATTCTTTATCCGTACATCACCCGGCCCGACGTGCTGGTGGTGATGTCGCAGGAAGCCTACACACGCTTTTCGCCCGACCTCAAGCACGGCGGAATTCTGATCGTCGAGCAGGACCTGGTGCACCTCGGCAACGTGCCTGCCGGCGCCCGCGTCTATGGCGTCCCGGCTACCCGCCTGGCCGAGGAACTGGGCCGCAAGGTGGTGCTCAACATCGTCATGGTAGGTTTCCTGGGCGCCGTCACCGGCCTGGTGGCTGCGGACGCTTTGCGCAACGCCGTCAAAGATTCGGTGCCGCCGGCCCTCGAAAAGCTCAATCTGCAAGCCTTCGACAAAGGCTTCGAATATGGCTCGCACCTGATGCAGAAACTCGTCGAAGAAGGCCAGGCCGAGCCCGTGCTATCGTTCGAATCCGAGTCGTAAGAACGCAGGCTTTGGCATCATTCGGCGAGTTACTAACGACTAAGTAACAGCTACCGACCGCTCCGTTGAAAATCACGCCGCGCGGCGGAAGAAAAGCCGAGACGACTCTCGGCTCAGCAGCCTTGACAGGCCGCGCCACGGTGCTCGGTTTCATCCCGTTGGGGCAGGCCCATGGCCGCTCGCTCCGGTCGCGGCTCCGCTACGCCATGCGTTCTAAAAGGCAGCGGTGGCCGCAGCCGAAGTGCCCTGCGAGTTGGTAAGCGCGACTGACACGGATGCGAGCGGGTTCGTGCCGTTCCGAATCGTGAACGGGATTTCGAGCGAGAACATGCTGCCGAACGGACCCGACGTGGAACTCTGATACCACGTGGTGAAGACCGGGCTCAACGCTACGGTAGTGCTGTTGCTGGCCAGGGTGACGCCGGACGTGGGGGTAAAGGTAATCGCCGCGGAAACCATGTCGCGCGTGGTGGAGTAACCTACAACCACGAGGTTGAAGCCTCCGCTGGTGGGGGTGACGGCCACGCTGGTGATCACGGGCGCGCTCTTGGCTACAACCAGCACTTGCGTGGGGGCCGGCGCCGGGGTGATATCGACGCCCGCCGCCGTCAGCGTCAACGTCAGCGTGATGGTGCCGGCAACCGTGCCGGTTTGCACACTGGGAACGGTGGGAGTGAATTGCGCCTGGCTGGCGCCTGCCGGGATCAGGAACGTGACCGTGCGTCCACCGGTGGTGAACTGCACGTTGGGATCATCCGGACCGGAGTCCGGCGCGAATGTCAGGGTGATGGTGCCCTGAATGTCAATCGGATAGTTGCTGCCGGCGCTCACGCCCAAGCCTAGCTGTGTGTCCGGCGTGGGCGTAGCCGGCAGACCTGAAATCGTGAGCGGTGGCGCAGGTGCAACGCCCACCGTGATGGTGAAAGACTGTGTCGCGGTGAGTGGCTGGCCGGTCTGAGCGCTGGTGACCTCGACCGTGAAGGTGGACGTCCCCACCGCCGTTGGCGTGCCCGACAGGATTCCGCCAGCGGACAACGTCATATCGAGTGGCAGAGTCCCAGAGGCCAGCGAAAATGTGTAAGTGCCTGTGCCATATCCGCCGGAGCCCGTGAGCGTCGCCGAATAAGGAACACCCGCCGTACCGCTGCCCGGGCTGCCGGCGATGGTGAGGGAAAGCCCCGAAACGACTACCGTGAAAGACTGAGTTGCGGTGAGCGGCAGGATGTTGGCGACTGCGGTGGCGAGGGTGCTGGTGACCTGCACCGTGAAAGTGAACGTCCCCGCTCCGGTTGGCGTTCCCGACAGAATTCCGCCGGCCGATAAAGTAGTGCCGGTCGGTAGAGTCCCGGAGGCCAGCGAGAATGTGTAAGTGCCGGTTCCATATCCGCCGGTGGCGCCGAGCGTCGCCGAATAGGCGGCACTCGCCGTACCAGCGCCCAAACTGCCGGTAATGGTGAGGGAAGGAAGCGCCGTAATCACCACGCTGAACGCCTGGCTCCCCGTCTGCACGCCGATGGTGGGAACCTGGCTGGAAACCTGGACAGTGAAATTGAAGGTTCCTGCAGCCGTAGGGGTTCCGCTGAGCACGCCAGCCGCGGAGAACGTCAGCCCTGGAGGCGGCGCACCGGTCGCCACAGACCACGTATAAGTGGAAGCACCGGCGCCTCCAGTGGCTGTGAACGCCTGGGAGTAAGCAACACCCACACTCCCCGAATTGGCGGTCGCGGTGGTGATCGCGAGAACCAGATAGATCACTACCGTGTAAGACTGCGTTGCGGTGAGTGGCGCTAAAGAGGCAGCAGCGCTGGTGAGGGTGTTGGTGACCTGCACGGTGAAGGTGGATGTCCCCGCGGCAGTTGGCGTGCCCGAGAGAGTTCCGCTGGCAGACAACGTAATGCCCGCCGGCAGGGTCCCCGATGCCAGCGCGAATGTGTATGCGCCGGCGCCATACCCGCCGAAACCCGTGAGCGTCCCCGAATAGGGAACACCGACCGTGCCGCCGCCCAAGATGCCGGCAATGCTGAGGGAAGGAACCGTGGCGATCGCAACGTTGAACCCTTGGCTCGCCGTCTGGGTGCCACCAGATGGGATCTGGCTGGAGACCTGGACCGAGAACGTGAAACTGCCCGCAGCCGTGGGAGTCCCGCCGAGCACGCCCGCGGCAGAGATCGTCAGACCCGGCGGCAGTGTACCGCCGGCCAAGGACCATGTGTAAGTTGAAGCGCCCCCGCCTCCGATTGCCGTGAACGTCTGGGAGTAAGGGGCGCCAACAGCCCCCACGCTAACGTTCACGGTGGTGATGGTGAGCACCGGATAAATCGTCACCGTGAACGACTGTGTTCCGGTAACTGGCGGGAAGTTGGCAACAGGGCTTGGGTAAGTGTTGGTGACTTGTACTGTAAACGTGGATGTTCCCGCCGTCGTTGGCGTGCCCGACAGAGCTCCACTGGCAGATAGCGTAAGGCCGGCCGGCGGAGTCCCGGAGGCCAGCGAGAAGGTGTAAGTGCCGGTTCCGTATCCGCCTGAGTCGGAGAGCGTCGCAAAATAGGGAACACCAACCGTACCACCGCCCAAGCTGCCGATAATGGTGAGGGAAGTAGTTGCGGTGATCGTAACGGTGAACCATTGGCTCGCCGTCTGCGCACCGGCGCCGGGGATTTGGCTGGAGACCTGGACGTAGATAGAGAAGGTTCCCGCGGCCGTGGGAGTCCCGCTGAGTACGCCCGCGGCGGAGAGTGTCAGACCTGGAGGCGGCGTGCCACCCGCCAAAGACCATGTGTAAGCTGACGAGCCCGCGCCCCCGGTTGCCGTGAACGTCTGCGAGTAAGAAACACCCACAGTCCCCGGATTCGCAGCCTGTGTGGTGATCGTAAGAGCCGGATAGACCAATACGGTGTAAGACTGTGTTGCTGTGAGCGGCGGAAAAGTGACGTTATTGATGGTCAGGGTGTTGACGACCTGCACCGTAAAGGTGAATGTCCCCGCCGCCGTGGGTGTGCCCGACAGAGTTCCGCCAGCAGATAGAGTAATGCCGGATGGCGGAGTCCCGGAGGCCACCGAGAATGTGCAAATGCCTGCTCCGTATCCGCCCGCGGCGCCGAGCGTAGCCGAATAAACAACACCCACCGCACCGCTGCCTAGGCTGCCGGTAATGGTGAGCGGGGGAGGCGCGGCGATTACAACGCTGAACGCCTGGCTTGCCGTCACTGTCCCGAGACCGGGAATCTGGCTGGAAACCTGGACGGAGAAGTTGAAGGTTCCCGCAGCCGTCGGGGTTCCGCTGAGCACGCCCGCGGCAGAGAGCGTGAGACCGGGCGGTTGTGTGCTGGTCGTCAAAGACCACGCATAAGTTGAAGGGCCCGCGCCTCCGGTTGCTGTGAACGTCTGGGAGTAAGCAACAGCTACCGTGCCCGGGTTCGGGGTCAGCGGGGTGATCGCGAGAACCGGATCGATCACTACCGTGAAAGACCGTGGTGCGATGACTGCCGGGAAGCTGGAACCAAGTTTGGGGTTGAAACTGGTGACCTGCACCGTGAAGGTGAATGTCCCCACTGCCGTCAGCGTGCCTGACAGAGTACCGCCGGCAGACAGAGTAGTGCCGGATGGCGGAGTCCCGGAGGTCAGCGCGAATGTATAAGTGCCTGCTCCATATCCGCCGGTGGCGCCGAGCGTAGACGAATAGGCGCCGCCGACCGTACCGCCGGCCAAGGTACCAGTTATAGCGAGTGTGGGGAGTGGGGCGATCACGACGCTGAACGTCTGGGTCGCTGTCACTGTCCCGAAGCCGGGGATCTGGCTGAAAACCTGGACAAACAAGGGATAGGTTCCCGCAGTCGTCGGAGTCCCGCTGAGCACGCCCGTGGCGGAGAACGTCAGACCTGGAGGCGGCTCGGTGGTGGCCAATGACCACGTGTAAGTTGCGGCGCCCGCGCCGCCGGTTGCTGCAAACGTTTGGGAGTAAGGAACAGCCACAGTCCCCGGATTCCCGCTAGCCGTGGTAATGGCGAGAACCGGATAGATCACTACCGTGTAAGCCCGTGTTCCGGTCAGTGGCTGTTGGATGACACCGTTGATGGTCGCGGTGACGACGCACTGCACGGTGAAGGTGAATGTCCCCACTGCCGTCAGCGTGCCAGACAGAGTTCCGTTTGCGGCCAAGTTAAGGCCGGACGGCGGAGTCCCGGAGGCCAGCGAGAATGTGTTATGGCCCTGCGCTTGATATTGGCTGGTGGCCGTGATCGTCTGCGAGTAAGCGTCGCCGAGAATTTCGTTGGGAAGAGTGGCGGGCGCGATTACAACCTGTCCCCATAGCGTGAACCCGCCCAGCAACAGGCAAACAGCAAGAAGAATCAGGCGTCTCATCGGCGGCCCCCCGGAAGTGCAGCCGCCTGGACGGGCGGCGGCACTGCCACGATGCGCGGCGCAGCATTCGCGTCGAGCACCTGGAGCGGGCCGCCGGCAAGTTCGGTCAGGCGGAATGTCGCAGCGCCCGCAAGCCGGAATAACCCAGTCGGAGTGCAGGCGCAATCGAGTGTTATAGCAGGGCCGCCGCTGCGATCGAAGATGAACACGGTCCCGGTGCCGACGGCGGCGAATACGCGTTGGCCGGCGGCATCGGTGTCGGCGGCAACCAGTCCCAGGATTCCATTACTCGGAGAGGCGACTACCTGGATTACCGCCGCGCCGGCCAGGCCGGCAACCTGGTAGACGGTCGCGGCGAGAGTATCGGTGACCAGCGCCTGCGTGCCTGCGTTGAAAAGCCGCACGGAAGATACGCTGCGGAACGAGCCGAGCAGGATGGGCGCTGAGTTTACCGGAATACGATAGAGGGACACCGACTCCGCCTGGCCCGCAGCCATCAGCAAGAAGCTGCCGGTATCATCCACCGCCATAGCCGTGACCGGAGCCGGCAGACTAGACACGTCGATATCGCCAGCAACGGCCGGGGCGGCAGGCAGGCCGGTGAGAATCTGCACACGGCCGGCTGCGTAATAAAGGGCCGCCGCGCTTCCGCCCGGACTGAAAACCATGCTATCCGGCGCAGCCTCGACTCCGTCGAGCGAGGCCACCACCCAATCGCCGCCGGATGCGCGGATTAGCGCCACCGAAGAATTCCTCGCATTCACCACCAGGGCCGCGTCCTGCGCGGGTGAGATTTCCGCACGCGAAATGGTGAAGCCCAGGGCCAGCGGTTCACCGGTAATCGCCGCACCGGGGATGCCGCCGATGGGACGCAAGCCCCCAGCCGCACGGTCGAAGACCAACCCCAAGCGCGGGCCGCCGAGGGTGGTCACGATGCTGCTCCCGGCAAACGCGAAACCGGCGGAGAGAACTGCTGTAAACGTCCGCACTAACAAGCTTGATGTCATGTCGATCACCTTTTCCGGCTAGTGCGGGGCGCCCACCGTGGGCGTCCCGGCCGTGATTGTGGTGGGAGACGCGCCGCCGCCGCGAGTGGCAGCCACCACGCCGCCCGCCACGCCCGCCGCGGCAACGACCAGGATGATCGCCAGGACTTTCCCGGAGATCCCAGCGCTCGCAGCCGCCCCGGCCGCGGCGGCCGCCGCGACGTTCTGCTGATGGATGGTAGTGTTGGCGTCCAGGTTCTTGTATCGCGCTACAACGCGGATTTGCACGTCGCCGGCCAACTTGTTCGGAACCATTCCGCGCGCCACGGCGTGCCCGGCGTCGTCGGTCATTACGGTAAGGCTGTGGGTGCCATTCGAGAAAACACCACTGGCGCCGTGTTCGGGCAGGAAGAACGTAACCGCCACTCCGGCCACCGGCTTGTGGTTCTCGTCATCCACCTGGACCATGGCTTCTCGCGCCACACGCTGGCGGATATTGTTGATCGATCCTTCTCCCTCGAGAATCGAAATATCCAATTTCGCGGGTTCCTGTTCCTGGGCCCTGGCCGGGACAGGCCATGTCTGAATTAGGACAACCTCCGCGAGCAGTATGCACAGGGCGCGCGCCACGGCTCCGATTCGCACTTGTACCCTCATCCTCGAAATGATAGTACTATTTGTGGCAGAATTGGAAGCATAATATCTGCGGGGACGCCGGGGAGTCACTTATGCTGGTCGAAAAGACGATCTTTTGTTCAATCTTGGGAGCGGCCGCACTATTTGCCCAAACCGTCGCCTCGGAGCCGGCTCAGCAGATGTCCGCCCGCGATTTGTTCTACGCCCCAACGGCGGCCGCGCAGAAAGCACCGGGCCCGCCGGCGAAGCGAACTGCGCCGAAAAAGGCCGCGCCGGCCGGCGAGTCGCAGCCTCCAGCGGCCGTGGAAGCGCCCGCCAGTGCTGCGCCGGCAGAGCGCGATGCCTCGCCGACGGTCTCCTCCGGCGGCGCGCACATTATCCGGACCGCGTACACGGGGAAACCCCTGGGGCTGCGCTACAGCATTTTGCGCAACAACGGCGGAGACGATTACCGCGAAGCTGCGCCGGACACCGTCTTCCACTCCGGCGATCGAATTCGCGTCGCCGTCGAGGTGAACGATGCCGGTTACCTGTACATTGCGATGAAGGGCGCCAGCGGCACCTGGAAGATTCTCTTCCCGACCGCGGAAGTCGCCGGCGGAAACAATCGCGTCGAAAGCGGCCAGCAGTACACCATTCCTTCCGCGCCGGGCCGATTTGCGTTCGACCAGCAACCGGGCGAGGAGCAGCTTTTCATCGTGCTTTCACGGCGGCCCGAGCCCAACCTGGAAAAGTTGATCTACTCGCTCGGCAGCGGAAGCGTGTCGCCCACCAGCGCGCCGGCTAAGTCCGTCGAGCAGCCCAAGCTTCTCTCGGCAGAAGCCAGCCCGCTCGGCGATCCGCTCGTCGGCCGCCTGCGCAGCGAGGTTTACGCGCGGGATCTGGTTTTCGAGAAAGTGGACGAGAGCACTCCGGGCGAGAAGAAAGAGAATGCCGTTTATGTGCTCAACCGCACAGGCAGCCCGGACTCACGCCTGGTGGCGGACTTTGTCTTGAAGCATCAGTAAGGCAAATGCGAAGCGAGGCGGAAGACGCCTTATGAATCTGAAAACTTCACTGTTTCCGGTGTTCGCGGCGATATTCGTCATGGCCGGTTCCGCGGCCGGCCAGAGTAAGAGCCTGGAGCAAGGGCCGCGCCGCATGGAACTCACTCTGGAGCGCCAGGAAGGCGGCGCCTGGAGGGCGGTAGACCCCGGCTTGGTATTTGCGCAAGGCGACCGCGTCCGTTTCCGGTTCCATACCAACTTCGACGGATACCTCTATGTCATGAACCAAGCGACCTCGGGTGATTACGAGATTCTCTTCCCTCGGGAGGACACCGGGGAACAGAACCGCATCGAGGCCGCAAAGGAATACGTGGTGCCTGCCGTCCAGGGCTGGTTTCGTGTCAGCGGGCCGCCGGGCCAGGACATCCTGTACTGGATGGTGACGCCGCTCGCGCTGGGGGCGCAACCGAAATATCAGCCGCTGCCTCCGCCGCCGAAGCCCGGCGCCGTACCGCCGCGCCTGGTGCCGAGGTGCGATGACACCATCTTCAAGGCGCGCGGCGAATGCGTGGACGGCTCGGCCGGCGCAAAAGGTGTGCGACCCGAGGAGAAACTTCCGGACAATCTGAGTGGGGTGCCCGGCGCAAGCTCAGGCCAGCTCATGTTCATCCGTGATCAGGATGTTTCGGTGGTGGCATCGCCCGAGCCGCTCACCGCACCGGTGATCTACGAGTTTCGGCTGGCGCACAAATGAATGTGATGAAACTCACCCGCGCTCTCGGCATTCTGGCGGCCTTGGCAGCGGCGCTGGCCGCGCAGGCGCCGCCGCCGGAGCAGAAGCAGCAGCGCGACCTGAAATATGAAAGCGGCCCGCCGCCCACCAAGCCCGCGCAACCTGGTGTCACCATTCCACGCTCGTACGCGCTGGTGCTTGGTATCGCCAATTACAAGAACCTGGCCGCCAAAGACCAGTTACAGTTCTCCGAGCGCGATGCGGAGTCGATTTACTCCATTCTCATTAGCCCGGAAGGCGGTAACTTCCACGCGGAGAATGTGCATAAGCTATCTGGCCCGCGCGCCACCCTAGCCAACATGCGCCACGAACTGGAAGAATGGCTGCCAGCGACGGCGCACGACGGCGATCGCGTGCTGATTTACTTCGCCGGCCATGGCTTTGTTTTCGACGGACGCGGCTATCTCGCGCCATACGATCTGGACCCCGGCAACATCGCCGCGACCGGTTACCCCATGGATACGCTGGGCTCGGTGATCGGCTCGCGCATCAAGGCTAAGTGGAAGGTGTTGATCACCGACGCTTGCCACAGCGGAGCCATCACACCGGAAGCCGACCGTGCCGCAGTCAGCCGCGGCCTGCTCGATCTGAGTTCCTCGTTGTTTTCGCTCACCGCCAGCCGCGACCGCGAGCGCTCCTTCGAGAGCGCCGACTGGGGCGGCGGGCATGGCATCTTCACCTACTACGTCGTCAAGGGCCTGGAGGGCGCGGCCGACGAGTCGCACGACGGCATCGTGACCGCCGACGAACTCGCCGAGTACGTCCGCCGCAACGTGCGCGAGGTGACCAACGGGCAGCAGAACCCGACTTCGGAGCGCGGCAGCTTCGATCCCAACATGCTGCTGGCGTATCTGCCCTCGGGAGCGGCGCCCGGTGCACCTCCGCCGCCGAAGAACGGCGCGCTGGTCTTCGAGACCAACATGGACGGCGTGGAAGTCTTCGTGGACGGCAAGTCCGCCGGGGTGGTCAATCAGGGGACGCCCTTGCGCCTGCCCGGCCTTCAGCCCGGTGTCCACACGGTGAGAGGCGTGCACATGGGCTACGAACCCGATGGCCCGCGGGAGGAGACCGTCTACCCGGGGCAGGAATCCACCGTCTCGCTGAAGATCCTGATCGTGCGCCGCCGTCCGCACGCGGCCGTCGAGCAGTTCGACAAGGGCCTGGATCTCTATAACAAAGGCACGCCCGAGAACTATCGCAAGGCCGTCGAGTGTTTCCAGGCGGCGCTCGCAGCCGACTCCAACTACAGCCAGGCGGCACTCTATCTGGGCCGCGTCTACCGCGATCTTTTTCAGGAGGACGAAGCCGAGAAGGCCCTACGGCGGGCCATCGAAATCGATCCGGATTACCTGGAAGCGCGCGCCACGCTGGGCGGCATGCTGCTCGATAAGGGCGCGCTCGACGAATCGATTCGCCAATTGAACGTGGTGGTGCAGCGGAACGAGAAGGACGCGCTCGCCTGGTATCTTCTCGCCCAAGCCCTGCGCATGAAGGAGCTTTACGCGGACTCGATCGCGGCCGCGCGCAACGCCATTCGGCTCACGCCCGCGAACGCCGAGGCGCACTTCTGGCTGGCGGAAAGCCTGCGCCTCAGCGGCAAGTACCAGGAAGCCACCGACTCCTATCAGCAGTATCTGAAGCTCAGCGATTTCGACAGCCGGCTGGCGGGCAAAATGAATTATTACGTGCTCGGGTATCTGATTGGGTTCGGCAAGAAGAAGCGCGCCGCGCAGCGCGATGTATGGATGGACCTACGCAGCCTGGCGTATTTCGGACTTTGCGACAGCGAGCGCTTGCTGAATCAGTTCGACAGCGCCATCGCCTACTGCCAGAAATCTCTCACGTACGACTCATCGGATCCGTTCGCCCACTTCGGTCTGGCCCTCGCGTACACCAGCAAGGCGCAAGCCTCCGGAACCGTGGAGAGCTTGATCCCGGCGCGCAAGCACTTCTCCGAGACCATCGCTCTCAACCCCGACATGCCGGAATCCGAGCGCGCCAAGAAATACATCGCGAAGATAGACACGCTGCTGGCTAGCGCGAGTAAGTGAGGCCCGCCTTCACGGCCTCGCGGCCATGGAGCTAAAGGTGTGGCTTTGTGGGGCAGTTTGCTTATTTAGTTGCGGGCCGATGGGAATCGGCCCGCGCGGCGGTTGGCCGGGCGCCCTGCGCGTCGCGCGCAGGATGACATCCGGATGACATCCTGCCCCACGCGCGAGGATAACGCTACATCTTGGGGACAATTGAGTCAGGCAGACACCCTATTACTACCATTACTCGGAATTTCAAGATTTTCAGATCTTCTTATCTACTAGGTGGTATAAACTGGAACTAGTCCCAGATCGTCAACTGCGAGGTCCGATGAAGGTTTTGGTTTGTTTCTCAGCCGTGCTGCTTACCATGGCGGCCGGACGACCGGCTTTTGCCGGAGTGATTACCTTCGAGTCTTTAGCGCATCCTGATAGCGGAAATACCGCGCTCTCCAGCCCATACATTGACAGTAGCTTTGAGTTCTTGATGCTTGCGTCTGCACCGTTTAACACTTTCTGGGTCCCAGGAACAACTGGTCCTGAGTACTCTGGATCGACGGGTCTTGCGAGTGGCTACTACTACGGGTCCATCGAGATCGAAAGGGTTGACTCGACCCCATTCACGCTGACTTCAATCGACGTCGGCGAGTTCAACCCGGGCGACAATCTCGCAAGCGTGACCATTACCGGCACATTGTCGGCGGGTGGCACCGTAACCCAAACGCTCTCTGTAAATCCCACGCAGACATTCGAAACCAACACGTTAACCGGGTTCTCTAGCGTAACATCCGTGACCCTCTTTGGCAATGCGGCGCCCAGTGGTGAGGTATGGTTTCAGATTGACAACGTTGCGTTCAGCGATGCCGCTTCTGCGCCAGAGCCGGCGAGCTATCTGCTCCTGCTTGGCGGCGTCGCGATCCTGGCCCTTATGCGGCGCCATGCACCGACTCCGGGTGTGCCGATTATCAGATCGACGGCCGGGTGACGTCGTTTCTCGCTTCAGCGGAACGACCGCCTGACTATAGGTGCGACATGCCGCACCTCCGGGCGGCAACGGCACCGCCCACATGCACGCCATCCAGCACCTAATCACGACGGGTTCGGAAAGACTCCGCCCAACCTTGGCGGCCCCAGCACGGAGGACCTTTACGGAATCCCTGGGTCACACCGTCTTTACGCTTGTCAGGGTCGCGGAACTACCCGCGGCTGCCCCACCGGCCGGACAGGGGCGCGGGAGGATCGGCGATGGACTGCAGGCGAACGAGGAGGACGGAATCTTGATCCTTCATCGAAGCGAGGGGCATGAACCCGTTGCTCAGAATGAACTCGGCGGCGGTATCGGTGAGGAGCACTTCGGCGCAGGGTTTGGCGACGGATTCGCCATCCGCACGGTAGATGTGCTGCGGCAGTCCGCCAATCTCCCGATGGCGCGCGGGACGCATTTCCCAGTTATCGGCGCGAAAGGCCAGGCCGAGGACGCAGGCGCATAAGAACGCCGGGTTACCCCACAGATAGTCCGCGTGGACGCTCTCCGGCATCTCTTCAAACTCCAACTGCTCGGCCGGCGCAGTGTCTTTCCCGTAAGGCAGGCGCAGCAGGAAGCGCGGCAAGGCGAGGCCGATCCACCGCGCCTCCGGAGAGTGGACGAGTTGTTGCCACTCGGAACCGGGAGCATCGGATGGAGGCACCGCTTCGCCCAGAAATGGCGCACCTAACGAGGAGGCGAGGCGGCCCAGCCATCGTAGCTTGGCGGCATCCTCGGCAGTCTGTCCGAAAACGAAGTTGCCTACGATCAGCGCCCAAGGGGCCGAAGCAGAACCGCCGAGGCAGCGTTCGAGGGAGGCGGCGTCTGCCATCAGTTCTTCGAGCGTCGAGTCGAACACGTAGATCTTGAGATCGGTGTCAGGTTGGAGCCGGTCGACCAGCATGGCGACGGCGCGCCACGCGGCTTCGAGCGATTGGAAATGCGGATGGTGGAGGACGCCACGCATCTGCTCGCCCGCCGCGGCATCGACGCGCGCGGCCCATTCCTCTTGCCTTGGGTCCTGGCGCGGCGCCAGATGAGGCTCGACGGCTCTCTTGATGAATTCGGCCATCGCGTCGGGAGCCTCCACCACGCGGGAAGCCGGCTCCTCGTCGGACCGCTCCATCATGCTTTCGAGAAGACTCCGGCCCGATGCTGGAGCCGTGGGCGTGGCGGACCGCGGCGTTTCCCGAGGCACCGCCGGAACGGGCGCGGGCTGGTGGCGCAGGTCCGCCAGCTTCCGGAAAGCATCGGCGTGCTGATAGATGTGATCGGGATGAAAGTCGTCAAGCGCGCGAAATCGCAGCGTGCCCTGCGGAAGCTGGACCGAAGGTGAAAGCGACGCGAGCACCTGGTCGAGATTGTCGCTGTCCACCGCCAAGGGGCGGCGTCCGGCAAGGGGCGCCCGCTCACCACGAAGCCCGCGGCCGCTGAAATCGCCGAGGATCAGCATACGAAATGGCGTATCGGCCTCGGGCACGCCGAGGATTGGCTGCGTGCCCGCGCTGACATCGATGCCGACGGATACTTTTGGAATGCGTTCGGACATAAGGCCTCGTTCCGTAATAACTCCGGCAACCGCTCCCTACGGTCGCGGCTCTGATGCGCTACCGCGCGACGTCTGCTACGCAGGCGAGGCGCGAGAAATAACCGGCTTGGAAGACCGCCGGCGCGCCGGTCATATCGAGTTCAAAGTGGACGATGAGAGGCTTGCCGTTGACCTTCATCGGGTCCTTGCCCGCGCGGATGATCCATTCCAGCGAATAACCGGCGCCGGCGGGCGTCCACCGGTCGGCTCTGTTGAAGAAGCGGAATACCGCCCAGAGACCCTCCGAATCCGAGAACGTGATGTCCGGACCGCCGAGTTTGACAGACGCTTTCACACCGTGCGAGCCGCCTCCTTGCCAGGTGAACTGCTTGGATGTGGCCGTGCCGCCCGAGTAACTGAGACTCTGCCCGTCAATCAGCAGGTTCACCGTCTGGATATTCTCCGAAGGTTCCGGCTTGAGCGCATAATTGAAGTGCGGGTCCTGCGCGCCGCCCGCATAGATCGCGTCGGAAAACGCGGTGGCCGCGTTGAAGAAGTTGAGGAATGCCGGGTTCACGCCACCCGAGGGACCGATGGCGAACTGCGATCCCTGTTTGACCAGCAGCTTCTGCAGGTTCTGATCGTAGAAACTCCAGAGGGCGCCATCGGGCTTGCGCAGAAGCCCGTTGACATCGGCCATAGTGGCCTCCACGGTGGCGTTGGAATTGAACGGATACTTGGACAACACCGCGCGGAACTGTCCGCACAGCGACTTGCCTTTGGCATTCAACTCGGCGGGCCCGAGCGCGCGCAGCATGCCTTCCACGTAAACGATTGGGTCTTCCAGCAGCTTCTGCACGCCGGCCTCGAGATGGGTTTCCGAATCGATGCGGAAGGCCTGTGCCATCTGGCGCGTGGTGACCTTGGCTTGGGTAGCGTTCTGCAGAGTCGGCGCCGCCGCCATGTCGGTAGGGGCTCCACCTTGGGTGGCAATCGATTCGAGCGATGCCTGCAGAGTCACCAGCGCGTTGACATAGTTCTGGTTGGGCGGCTGAATGTATTTGTCGGTGACCTCCGGCGGGACCACAGTCTGCACCGGCTGAAACGCCGACTTAACATCCGGATCGTCTACCGCCGTGTTTTGCGATGCCAGCGCGAACAACTCCAGCAGCGCCGACTGGTTGCCGGAAAGCTGGGTCAACTTCTGTGAAGCGTCGGCCAGACTGGCGTAGCGGACCACCGAGGCTGACTTGATATAGGTCCGCCACTTCAGGATGAAGTCGGCGTTGTAGCGCACGCGCAGATCGTGCTCCAGCTTGGCGCGATCGATGTTGGCGGAAGCCTGGTCGCCGAGGACCCACTGCTCGCCGCTGAAGTACCGGTCGGCGTGCTGGATGGCGTCTTTCATGAATGCCCAGCCACCCTTGGAAAACGCGCCGGGCACTTCGTACGTCTCTAAGACCGTTTGGGCCGATCCGGCGAATTGGCGATTGAAGTTGATGGGTGGGTTGTGCTTGCCGGCTTCGGACAGCATGAAAGCGTAGACGCGCTCAGTACCGGCAAACTGGGTCAGGTATCGACGCGCTTTTTCGATCGTGAAAGCGTCGTTGGCTTCCGAGTACGGATTCTCTTCCTTGAGTACATCGGAGTAGAAGTCGAATTGCTTTTGAACGAGCTGCTGGCGCTCCGGATCGATGGCGCGGTCGGCGGCCCACCACTTCATCAGAACCGGGGAAAGAAACTGGCTGGTCGAGTGCTCATGGTGGGAGGTGGTGATCAGATAGGCCTTCAGCGCATCGTAGGTGGGACTGTACTCCGGTCCCGGAGTCGCGGGCAGGCCACTCAGCCCTTGCACAATGTTGTTCTGCGTTTGCGCGAACAGTAACTGGCGGAAGCGTTCGAAATAAATGCGCCATGCTTCAGGATAGAGATCGTTCCCGACATACAGGCCCATGCGATAGAACAAGGGAGCGCCTTCACGCCGGTACTGGATCAATGTCTCGAGCGACTGGCGGAGTGCCTCCAGTTTCCGCAGGCTATCGACCGGCGCGAGATTGGCGCCGGCCACGGCGGCGGCTGCGCTGCCCTGCGCCGCCGTGCGCACGCGCGTTTCCAGGCCGTGGTTATTGAAGAACGAAACCGTGAATAAGATGGAGAGCGCCAGGCACAACACGGCGGCCGCGAGGAACAGCACGCGGCGCGCGAAACTCGTCCTGGTGCTCGAGCCGCTGGCGCCCATGGCAGCGCGATCGGCGAGCAGAACATCCGTGAACAAGTGGCTGAGGAAGAGCCACTGCGGCACTTTACGCGTGCCGCCCACTTGCGGCGGCGGGGCCTGGGCGGCAGGCGCCTGCGGGCCCGCCTTGAAGATGCCGGTGGCGCCGGCGGCCGACCCGTAGCCGGCCTGAGACTGCGGCGCAGCGGCGGCAACCGGAGCGGCTTCGTTGATAATGATCGGCCGCACACCGGTGAAGTAAAACCCGCGCAACATCGGTCCGACGCTCAACTGGCTGGGCCGGCACAGATCCACCAGAAACTGCACCACGGCGGGACGAATCTTGCGGAACTCGCGGGGAAACTCGTAGGTGCCGGGCAGCTTCGCGGAATCGGTCTCGCGCGTCAGAAACTCGGGGCGAGCGTCGGCGAGCGATCGGAACAAGCGCTCGAAAGTGCCGGTCAGGCGCGTGGTCTCTTCCTCGGCATACACGCCCTCGCTGCGGCCGCTGAGGAGCGGAAGAGTCGCGCCGACCACCTGCGCGGCCTCGTCGTTGCTGAAGTTCCGTACGTACTCGGTGAAGAACGGCAGCCGGTCCATCTTGGTGAACAGCACATAGACCGGGAGATTGATGCCGAATGACTGGGAAATCTCGCCCAGGCGGGCGCGCAAGGTGCGAGCGGCGTTCACCACGGCTTCCTGCGCGCCGGCGCGGGTGAAGGTCTCGCTGTCAAAACAGACCAGCGCCGCGCGCGGCGCCTGCCCGCCTTTACTGACCACTGAGGAGCGCGGCTGCAGTCTGCGGACGAAGCGATTCCACTGACTTGAGTCCGCCAACAGGTTGCCGCCGGCTTCGGCGAAGATGCTGCGGCGCGAGAACCACAGGTTGGCGGCGCGCGTCGGCACCACGTCGGCATTCTGATAAACCTGGCCGGCCAGCAGTTCCGGGTCGAGACCGGAGTGAATCATGACGCTGGTTTTGGTACTGCCGGACTGGCCCATCAGAAGATAAACCGGGAGGTTGGCGATCTTGGCGCCCTGTTCGAGTTTGGCGGCGGAGAGCTTGGCCTCGGCTGCGTGCACCAGCACCGAGATTTCGTCTCCGCCCGGCGCCATGGGTTCGCCGGCTTGAGCGGCAGCGGCCTTGGCTTTCTTTTTCTTGAGGAAGAAAAGAATGACCAGGACGATCAGGGCTACCAGCGCAACCGCGAGCAAAACGTAGAGAATGATCACGTGGATCTCCTAACTATCGCGCTGGAGTGGCGATGGCCTGAACGTCCGACACTCCCGAACCCAGGGTGAGTTTGTAGCCGCCGAAAAGCAGCAACATCAATATCGCACATGCCAGGGCCAGCCAGCCCAACTTTCGCACCAGCGGATCCGCGCGGCTGCGCACGGTCTCCTCGGGGAGCATCCATCCCGGCGAAAGCGGCCCGAACTGGCCGCGGACGCGGCGAATCTTTTCCGCGGTGAGGCTCATCACCTGCGCCAACTCTCCCCGATTGCCGGCACTGTAGCGCCCGCCAAAACCGAGCAGCAGGCAGAGATAGTGGACCTCGAGCACATCCGCCAGGTCCGCGGAATCGTTGCGGCCGAGGAGTTGCTGCAGATGCTGAAAGAAGACCTCGCCCGCGATGTGCGTACCGAACAACTCCTCTTGCAGCGGCTTGCTGAGCCAGTCGGTGAAAACGGGGTTCTGCAAATTGAGGACGGATTCGTCCAGGAACGCGACTGTGGCGAAGGTGGCTACCTTGACGTCTTCGGATGGGTAACCGGCGGCCAGCGCCTGGCTGGCGGCTGTCTTGAGCGCTTCGCGGGTGTGATGACGGAAGGACTGCGAATCGGTGACGCCCTGGCGATTCGAGCGCAGCCGTTCGATGGCGGTGAAGACTTCTTGGAAAATGAGCGGCAGGTTTTCCGGCCTGCGGGTACTGGCTGAAGGGCTCATAATTAGTGTTCCAGCACGACTAGAATTTCGATTTCAGGATCGGGAAACTCGCCGGGAACGTACGCGCCCACCTTGCGCGTCAGGTTGATGTGGTCCCAGCAGGGGCCACCCTTGCTGAGACCGAAGTATTGCGTTTCGAGGCGCGCGGAAACCGCCGGCGGCGGCACCGGCAGATGAGTCAGCGCCAGTCCGGGAAGGGCGCGCTTGACCAGTTCCCGCACGAAGGCCGGGCTGCAGACCTTGATGAGCGGCGGCGCTTTAGCCATCAACTCGGCATCGCCCATGCGGGCGCGAATGGCCAGCAGCCATCGCGAACGGCCCAGGCAGCGCTGGTCGGTGACGTCGCCCTCGTAGTAGTAATTCTCCGTGCGTTTCAGCGGGATCGAAATGCAGTTGGTGGGAACGATGATTTCCAGGTGCGCGCGAATGTGGCGATCGAGTTTTTCGAAGCAATCGCTCAGGTTGTCATGATCGTACAGCGGCAGGTCGCGCGGATGCGAATCGAGAGCGAAGGTGCACAGAGCGCCGGCGAGGCGGGACAACTCGACGAACAACTCCTCGGGATGGCCGCGCTTGGCGATGAACTGGTGACGCAGCGGCGCCAGAGCGGAGTTCACGGCGTGCATCAGCCAGAAGCTGGCTATCTGACGGGTGGAGAACTCGGCGCGCCCTCCGGACGTGTTGCGCGCGCCGTGGTTGATGGTGACGCTCTTGTCGTCCAGGATTTCGATGAGCCGCTGCATCAGCAGCATGAGCCGGGTGGAGGCGGAAATTCGCAGCACCGGCGGGACGAAATTGGCGTCGTATGCGAAGTGGCCGGCGCCATCCCGCACTATGCGCGCGATTGGCATCGCGATCAGATCGCTGGCCGGTTCGGTATCGAGCAGCAGGCGCAGGTTCTTGCGGCCAAGATGCACCGTGCGTTCGTCGGCGCCAGTATTCTCATCGTGCAGAACGCGCGGTTCTGCGGTGTAGCGGGCCTCCGCGACCTCGCCATCCGGCAGCGAGCAATTGAAACCGTTGGGCTTGCGCGGCGGAATCACGAGCATCACGACGATGCCGTCGCGGGTGGGCGGAAACAGGTCGGCGATGGCCCGCGGCTCCGGCAGCGCGTCGCTCTCCGGCATATTGAAGGGCAGGCCGTCGCGGAAAATCCCGCGCGCGTGGGTCAGCGAAACGGTGCCGTTATGGAGCGCTTCGGCATCCAGTTCCAGCCCTGCCAGGCCGTACGAAGCGAACCAGAGGGACGAGGTGGCAAACTGGATGGAGTCTTCGAAATAGCGGCTTTGCACCTGGAAATGGTGCGGTCCCAGGTACATGCCCTCCGACCACACCACCCTCGATAGCAAATTCATAAGCCTGTTCCGGATTAGAGTACCATAAGCGGCCGGGTGTGGAGCTGATTTTGCGCCAGGCGCGGTACGATGTCAGATGGAAACGGAGCGGGCATATGGACTTTGACCAAAAGTACGAGTTGATCGAACCGCTGCCTGGGGAAGGTCCAAAGAGCTTCCGGGCTCGGCAGAGCGGCCTGGGTCGCGATGTGACCGTGCACTTCCTGGTGGGCGGACAGACTCCGGAGAACCAGGCGATGCTGGCCCGGCTGCGCGCCCTTCCGCCGAATTCGCTGGCCCGGCTGATTGAAGTTGGAAACAGCGCCGACGGCACGCAGTACGTTGTGACGATTGCCCCGCCCTTCCAGCACCTGGTGGAGTGGCTCAAGGATCAGGAAGCCGCGGCGACAGACGCTCAGAGGCTCACACGTGCGGGCATGTGGAAGGTCCCCACGATGAATCCGCCCGCGGCTGTGCCAGATCCCGTGCCACCGGTCGAGCCCGCGCAGCCCACCGCATTCGAAGACATGTTCCGGACGCCAGGGCCGACGCCCACCGGCCAGATGATGGCGCCGGGCGCGCATCAGCCGCCTGCACCGTTACCGGCGTCGCCGGTTGCTTCCGAGCCGGGGGAATTCACGCGACTGTTTCAGACATCGGCGGTTCCCGCGGCAGCGCCAGCGCCTCCAGCGGTCGCCAATATCTCGCAGCCATCTCCTTTGCCGGCGGAGCCAAAACCGCAAGCGCCGGCCGCATTGCCTGCTACTCCACCCGCTCCGCCGCCGGTTGCCGCGGCGCCTGTTGCGCCGCCGATTGAATCGCAGGCGGGAGAGTTCACGCGACTGTTCCAAACTCCGGCGGTTCCCACGGCTGCGCCGGCGGCGCCAATACCCCAGGCGCTGGTCGCGTTGCCTGTCGCACCGCCCGCTGCTCCGCCCGCTCCGCCACCGGTTGCCGCGGCGCCTGTTCCGCCGCCAGTTGAATCGCAGGCGGGAGAGTTCACGCGACTGTTCCAAACTCCGGCAGTTCCTACGGCTGCACCGGTGGTGCCAGCGCCTCCGGCGGTCGCCAATATCCCGCAGCCACCCCTCGCGCCAGCGGCGCCAAAACCGGAGCCGCCAGCCGCATTGCCTGCTGCACCGCCGGCTCCGCCGCCCGCTCCGCCACCGGTTGCCCCAGCGCCTGCTCCACCACCGGTTGAATCGCAGCCGGGAGAGTTCACGCGACTGTTCCAAACTCCAGCGGTTCCTACGGCTCCACCGACAGCGCCAGCGCCTCCGGCGGTCGCCAATATCCCGCAACCATCGCCCGCACCGGCGCTAAGACCGCAGCAACCGGCGCCTCCGCCAGCGGGATCGCCGCCTGGAGAATTCACCCGATTGTTTCAGGCGCCGGCCGCACCGATGGCCGAGCCAGTGCCACCTCCGCCGCCTCCGGCCGCTTCCGGTTCCCCCGGAGACTTCACGCGGATGTTTCATCAATCTTCCATGCCGTCTGCGCCGGCGCCCGGGGACTGGCCGCCTCCAGCTCCGCCCCCAGCGCAGGCCGGCGAATTCACTCGGATGTTTCATTCACCGTCGCCAGCGCCGCCACCGCCGGAGAGCCATCCACAAGGGAGCGAATTCACACGGTTCTTCCAGGCTCCGCCTCCGGGAACCGAGGGACCTGCCTTGCCGGCAGCGTCCGGATTCCCGTCCGCGCCGGGAGCGCCGGTGGTTCCGCCGCCACGGCATGCCGCGCCGGCTGGAGCGACTCAGGCGTTTGCGATTCCGTCGTCGGCGCAGCAGGGGCAAATGCCTGGCGCACCGCAGGGACCCAGCGAGTACACCCGCATGATGGCAATCCCCTCGACCCCGGGCGTGGGAGATCCCGCCCCGCCACCTGCGCCGGGGTATCCGCAGATGCCGCAAATGCCGCAACCCAACATGCCCGCAATGCCGCATGCGAATGTGCCCCAGATGCCCGCCATGGCGCCACCCGCGATTCCGCGTCCGGCGGCGCCGCAGTTTTCCATGCCGCAACCGCCGGCGGCGGTCAAGGCGCCCTCAAGCAACCTCTTGCTGTTCTTAATTCTGGGGCTGCTGATGTTTCTGGTGGGGGGATTGATCGTGTTTCTGCTGATGCGGCGCTAGCCAAGTATTTGGACGCTCAAAGGCCGCTGGAACGATTCGCTATGCCGCAATGTCTCAACGCTGAAGAGGCTAAGGAATTCCGCGATTTCTTCCGTGATTCCGGCTACACCACGCAAGCTTTGCAAAAGCGCTTCGGCGCCGCCGGGATCCGCCAACTTGACTTGCTGAAACTGTATCTGCTCGGCATCCTGCTCGAGCCTTCGCGCCTGACTACTCTCTTCCGCTGGTTTTGGATCGGCGTTCCCGTGGAGACCGTTACGGCCGCCGAACTGATTCCGGAGCGAATGATCAGTCTGTTTCTCAAGGCCGGTGTGTTAGCCACGAAAGACGGCAGCCTGGTGTCGACCGCGCGTGTTTCCCCTTTTGCCGAATACTTGATCCTTTCCGATCACGCCGTCTCGAGAACTGGAACCTTGCGAGCGGATACGATCCTCTGGCCCAACCCCGCTACGTTGATCTGTTATCACCTGTCTATTCAGACCCGCGTCGGCCGCACGCTCGACCTCGGCACAGGCAATGGAATTCTGGCTCTGGCGGCGGCATCGCACAGCGGTAGTGTGGTCGCCACGGATCTGAACTCGCGCGCACGCGAGTTCTGCGTGTTCAATGCCGCCCTGAACGGCGTGACCAATGTGGAATTTCGCGAGGGTAACGCTTTCGAACCCGTGACGGGCGAGCGCTTCGATTTGATACTCGCGAATCCTCCCTTTTTCGTCACCCCGTCTGTCCGCCGCGTATACAGCGACAACAGCATGGAGCTCGATGACTTCTGCCGGAAGCTGATTCGTGAGGCGCCCGAACACCTCAATGAAAACGGCTACTGCCAGATGCTGGCCGAGTGGGTTCAGGTCCAGGGCCAGGCTTGGCAGGACAGGCTGAAGGAATGCTTCGAAGGCCTCGGCTGCGATGTCTGGGTGTTGGTCAATTATGTGCAATCGGCGTCGGATTACGCCGTGATTCGCATACAAGAAGATCGCGATGACGTGCCCACGCCTGAAGCTCAAGCGGCCCTGACCAACCAGTGGCAGGCTTATTTTGAAAGCAATCGGGTAGAGGCAATTTACGGGGGAATGATCGTTCTCCGCAAGCGAGAGGGCCGCAACTGGATCCGCATGGAGGAGCTGCCCCATCCCCAACGTCCGTTCGGCGAGTTCTTGCGGCACACCTTCGAGAACCGCGACGTTCTCGAAAGTCACGCTGCGGATGAGCAACTGTTGGCGACCCGTCCGGCTCTACCCGGCTCCGCCCGGCTGCAAAAGCAGTTTGCAATTTGTCCCGAAGGATGGAAATTGACTTCCGTGGACCTCCAGCTTGGCGAGGGCCTTCCCTATTCTCTGGCCTTGCAGCCACAGGTCGCCGACTTTATCGCGTTGCTTGACGGCAAGAAGACGCTGGCGGAAGTCGCAGACCGGATCGCCGCGGCTCAATCCATCGATCCGGCCGTGGTCAAGCGGGACTGTTGCAGGATCACCAGACAACTCGCCGACCGCGGGTTGATCCACCTCTGACCGGCTCTACCCCGCTTGCGGCAACAGAATAATCAGCTCGAGTTGTGGGTTGGGCAGATCGGCGGGGACGTAGGCGGCCAGGTTGCGGGCGCGCAGCACGGCTTCCCAGGCGGGGCCGGACTGGCTCAGGCTGAAATACTGGTGGTTCAACTTGACCGGAATCGCGCTGGGCGGGGCGGCAACGTAGGTCAGCGGCACGCCGGGCAGCGCCTGCCGCACTAGGTGATCGATATGGCTCGCCGAACAGACTTTGACCAGTTGCGGGGTCTTGCCCACGATCTCCGCCTGGCTGGTTTCCGCGCTCACCGCCAGGTACATCCGGGTGTTGACCAGGTACTTCTCGTTGTCGAGCGAGGTGGCGTAGATGGCCGGCTGGACCAGTTTCAGCGGCAGCGACACGATGTTCGTAGGCACCACGGTTTCGAGCAACGCGCGCAGCTTGTCGTCCAAGTCCGTGAAGCAGACGCCCAGGTCGTCGTGATCGTAAGTGGGCAGATCGCGCGGGTGGATGGTGGTGGAAAACGTAGAGAGCGCTCCGGCCAGCGAAAGCATCGCGTTGTACAGCGCCTCGGGATGCCCGCGGCGGGTCTCGAATAAGTGGCGGAAAACCGGGAAGGCCGTGTTGACCGTATAGAGCAGCCAAAAATTGGCGATATCGGCGGCGGTGAAATCCGCCAGGCTCTGATTCTTCTGCCGCCGCACGCCGGCGATGGCGCTGGAGCGCGCGGTGAGAATCTCCACCAGGCGGCGCGCAATCGAAACCAGGTGGTCATTGGCGGCGAAATCCAGCAGGGGCGGCACGAAGCTGGGGTCCAGTTGGAAAGTGCCGGTTTCGCTGCGCTGGACGCGGGCCACGCGCAATGTCGAGTAGCCGTCGCGACTCTCGCCTTCCACCAGCAGCCGCAAATTCTTCCGCGCTATCTGCACCGGCTTTTCGGTCATGCCGGTGTTTTCGTCGCGGAACACTTCGATTTCCGCGCGATACCTGGCCCCGCTGTCGCGCGTGGAAGAGGCCACGTTCAGACCCCGATCCCGGTATTGCGGAACGGCCAGGTAGATGTCGAGCGCGGTTTGATCCGGCTCGAAACATTCCGCCAGCTCTTTGGGCGGCGGGGCGCTGTCGGACGCGGGTATATCGAAGATCAGCCCGTCCGGCAGGAGTCCGGATGCGCTCGAGATACCGAATACTCCGCCGCCGAGAGCCTCCCGGCTGATTTGCAATGTGGCGAAGCCCCAGGGGCGGAACGAGAGACTTTCCAGGTGGAACTCCAGGAGGTTCTCGAGAAAGCGATCCTGGAGTTGCAGGTGCTGGGGAGTCAGAAACGTGCCCTTGGTCCAGATCACCGGTTGCAATCGCCGCATTCGCATTCACAGTACCAGAACTTGCCGGTTATGCCAAATGGTTTGCGAATGCGGCCCGGTAGGACAGACCATCGGTTTTCGTGGTCTGTCATGCCTCGCCACATCTCGGGGCTCTTGACAGACGACATAAACCGATCGTCTGTCCCATCGTCAGCCCCGCGGATTCTGCGGTACAGTGTTGCGAGGACGCCCGATGCTCACTCCCCTCAGCGCGAATCCAAAACAACTTACCGAGTTTTTCAGGGAAGCTGGCTTCACTCACGAGCAGTTCCAGAAGAATCCGACGCTGCGCGACCTACCTTCGCGCCGCCTCGGCAACCTGCCGGACCTCCTGGAGCGCACCTCCGAACACACCGCGCTGCACGTGCTGTTGCGCTGGTTCTTCCTGGGCGTGCCGCTGGAGAGCGAGTCCATCGCGGGACTCGTCCCTGCACCGGTGGTTGCCCAACTGCTGGAAACGGGTATGCTGGTTCGCGACGGCGGCCGGCTCACTCCCAAGGTCATGCTGACGCCATGCGAAGGCTTTCTGTTCGCGGCCGATCCAGCCGGCACGCTGGAGTCGCCGGAATCCTCCGCGATGGCTCTGTGGCCCAATCAATCCACGCGCTTGCTGCAAATGTTCACCATCCGGCGGCCCTCGGGGGCAACGCTGGATTTGGGTGCCGGCTGCGGGATCCTGGCGGTCCTCGCGTCGGGTCATAGCCGCCAGGCGGTGGCGACGGACCTGAACCCGCGCGCCACCGAGTTTGCCCGCTTCAACGTCTGGCTCAATGGCGTAACGAATGTCGATTGCCTGACCGGCGACACCTTCAAACCGGTCGAGGGCCGCACGTTCGACCTGATCATGAGTAACCCGCCGTTCTTCGTAACTCCGTCCACGGGGCAGATCTATTGCGAAAACAGCATGGAATTGGACGGCTATTGCCGGGATCTCATCCGGGCGGCGCCGCGCTATCTGAACGAAGGCGGCTTCCTGCAGATGACCTTGGAGTGGGTCCAGGTGAGTGGGCAGTCCTGGCAGGACCGCCTGAACGAGTGGCTGGAACATACCGGCTGCGACGCCTGGGTGCTCCGCAGTTTCGTGCGTTCGGGCGCCGCTTACGCCGCCGAGCGCATCGGCACGATGATGCCGTATTCCCCGCTGACCGCCAACCAAGTGTTCGACGAATGGATGGCTTATTACCGCGCCCGTGGAGTCGAGGAGATCCACGGCGGGATTCTGGTCATGCGGCGAAGGTCCGGCCAAAACTGGATCCGCATCGAAAATGTGAATGGCCTGGAATGCGCGGAGCCGTTCGGCGAGGCCATCGTGGAGTTGTTCGCCAACCACGACAGGCTTGCATCGGACCGTTCCGCGGACCAGATGATGGCCTGGAAGCCACGCCTGCCATCCGATGTGCGAATCGACCAGCAATTGCATCTCGAGGGCGGGGAGTGGAAGCCTTCCTCGATGCAACTCAGGCGGCCCGGCACCCTTCCCAGCTTTCTAGCACTGGATCCGCAGGTGGCCGATTTCCTGCGGCGATGCGACGGCACCCGGACCTTGGGCGACCTGGGACGGGATCTCGCGGCGGAGGTGAAGGTCGATCCGGAACAGGTGTGCCGGCAATGTTGCGCGGTGATGCGGAAGCTGGTGGAGCGCCGCCTGGTGCTGGTGTGAGGTTTCGCACACGGCGGACACTTCGGCAAGGTCTGGTACCGGGGATGGGCCAAAAAACTTGACGTTGGCTCGCGCGTCGCATATAGTGTGTCTCACTGAACGAATTATTCGGGAGGTTCCATGGCTAGAGAAAGTACGCAGCATAAGTTGGATCGGGTACGCTCCCCACGCGTACAGATCACATATGACGTCGAAGTGGGCGGAGCAATCGAGTTGAAGGAGCTTCCCTTCGTGGTCGGGGTGCTAGGGGATTTCACCGGCCAACCGGAGCAGCCCCTGCCCAGATTGAAGGATCGCAAGTTCGTCGAGGTCAATCCGGACAACTTCGACACGGTCCTGGAGGGCATGAAACCGCACCTCAACTTCTCGGTGGAAAACAAGCTGAGCGAAGAGCCGGACGCCGCTAACCTGAAAGTGGACTTGAAGTTCGCCAAATTGGAAGATTTCGAGCCGAGCAACGTAGCCCGCCAGGTTAAGCCCCTCAAGGAATTGCTCGACCTGCGGAGCAGGCTTTCCGATCTCCGCGGCAGTTTGCAGGGCAACGACAAGCTGGAGGAATTGCTGCTGGAAAGCGTCGGCAATACCGAGAAGCTGGACAAGCTGAAGGATGAAATGGGAAAGGGAAAGGGAGGCGACTCCAATGGCTGAGGCGAAGAGTGCGCAGGCTGCGGTGGCTGCCAGTGAACAGGTTCAGGAGAAGAGCCTGCTCGATCAGATTGTGGAAGAAGGCCGCTTTGGCGTAGAACCGGCCTCACGCGAGCGCGGCAAGAACCTGGTGAAAGAATTTGTGGCGCAGGTCCTGGACGGTTCCATGACCATTGCGCGCGATGCGGAGATGATGATCAATGCCCGCATTGCGCAAATCGACCATTTGGTATCCATCCAGTTGAACGAGGTGATGCATCACGCGTCGTTCCAGAAACTGGAAGCCAGTTGGCGCGGGGTCAAGTACCTGATGGATCAGAGCGAAACGGGCGTCATGCTCAAGATCCGCGTCCTCAACTGCAGCAAGAAGGAGTTGCTGAAGGATTTGCAGCGCGCGCCGGAATTCGACCAAAGCGCCCTATTCAAGAAAGTCTACGAGGAAGAATACGGCGTTTTCGGTGGCGCCCCCTTCGGCGCCCTGGTGGGAGACTACGAGTTCGGCAAGCACCCGGAGGACATCGAATTATTGGACCAGGTTTCCCATGTGGCGGCGGCCGCTCATGCGCCCTTCTGCACCGCGGCCAACTCCGACATGCTCAACATGCCGTCCTGGACTGCCCTGGACGCTCCTCGCGACCTGGCGAAGATTATGGATACCACGGAGTACGCCAAGTGGAAGGGCTTCCGCCAGTCGGAAGATTCCCGCTACGTAGCCTTGGCCCTGCCTCGCGTTCTCGGCCGGCTGCCTTATGGCAAGGATACCAAGCCGGTGGAAGAATTCAATTACGAAGAGCACGTCGACGGAAGCGACCATGGGAAGTACCTGTGGATGAACGCGGCCTTCGCTCTCGCCTCGCGGATGACCAATTCCTTCTCGCAGTATGGCATGTGCGTTGCCATGCGGGGCGTGGAAGGCGGCGGCCTGGTGACCGGCCTGCCGGTCCACAACTTCTACACCGATGAGGGCGATGTGGCGATGAAGTGCCCCACCGAGATGACGATTACCGACCGGCGCGAAAAGGAACTGGCGGACCTTGGCTTCGTGCCGCTGGTGCACTGTAAGGACACGGACTACGCGGCGTTCTTCAGCGTGCAGAGCTGCCAGAAACCGAAGTTGTACGACACCGATTCCGCTAACGCCAATGCCCGCTTGTCGACGCAAATTCCGTATATCATGGCCGTCTCTCGCTTCGCGCACTACCTGAAGGCCATGATGCGGGACAAGATCGGCAGCTTCATGTCGCGTACCGACGCCGAGATTTTCCTGAATCGCTGGATTACCCGGTACGTGGTTCCCGATGACACGGCGTCGCCCCAGATGAAAGCTAGGTGTCCGTTGCGGGAAGCTCGCGTGGACGTGACGGAAATTCCGGGGAAGCCGGGCTGCTATCGGGCCGTCGCTTTTCTGCGGCCGCACTTCCAACTTGAGGAATTGACGGTTTCGCTACGTCTTGTGGCGGATCTGCCGCCGCAAGTCAAGTAGGGACGCGTGCTGCGGTTTTTATGTGAAGAATTCACTTTGGAGAGGCAGAAAAGGAGAAAATTGTGGCTGTAAACGCTTATTTGATAGTTGACGGACTCACGGGGCCAAGCACAAGCAAGACGGGGGCCATCGACATCCTGTCGTTCAGTATTGGTGCGAGCAACACTTCTACTTATGGCGCCGGTGCTTCTGGCCAAGAAGCCAAAGCCGGGCGGGCGGACCTTTCAAACCTGAGCATCATGAAGGTCCTGGATAAGACCTCCACGACATTGTTCAATCACTGCTGTAGCGGCGATGTTCTGAAGAGTGTCATCGTCTTATACGACAAACCGGTAGGCACCGAGCAGGCGGACTACTACCGCGTCTACCTCAGCGATGCGCTGGTCACTTCGATACAGCAATCGGGCAGCAACGAGAACCCCACCGAGTCGGTGAGTTTCGCTTTCCAGGCCATTGAAATCGCCTACAAGGCCGAAAAGGACGACGGGACACTCGACGGCGCGATCGCGGCGGGCTTCGACCTTAGTACTTTGAAATCCAATTACGCGGCACCGAAACAGTTTTGATGCTTGGAGATGAGTTGAATACCATTCGGTTGAAAGATCCGGCCGCTGCACCAGATGAGTTAGCTAAGGTCCTGACATGAAAGCCAAGGAACTTCTCGACGCCGGGAAGGTCCGGGAAGCGGAGAGGGCGTTGAGCGCTTCTCTCCGCGAAAGCCCTGCGGATATCGCGCAGCGCACGTTTCTTTTCGAGCTCCTCTGCTTCTCCGGGCAGTACGACCGCGCGGAGAAGCAGTTGGGCGTTTTGGCCAAGGGCAGCCCCGAAGCCGAAATGGGCGCGGTGCTGTATTACTCCGCCCTGCACGGCGAAAAGACCCGCAATTCGATGTTTCAGAAGCAGGAGTTTCCCCAGGTACCGGCACCCGCGTCCCCGCCGGGAACGCTGAATGGGAAACCGTTTCAATCCATCAGCGACGCCGACCCTGCCATCGGTCCGCGCCTGGAAATGTATGCCGCCGGAGCCTATCTGTGGATCCCGTTCGAGCACATCGCCTCCGTTCAAATCGCACCTCCTCGTGTCCTGCGCGACACCCTGTGGACTCCCGCTTTCGTCCTCACCGGCCCGAGTTTTAAAGGAACCGACATCGGGCAGGTGATGATTCCCGCAATCTATCCGTTCTCGTGGAAGTCCGACGACGAGGCGGTTTGGCTGGGTCGCACTACCGAGTGGGTTGCCGACGATGAGGGCCACGAGTTCCCCGTAGGGCAAAAGACGTTCATCGTGGATGGCGAGGAAGTTCCGCTGCTGGAGGTCCGGTCGCTGGAGTTCACTTCCAATGCCACTGCGTGAAGATATTCTCAATCCAATAGCAGGCGATAACCCTAGCGGTCGGAGCCTCCGCTACGCCCCTATCTACGACAAGATCAAGGAGGCCCGGCGCGAAGACGACGAACTGAATCAGGGCGCCTGGCAGCACGAACGCAAGGTTGCCGATTGGGTCCAGGTTTCCAAGCTTTGTCAGGATGCCATCGCCGCCGAAAGCAAGGACCTGCAACTGGCGGTCTGGCTGTCGGAAGCTCTGCTCAAGCGGGAGAGCATCCGTGGCTTTTGCGAAGGCCTGGCATTATGCCGCGGCTTGCTGGATACGTTCTGGGACACTCTCTATCCGGAGCTGGACGACGGCGAAACCGAGCAACGCGCGGCCCCGCTGGATTGGCTTGGCTCCCGGCTGATTGTCGCGGTCAAGAGCGTTCCGCTGTGCGGCGAGAGCTACAATTTCCTCCAGTACAAGGATTCGCGGTTGGTCGGTTTCGAAGACCAGGCGCAGAGCAAGGAACAGAAAACCGCCCGCGAAAGAGCCCTGAAAGAGGGCAAACTGGCGCCCGAGATCTTCGACAAGTCCTTCGTCGAAACGCCCAAGGCCTTTTATGCCGGCTTGGAGAAGCATTTCGACGCCGCTGTTGCGGCCGTCGCCGCACTCAGCGAAACCTGCAAGCAGAAATTCGGCGAGGCGGGGCCGGGTTTCGGGAGACTCAGTGAAGGGTTGACGGAAGTCCGCCAGTTGGTCCACAGCCTGCTACAAAAGAAGCGGGAAACCGAGCCGGACCCAGTGGAAGAGGTTCCGCCGGAATCGCCGGAAGGGGCAGCCGAAGGGGCCGACGGAACCGAAACCGCCGAAGGTGGCGGCGCTTCCATCGGGTTGGGTTCGCATGTTTCCGCGGAGCCCGCCGAACGCCGCGAAGCCATCGCCGCGGCCGTGGCGGCCGCCGCGGTTCTCCGCAAGCGCGATCCCTTCAGCCCCGCCGCTTACCTCATGCTGCGAGGGCTCCGCTGGGGCGAGTTGCGTGGCTCCTCCGACCCGGTCGTTCTCGAAGCGCCGCCCAGCGACCTCCGCCAACAGGTCAAGGCGCTGGCGATGCGCAACCGCTGGGCCGAGCTGCTGAACCTGTCCGAACAGATCATGGCCCTTCCGTGCAGTCGTGCCTGGCTCGACCTGCAGCGGTTCGTGGTGGAGGCCTGCACGGCGCTGGGCGATAACTACAACGCGATCGCCATCGCCATCCGCTCGGAGCTGCGCACGCTGCTGCGCGACCTCCCGCAACTGCTCGACGCCGCGCTTACCGACGACACGCCAGCGGCCAATTCCGAAACGCAGAACTGGCTGCGCGAACTGCTGGCCGAGCCTTCCGACTCGCCTCCGCTTCCCGGTGCGCCACACGGTCCCGCCGCCGACGATTCGCGCGCGCCCGGCTGGCAGAAGCGGTTTGTCGATCCGCAGGCCCTCGCCCAGGAGGCCATGCGGGCGGGCCAGCAGCAGAAGGCCGTCGAGATTCTGCAACGCGAAGTGGAACGCGCCCTCAGCGGCCGCGCCCGCTTCCTGCGCAAAATGCAACTGGCACAAATCTGTCTCGCCGCCGGCAAGGACCCGATCGCCCAGCTTTTGCTGGACGATCTGGCGGCCGCCATCGATACGCATAAGCTGGACGAATGGGAGGATCGCGAGACGATCGCGCGGGCGCTTGTTTTCCTGCTGCAAAGCAGCAAGAAAATCCAGGCAGACGCAAAAGTCAAGCAGGCGCTGTTCGAGCGAATTTGCCGCCTGGATCCCGTTCAGGCGCTCTCCGTATAAACCATGCCCCGACCCGGTCCCGATGCGGCAGTCACTTTGTCGGTGTTCGATCGGCTGATCGACGCCGACCCGCGGAACTCGAGCGAAGCGCCCCTCACGCGCGCCCAGTCCGTCCAGTTGCTGCGCGACGGCGTGCGGCGCGACCTCGAATGGCTCCTCAATAGCCGGCAAGTGGCTTTTGCGCCGCCCGAAGGTCTGCGCGAGCTCAACCGCTCGGTATATGTCTACGGCCTGCCGGACTTCACCGGATACAACCTGGGCTCGGCCGCCGCCGAGGCCAAGCTGACCCGCCAGTTGCAATCCGCCTTGAAATTCTTCGAGCCCCGGCTGGCCCGGGTGCGGGTGGTGCCGATCGAGCCGCTGGTCGCCAAGACCCGCACTTTCCGCTTCCGCATCGAAGCCCTGCTGATGATGGACCCGGCGCCCGAACATATCTCCTTCGATACTGTCCTGCAACTGACCACCAACCAGTACGAGGTTCAGAATGCGGGATGACGTTCTGCTGTATTACGAACGCGAGCTGACATATCTGCGCGAGATGGGAGCGCAGTTCGCCGGGAAATACCCGAAAATCGCGGCGCGGCTCATGCTCGAGGAGTCCAAGGAATCCGAGGACCCCCACGTGGAGCGTCTGCTGGAGGCCTTCGCGTTTCTGGCTGGGCGCGTGCATCTGAAGCTCGACGACGATTTCCCCGAGATCACCGAGGCCTTCCTCGGCATCGTCTACCCGCATTTCATCCGGCCCGTTCCTTCCATGTCGATCGTCGAGTTCCATCTCGACCTGGAACGCGGCAAGCTGACCACCGGTCTGAAAATCGATCGCGGCACGGTGCTTTATTCCCGTCCCGTGGGCGGCGTCCCCTGCAAGTTCCGCACCTGCTATGACACGACTGTGTGGCCGGTGAGCGTAACCAGCGCCGAATGGACAACCCCCAGCCAGTTGCGGCCGCCTCTGCGCGCGCTCGACGCGGCTCACGCGCTCCGGCTGGTGGTGAATTCCGCGCCGGATGCTCCTCTGCCCAAGCTGGGACTCGACCGTCTCCGCTTCCACCTCACCGGCGAAAACAACCTGGTGCACGCGCTGTATGAGCTGCTCTGCTCCAAGCTCACGCGCATCGTGGTTCGCGACCCAAGCAACCCCAAAGTCCCGCCGGTTCCACTGCCAGCTTCCTCGTTGCGCCCGGTCGGATTCGCCGAAGACGAAGGAATGGCGCCCTACCCGCTCCGCTCGCACATCGGCTATCGAATCCTGCAGGAGTTCTTCGCGCTCCCGAGCAAGTTCCTTTTCGTGGATATAGCGGGCCTGGACGAGGTGTGGGGCGCGGGCTTCCGGAACAGCGCCGAGCTCGTCTTCCTGTTTTCCAGTGCCGGCGACGAGGAGCGCGTGCAGCGGATCGAGATCGGAGTTTCGCCCAAAACATTTCGCCTCGGCTGCGTTCCCATCGTCAATCTGTTCCCGCAGACCACCGAACCCATCCTGCTCGACCAGCGGAAATACGAATACGAGATCAAACCAGACATCCGGCGCCCTGCCGCCACCGAGGTCTTTTCCGTCGACGGGGTCAATTCCATCGACTCCGACACGCATGAGATCGTTACCTACCGCCCGTTCTACTCCTACCGTCAGGCCACCGCCGGTATGAGAAACGAATGCTACTGGATCGCCAACCGCCGGGCTTCCAATCGCCTGAACGACGACGCTTCGGACATGTACATATCGCTGGTGGACCGTTCCGGCCGCACGGCCTTCCCCGACGTCGACACGCTGACGGTGCGCACTACGTGCACCAACCGGAACCTGCCCGCGCGCCTGCCTTTTGGCAATGCGGACGGCGATTTCGAACTGGAAGGCAGCACCCCGATCAAGAGCATCGTCGCCCTGACCAAACCCACTCTTCCGTTACGCCCCCCCACTTCCAAGATGGCGCTGTGGCACCTGGTCTCGCATCTTTCCCTGAATCACCTGTCGCTGGTGGAAGACGGCCGCGACGCTCTCCAGCAGATCCTGCGCCTCTACGACTTCACCGATTCCCCGTTCACTCAGAAGATGATCGAAGGGATCACCGATTTGAAGAGCCGCCCGCACTTCGCGCCCATCGTCACCGAAAACGGAGTGAGCTTCGCGCGCGGAACCCGCGTCGAACTCGAGATCGACGAGGAGCAGTTCGTGGGCGGCGGCGTCTACCTGTTCGCCAGCGTGATCGAGCACTTCCTGGCGCTCTACGCGACGCTCAACAGCTTCACCCAGCTCAGCGCCAGAACCCGGCAGAGGAAGGAGGTGATCCGCGAATGGCCCCCGAGAGCGGGACAGAAAATCCTGGTCTGACGACGCCGGCCGCCTCCCTGGCCGAAGTGCGGCGCGACATGGAGGAATATCCCGGCCGCTTCGAATTCTTCCAGGCGGTGCGCCTGTTGCTGCGGATGTTCAACCAGCGTGAGCGGCCCGGCGGTTACACCTCAGCCGCCCGCGAGGCCGTGCGCTTCCGCGTCAACAACACACTCGCGTTTCCTCGCAGCCAGATCGATTCCATCGACTGGGGTGGCGATGTGCCCGCGATGACCGTGAATTTCATGGGTCTGACCGGCCCCATGGGCGTGCTCCCGCGGGTCTATACGGAGCTGATTCTGTCGCGCGTTCGCTCTCGCGATCGCACCCTGGCCGATTTTTTCGACATCTTCAACCACCGCATGATTTCCCTGTTCTACCAGGCGTGGGAAAAGTACCGTTCGGCGGTGGCCTACGAGCGTGACGGACGAGACCGCGTCTCGAAATACTTCATGTCGCTGATCGGCCTTGGCACCGATGGCCTGCAGGATCGCATGGTGGTCCGCGACGATTCGTTGCTCTACTATTGCGGCCTGCTCTCCCTGCAGCCGCGCTCCGCGGTTGCGGTCCGCGGCGTGCTCCAGGACTATTTCGGCGTTCCGGTGGAGGTGGAGCAGTTCGTGGGAGCCTGGCAGCCGCTCGGGAAAGCCGATCAGTGCGATCTGGGCAGTGGCATGACGTTGAGATCGCAACTCGGGGTGGGTACCGTGGTGGGCGACGAGATCTGGGATCAGCAGTCGCGGGTCCGCCTGAAATTGGGCCCGCTGACGCAGAAGCAGTATCTGGACTTTTTGCCGGGCGGGACCGCATACGAACCGTTGTGCGAGTTGGCGCGGTTCTCTTGCGGCGCCCATCTGGAGATCGAGGTTCGCCTGATCCTCGAGCGGGCGGTAGTGCCGCGCTGCAAATTGGGCGAAGATAGTTTGGCAGGGCCGCGATTGGGCTGGTTCACCTGGATGAAGTCGGGACCGGACTTCGATCGTGCGCCCGCGGATACGGTGTTACTGCTGGCATAGGAGAGGATACATGGGACTCAATCTACGATCGCTTATCGCGAAACTGAACGATTCGGCGCGCCTGGCGCTGGAGGCTTCCGCGGGATTCTGCTTGTCCCGGACCCACTATGACGTCGAAATCGAGCATTACCTGATGAAACTGCTCGATTCGAGCGATGGAGACTTCGCCTTCATCCTGAAGCAATTTGGCGTCGACAAGTCGCGCCTGTCGGCGGAGCTGACGCGCAGCCTCGACAAACTCAAATCCGGCAACGCACGCACGCCGGCATTGAGCCCGTCGCTGCTGAAGATGTTCACGCAGGCCTGGACCATCGGCTCGATCGACTTCGAGTCCACCCGCATCCGCACCGGGTACACCATCCTGGCGCTGGTCTCCGACGAAGAGCTGGCGCGGATTGTGCGCGAGGTCAGTAAAGAGCTGCAGAAGATTCAGGCCGACTCTCTCAAGAAAGACTTCCTCGCGATCGTCGCCAATTCCGTCGAAAGCGAGGAAATGGCGGCTGAAGAAGCCGCCGCGCCGGAAGGCGCCAAGCGCCCCGGAGCCGGCGGCAAGACGCCCAACCTCGATCAGTACACCGTCAATCTGACCGAGAACGCCCGCCAGGGCAAAGTGGATCCCGTGCTGGCGCGCGATTCCGAGATCCGCCAGGTGATCGATATTCTCACCCGCCGGCGTCAGAACAATCCCATTCTGGTCGGCGAAGCCGGTGTCGGCAAGACCGCCGTGGTGGAGGGCTTCGCGCTGCGCATCGCGCAGGGCGACGTGCCGCCGGTGCTGAAGAACGTCACCGTGCGGACTCTCGATCTCGCGCTGCTGCAAGCCGGGGCCGGAGTCAAGGGCGAATTCGAAAACCGCCTCAAGGGATTGATCAACGAGGTCAAGAACTCGCCCACGCCCATCATTCTGTTTATCGACGAGGCCCACACCATGATCGGCGCGGGCGGTCAGGCCGGCCAGAACGATGCTGCCAACCTGCTCAAGCCCGCCCTCGCCCGCGGCGAATTGCGCACGGTTGCCGCCACCACTTGGTCCGAGTATAAGAAATACTTCGAAAAGGATCCGGCGCTGGCGCGCCGCTTCCAGTTGGTCAAGGTCGAAGAGCCCACCGAAACCCAATGCGCACTCATGCTGCGCGGCGTGGTCCCCACTCTCGAAAAGCATCACAAAGTCCGGATACTGGACGAAGGCTTGCTCGCCGGCGTCAAGCTCTCGCACCGCTACCTGCCGGATCGCCAGTTGCCGGACAAGGCCATCAGCGTTCTCGACACGGCCTGCGCCCGCCTGGCGCTGGGTCAAAACTCCACGCCGCCGGCCATTGAGGACTCCATTCGCACCCTCGAAGATCTCGCCGTGCAGACCCGCATCCTGGGGCGGGAAGCCGCGGCGGGCGCGGATCACGCGGAACGGCTGGCCGATATTGCGGAGAAAAGGACCAAGACCGAAGCGTACCTCAACGAATTGAACGGCCGCTGGGAGAAGGAGCGCGATCTGGTCACCCGCATTCGGGAAATCCGCTCGCAACTGGAAACCGGCAACGCGCCGGCACCGGCGCCACCTCCGGCGGCCGAAGCCGCGCCAGCCGCCGCCGGCGCTGTTGTTGCCGTGCCGCCCGCGCCCGATCCCGAGCAACTCCGCGCCCAGCTTGCCGGACTGAACGACGAACTGGCTGTCATGCAAGGCGAAACACCGCTGCTGCGCGTCTGTGTGGATGCCCAGATCATCGGCGAAGTGGTTTCCGCCTGGACGGGTATTCCGGTCGGCAAGATGCTCAAGGATGAAATCGCCACCGTGCTCAAGCTGGAGCAGCACCTGGGCGCGCGTGTCATCGGCCAGGACCACGCCTTGGCTGGAATCAGCCAGCGCGTGCGCACCGCGCGCGCCGGTCTGGACGATCCCGGCAAACCGGTCGGCGTGTTTCTGTTGGTTGGCCCCAGCGGAGTCGGTAAAACCGAGACCGCACTGGCGCTTTCCGACCTCCTTTTTGGCGGCGAGCGTAATTTGATCAGCATCAATATGTCCGAGTTTCAGGAAGCCCATACGGTCTCCACTCTCAAGGGATCGCCTCCCGGCTATGTGGGCTACGGCGAAGGCGGCGTGCTCACCGAAGCCGTTCGCCGCCGCCCGTACTCGGTGGTGTTGCTCGATGAAGTCGAGAAGGCGCACCCCGACGTGCTGGAGCTGTTTTTCCAGGTGTTCGACAAGGGGCAAATGGAAGATGGCGAAGGCCGCGAGATCGACTTCAAAAACACCATCATCATCCTGACCTCCAATGCCGCCACCGATAGCATCATGAAGCTGACGGCCGACCCGGAAACCGCGCCTTCCCAGCAGGGGCTGGTCAAAGCCATCAAGCCGGAGTTGGACAAGGTCTTCAAGCCCGCCTTCCTGGGACGCCTGGTGATCATCCCCTACTTCCCGATTCGCGATGAAGCCTTGAAGAAGATCATCGTGCTGAAGCTCGCCAAGATCCAGCGCCGGCTCCAGGAAAGCCACCGCGTCGCGCTTACCTACGACGCCGCCCTGGTCGACGAAGTGGCCCGCCGCTGCACCGAAGTGGAAAGCGGCGCTCGAAACGTGGATAATATCTTGACCAATACGATGTTGCCTGAGATTTCCACTCAAATCCTGGGGAAGATCGCCGAAGGACTCAAACCCGATGCGGTTCATGTCGCGGTCGGCGAAAACGGAGAATTCGCTTATTCGTAGGCGGCATCAGGCGCAGGCCCGGTCCGCCGGGCCGGCCGGAGGACGATAACTTGTCCCCAACGCAAATTGAACGTCCATTCCGCATCAAGATCCAGGGGCTGGGTGACGACGCCCTGCTGCTGAACAGCTTCACCGGCGACGAGCGCGTTTCCACGCCATTCCGCTTCATCCTGGAACTGCTCTCGCCCAACCCGAACGTCGACATACAGGGCCTGTTGCGAAAGGCAGGCGTTATTTCCATCAAGTTGGATGAAGAAACCGAACGGCATATCCACGGGTTCATCAACCGTATCGCGCTGATGGAGTATGGCGAAGACGGCATGGCGGTCTATCAGGCGGAGTTAGTGCCATGGTTCTGGTTCCTCACCCTCTACTCCAATTGCCGCATCTTCCAGAACAAGACCGTGCCCGACATCGTCGAACAGATTTTCAAAGACCGGGGCTTCAAGGATTACAAGCTGAGCTTGCAGGCCAGCTATCAACCCCGGGACTACTGTGTCCAGTACCGCGAGACCGATTTCAACTTCGTCTCGCGGCTGCTCGAAGACGAAGGCATTTTCTACTTCTTCCAGCAGAGCGAAGAAAAGCACACGCTGGTTCTGGCCGACGACAAATCGTCCTTCGCTGCCTGTCCGAGCAAGCCGTCGGCAAGCTACACTCCGTCCACCGGTGGCCGTCTGGACGCGGACACCATCCTCGGCATCGAACAAGAATACAAGGTCAACACCGGCATGACTTCGCTGGCGGACTATGACTTTCAAAAGCCCAACACCAGTCTGTACACCACGTTGTCCGGCCCGGCTGACATCAGCATGTATGAGGGCTACGATTATCCGGGCGATTACACGACCAAGGACGACGGCGACCGCTATGCCAAGCTCCGCATGGAGGAACGCGAAGTTCCGCTCGTCACCGTGCGCGGCAAAAGCAACTGCATGGGCTTCGAGTGCGGCTATAAGTTCACCCTGTCCGGTCATTTCCGCGATTCGGCAAACCAGGACTACACACTGATCGCCCTCCGTCACCAAGGGCAAAACAGCAGTTACCGGACGGGCCACACCGATCCGTTCGATTATTCCAACCAGTTTGAAACCATTCCCAACTCGGTTCCTTTCCGCCCGCCGCGCCTGGGCCGCAAGCCGGTGATCCCGAGTACGCAGACCGCGCTCGTCGTCGGCCAGTCAGGCGAGGAAATCTGGACCGACCAGTACGGCCGCATCAAGGTCCAGTTCTTCTGGGACCGCGTAGGCACGAAAGACGACAACAGTTCCTGCTGGATCCGCGTAGCCCAGGGCTGGGCGGGAAAACAATGGGGCTCCATCTACATCCCGCGCATCGGCCAGGAAGTGGTAGTGAGTTTTCTTGAGGGCGACCCCGACCGTCCTCTCATCACCGGTTCGGTCTACAACGCGGACCAGACGGTGCCCTACGCGCTGCCGGACCAGCAAACCAAGAGCACCCTCAAATCCATGAGTTCCAAAGGAGGCGGCGGGTTCAACGAGATTCGGCTCGAAGACAAGAAAGGCAGCGAGCAGATCTTCATCAACGGCCAGAAGAACCTGGACATACAGATCGGGACCGACCGCCAGGAGAACATCGGCAATAACCGCAGCCTGACCGTTACCAACGACAAGATGGAGAAAGTCGGGCGCGACAGCCACCTCGAGATCACGCGCGATAGAATCGAGAAAATCGGCCGCGACCAGCACCTGAACATTGCCGGAAAGGCGGCTATCTCGATTACCGGCTCCTGCTCGCTGGCCGTCACGGGCGACGTTCTGGAACAGTTCAGCGGCAACCACAGCAGCCAGGTGACGCAGAACCTTTATCTGAAGGCCATGCAGGTAGTGATCGAGGCATCGACGGGGCTCACCTTGAAAATGGGGCCCAACTTCATCACGATGGATCCTTCGGGCATTGCCATCTCCGGCACGCCGATGGTCCAGATCAACAGCGCCGGTTCCGCGCTCAGCGGTTCGGCCGGCTCGCTGGTCTCGCCGCTCAGTCCCACCGCGCCTACGGCTGCCGACACGGCCAATCCCGGCGCGGTGACCGACGCGCCCTCGGGAACGGCGGCAACTCAGGTCAGCACATCGGTGACGTCCGTTACCCCCGTCACCAGCGTGCCCAAGCCATCGGCGGCATCCAGTGCTCCGACCCACAATCCGAATTCCCCGGAAAACCTGCAGAAAACGCATTTCATCGAAATCAACATGGTTGACGCGGACGGCAAACCGGTTCCCGGCGAGGCTTACAAAGTCACGCTGCCCGACGGTACGACAGTAGCCGATGGAACGCTCGACGAAAAAGGCCACGCGCGCGTGGATAATATCGATCCGGGAAATTGCAAGGTAACTTTTCCGAATGTGGATCAGGACGCGTGGGAAGCAAAATGAGCGCGATGACACCGTTTCGGAATGAATCGACCAAGCCGAGCCGAACCCGCCGGGCGCCCGGTAACGGAACGGTTGCCGGCGATGTCTTCGGTGCTGCAATGGCGGAGCGGCTATGAGTACACAGGTAATCGCGAAAGACGGCGACTCCCTGTGCGGGATCGCCATCGCCGCCGGTTTTCTTAACTGCGCCGCCTTGCGCGCCGAGGGTGCTAACAGCGCCCTACTGAGCCGTCCGCTGAAGGCCGGAGATATCGTCACCGTACCCGACCTTAGAAAAAAGGATCTCAGCAAGCCGACCGACGGCAAGCATTCGTTCAAGAAGAAGAACTCACCTCCGGTCTCGGTGCGATTCGTCCACGGCTCGCCCGATAAGAAGTATTTGGACGACACCACGCTGACGGTCCTCGACGTTAGCAACTTTCCCACCGATGTAGGCGGGTCCGTCGGCGACGCCGCGGGATCGTTCCCGACCGGTTTCGGGTTCGACCAGCACGGGCACGACGACGTGGATACGTTCAAGGTGGAGGTGCATGATCCCGGAGCGGGCGGCACCGTGAACGCGAAACTCGAAGCCGTGAAGCCAGTCAAGCAGGCGGACGGATCCATTCAATTTCAGCCCATCACCGGCGTGCCGGACGCGGACCTTCGGAAAATCGACACGCTCCAGTGCAAGCAGGTTGCCAGCGGCAACATCGCTTTCCGCTCGAAGTATATGCGGCTGGTCGTCGACCAGCAAGACCACGACGCAGCGGCCGGCCAGACTCTGCTCACGGCCGATGCGGTGGACGCAGGCGACGAGACGCTGGAGATTCTCGACCAGCGCGTCCGCGCTACCTACGAATTCTCGCGATGCCCCGCCAGCCCGAAGTGCAACGTGACGGCCGAGCTCGATATCGGCGAGAATGAGCAGCGGGCCAAAGTTTCTGTGCACATCCTGCAGGACCCGGCGACCGGCAACGCGCTCGCCACCGTGGACCAGGCGCGCAAGAGCGTACTCAAATACGTACGGCAACTCTACGCGCAGGCCAGCATGGGGGTAAAGATTATCGGGACGATCCGAAATGTGCTGGCTCCGACCAATCTCATCGCCATCGCCAACGCCAACGGACAGCCGGCGGTGGGCGGCGGAACCATTCAAATCCGCGTGCAAGTGGGCAAGCCCGGTCAGGCGACCTTCGACTTCGATCAGACCGTGCAGGTGGTCACCAACGCGAACGACCCACCGGTGACGACTGCAAATAACCTGGCGGCCGCCATCAATGCCGCCTTTGCCGCCGCTACGCCGTCCTTCGCCGCCACGGCCACACCCAGCGGCAACCCACCTCTTGTGGGGCAGGCGATCGGCAGCGCCGACGTCCTGGTTGGCGATCCGCTCACCCAGAACATATCTCTCTCGGTGTTGGCCAGCGGCGACATCGCCCATCCGGCCGCCATTGGGCGCATCCTCAACACCAACATCCCGGACTTCGGCAACAACGATTCGCATGTCGGAACGATTGAGGAGCGGACGCTGGTGAAGAACTACGATACCGGCTCCGATCACATCGACCTGTTCGTGATCGGAACACTCGGCAGCACGGCGCTCGGGGAAGCTTTTATTCCGAACGCCTCCTCTGCCGCAACCCGCCAGCCGATTACATCGATGGTCAACAGCGCCTTGATTTTCGCCCAGACCGTAACCACCACAGATCATTTCCACACCACCATTCCGCACGAGATGGGACATATTCTGATGGACAACAATCACGCCCTGGTGGCGACCGAGATGATGGGCGCCGGGTCTCCGGTGGGAGCGAACGAGCGCGTCGTCAACGGACCGAAGCGCATCAGCGACCCGGTGCCTCCGCGCACCATCGGATTCACCGGTGGATTCCAGGGCAACCCGGTCACCATGCTGCGCACGGACAACACGGGGGTGATCGACCCTTGGTAGTCTGGGACATCGATGCCTGCGCCGCCTCATCCGCTGACCCGCCGCGCCGCACTCGGATGGCTCGGGGCCGGGGCGCTTGCCCTTGCGGCACCGCCCCAGAAAGGGAAACGAACCATGGCTCCTGTTCCCTCACATGACGATGAGAGGCTGCAACGCTTCTACGACACGGAAACCAAATACCACCCGGCGCCGGTGCCAACGCCACTCGACCGCTCCAGGGCCATCGGGTTCGTCAGTTCCAAGACAAACCGGGGCGAAAGCCCGGAGAAGTTGCGCAAGCTCATGCGGCTCGCGGTCTTTTATGATCTGCGCGAGTCCGCGGGCGCCTTCTCCGGTATGTTGACTGGCGGCGAGAACCAACCGGAAGACGTCTACCGCTCGGCGCTGGCGCTGATCGCGCTCGCGTGGATCGGCGACCAGGGCCAGCAAGCGCAGGCGCAAGGTTACTACCATGGCCTGCAGGATCGCGCCGACATCGACCGCCAGCGTGACCTGATGCTCGAAGTGGTTGAGGGGTTCGGCCCGCGCGAGGGAACCGGCTACCATCGGCAATGGGTGCAAACTTCCATCGCCGGCCTGGCGGAACGCGGCCGGCAGGCGAAGGCTGGCCACAATGTTGCCGGTGCGAAGCTCGCGCAGGAAAAGACGAACGCGCTGACCGAATACCTCAATCTTCAGCTTCCGCGCGTGGACCGGGCATTCTCGCTTCGCCAGCGCATCGAGGCAGTGGATCCGCCGACTCAGGTCAAACCGCTGATCACTCTCTCGCTGGCCAATACTCCGGAGGCGACCCCCGCGCTCTCTTATTGGGCGTCGATGCGCCTGCTTCGCCTGGGCCCAAACGCCGCCGGCCCGATTGCCGCGGAGTTTTCCAGCCAAGCCACTGCTCTGGCGCGCCCCGGCCAGGAGTTGTTCCGCGCCCGGGCGCTGCGAGCCACGGAGTTCTTCGGGCAAGCTCTCAGCGAGCCGGACTACGACTGGCTTGCCGGCCAGCCGGACACGCTGACGGACCCGCTGGTCCTGCGCCCGGATTTGTGAGTGCCGTGCTTCCCCGGCCATGATAATCTATTGAGGCAATGGGGCCCACTACACCAACCGCGGCTCCCCCGGTAACCGCTGAATACACGAGCGCTCTGCAGCCGCCGAAGTCCAACCTGCCGCCGGCCGAGTCCAGCTATCGATTCACCCGCGCGACCGACGGAAAAACGCGCGTGGATTCCGGTAAGACTTCGGTGATCTCGGACCCGGCAGCCGGACAGACGATTCTGCTGGACCACGCGAAGAAGACGGCGATGATCGCTCCTCAACCAGCGCCACAAATTCCCGGCATGCCGCAGATGCCGCACCTGGCGCCTCCGGGAATGCCAGCCGCGCCGCAGCCTCCCGCTATGCAGGTGCAGGATTTGGGAAAAAGCGTCCTGCAAGGGCACGAGGTGGAGGGGAAACGCTACGTGATTCCTCCGCCGCCAAAGCCGAAAGCTCCCCTAATGCCGAGCGCTTCGGCAGGTCAGGCGCCAGCCATGCCGAAACTCCCGCAAGCGCCTGGGATGCCCAAGCTTCCCCAGATGGCGGGAGCGCCGAAGCCGCCAAGCGCTCCTCCGGTGCCTGGCGTGGCACCGCCTCCTCCGCCGGCACCTGGAGCACCACCCCCTCCGCCGGCCGCTGGCGCGCCGCCGGCCCGCCAGTTGCCCACCACGGCGGAAGTCTGGACCAGCCCCAGTATGCAACTGCCCATGCTGACCAAGATGAAGGGAAACTTCGGCCAGCTCACCCAGGTCTGCCATCGCGCCGTCCCCGGCGAACCACACCCGGCGGCCTTTCAGATTCCACCGGGCTACAAAGTGATTACTCCGCAACGACCGAAGCCACCGGCCATGCCGAAGCCGCCGGCCGTGCCGAACCTGCCAGCGGCGCCGAAGCCGCCAGCCATGCCGAAGCTGTGACGGAGTAGCGCATCTCGAAACGCCTCTGGACGCGGGGTCAAACGCCGCTCGAACAGACAATACCGCGAGCCAAGATGCATTCTGTCTTCTGACTTCTGACTTCTGTCTTCCGACTCCCGACTTCCTACGGCACTTCTACCGTCATCTCGCCCGGCGAGGTGAACGTGATGACCCCGCCCCAGATGCACATCAACTGGGAAACGTTGTCCAAAGCTGGGAAGTTGCCGAGCAGGTCCGTGACCGCGCCTGGAACCCACGGCGCGGGCGTTGCCGGAATGCAGGGCATGGGAGTGAGCACACCCAGAGCCGCGGCGGTGGCGGCGGCCACTACGGGGTTCGACGGCGACATGCACATCCCAAACGGCATGATGTTCACCATGGGAATGTGATCCATGATGTTGGCGTCGGGCACCATATTCGTGAAAACCTTGTTGGTGGGCAGTACCACCAGGGAACTGGGCGCCACCCCGAATGTGCATGCCATCATGGCTCCCATACAGACCTGCATCGGCATCCAATACCTCCTTGTCGCGCGCTCTACATTCTATCGAACTATCAGGGGTGGGAGAGGGTGCGCGGCCGACAAGTCAGCAAGTCACCCGATGGTGCTTAGCCGTGCTTAGCTGATCGGAGCCGCGACCATAGGGAGCGGTCGGTTGGTACGGAACGAGTGCTCACTCCAGCGACGATCCATCCCACTCGTGCCCCGCGTCGGGGTAGAACGTCACACCGGTGCCGCAAGCTACCAGCCATCCGCCCGGAACCTTGGCTCGCGCCACGGCATAGACGCCTGCGTCCAGCCGCTCAAACTTCAGTTTGGCCTCTTTGGCGCCCGGTGCGGTGGATGGTCCCGATTCCACCAGTGCTGGAGCCACTGCTGGCGCGGCGGCCGACGCGGCAGCCTCATCCGGCCTGGTAGCCTCCAGAAATGTTTCGCGGCGCACCGAATACGGCTCGCCCAGGTAGCGAAACTTCTCGCGATCGCGATCTCTCCCCATTGACTCAACCAGCGCGCCGAAGGGTATCGTCACTTCCGGCCCGGCGAGTGGCGCTCCTGTCCGCTCGTGGAGTTTGGTGGCTTCGATCCTTTTGTTCAACGATATTTTGGCCAACTTACCTCCTTAGTCACCCTCCCTGCTTACTTCGCATCTTTCGCGCAGCGAAATCCCACCCTAAGATCCTTCCAGCGTTCGGGGACGGCGTTCGAATCCCAGATCGCGTTGTCAACCAGGGACTCCCAGGCGGACTCGCCCCGGATCATGTACCAGGCTTCGCCGGGCTGCATGGGCGGCTTCAGGGTCTTGAAGGGACTCGGGTCCGAGGGAGGCGCACGCCGTTTGTCCACCAACTCCCAGGCGTTGCCGACCATCTGTAAGGCGCCGTATGGACTGGCGCCCGATGGAAAGCTGTCGACCGGCCGCAGCAGATCGGCGCTGTCCGGCAGGAACTTCCCGCTATTGTTCGTATTGGCACGCGAGATTTCGCTCACGTTGCCCCACGGATAAGTGCGTCCGTCGGTGCCCCGCGCAGCCTTTTCCCACTCCAGGTCGTTCGGCAGCCTCTTGCCCGCCCACCTGGCGAATTCGCGCGCGTCATCGATGTTCACAAATACCACCGGAAGGTTCGGCTGGTTGCCGGGAAAGTGCTCGGGAAGCGGCCGGCTCGTCGCCTGGCAGAACTGGCTATAAGCGGCATTGCTCACTTCGGTCTTGTCTATGTAATAGGCGGGAAGGGACGCAACCTGCTTGTTCTCCCCAAAACGGAATTCCCCGCTCGGCACCAACACCATCTCGCCGGTGGGAGTGGAGATGGTCTTAGGCAGTTCCACCACCTTGGGCGCAGCCGCGGGCTTGAAAGCGAAATATCCGCCGATCATCCCTATCGCCAGCAGCACGGCCAAACCGGCCAGGAGCACAGGCGTACGGTTTTTTCGCGGCGCGGGGGAAGCGGCCGGGCGCTCCGCTGCTGGTGTCTCTCCAGACAGGCTGGCGATCATGCGCTCCAGGTCGGCGATGATGGGAGCGAAGCCCTGCGGCCGTTCCGCGGCCACCTTGGCGTTGCAGGCCGACACCAGTTGGATCACCGGTTGGGGCACACCCGCACTCTGCAACGGCGCCACGTCCAAGGGGACATTCAAGATGCTGTAGAAGATCCGATCCACCGAATCCGCCACGAAGACTTTCTGCCCCGTCAGCAGTTCATATAGCAGGACCCCGAAGGCATAGACATCTACCAGGCCGGTGAGTTGCTCTCCCCGCACCTGTTCGGGCGCCATGTAGTAGGGCGTCCCGAGCACATAGCCCGGCTGCGTGCGCGAGAGATCTTCGCTCTTGGCAATTCCGAAATCCATCAGCTTGACCACGCCGGCGGTGTTGATGTGAACGTTCTCCGGCTTGATGTCGCGGTGGATGATTCGGTTCTTGTGGATGAAATCGAGAGCGCGGGCGATTTGCAGCGCGATTTGCAGTTTGCTGCGCAGGTCGCCCGTATGGCCGTTCTTGATGGCGTGCCGCAGGTCTTCGCCCTGCAGGAACTCCATCACCATGAACAGGCCCATCTCGTCGTCGGTACCGAAATCGTAGATGCTGATGACGTTTTCGTGGGTTACCTTGGCGGCGGTTTGCGCTTCCGCCAGGAAGCGGTCGCGGGCTTCGGGATCCTGCGATGCCGGCTCGACCAGGATTTTAACCGCCACCGTGCGTCCGATAACCGTATCGAAGGCCTTGTAGACATGCGACATCCCACCACCGAGGAATTCTTGCAGCTCGTACTTGCCGAGGCGGGCGGGCAGTTGCATCAGAGTGAGAGAAATCTTTAGCAGCTCCGATCACTCGGGGCTTCCAGTTGCATGCGATTTTCGATACTATACCATAACAGCTTTCGGCCGCGGACGATGCAGGATGAAAGTGGTCGAAACGCATGACGGAGAGAAAACGGATGCGAAGATTACTGGCCCTGGTGACGGCCCTTGGTGCAACTGCCGGCATGGCGCAACAGCCGCCGCCGGCGGAGGGCGCACGGGAACTTTTTTTCGCCGGCGCCGCGCCGAAGGACGAATTGCCTCCGGTCCGCCAATCGGCGCCGGCCAAGGCAGCTCCGGCAACCGTACCGCCAGCCTCGCAGCCGGGGCGCGCCACGTCCGGCTCGGCGGCGGCGCTCGGCGCGGTGCACCTGGGGCTTCGGTATAACCTGCTGCTGGTGAGCGCGCGCGGCGACCGCGGCCAGCCGGTGGATCCGGATCGCAACTTCCGCAAAGGCGACTGCGTGGCCGTCGAGCTGGAGGCGAACCGGTCCGGGTATCTGTATGTGCTGTCGAAACAGTCGAGCGGCGACTGGGTTCCGCTTTTTCCCACGCCGGAACTGTCGGATCAGAGCAATCGGATCGACCCAGGCCGGATCGTTCGGACGCCGAAGCACGCTTGCTTTGAAATTGACGACCCGCCCGGGACAGAGACCTTGTTCGTGGTGCTGTCGAGGGACCCCCGCGACATTGACGAATTGTCCGAAAGCATCAAGGGTCCGGGGGATCGGCCGCAACCATCGTCAGGCCCGACCCAGATTGCCGCCTCCGGACGAATCAATTCCGCCGTGGGACGGATTACCGAGCAGTATGGCACGCGCGACCTGCCGTTCCGGCAGGTTGCCCAGCCGGCTTCGGCGCAGAAGGCATCTGCGGGACCGGCGGTCAAGAATGAGCCGCAGCATGCGGTGTACGTGGTGAACGGGTCCGGCAAGCCGGCAGCTACCCTGGTGACCAAGGTGGAGATCCTCCACCGTTAAGAGGGCCAACTTCTGGCTCGTGGCGCTCCGCTACTTCTGTTCGCCTTGGGAAGCCGGCGGCGCGGCAGGCCAGCCCGAGATCTTCGACGGGTCGGAAACGACCGTTAATGCAAACGGGCTCTTGACGAAGGAATCGACGGCCCCCTCGAATTCCAGAACGGTTCCGGCGGCGGCATCGTTCGGGAACTCGATAGTCAGTTTGAGCACGATCTCCGCCTGGGCCGGGTCGATGACGCCAATCGTCAGCTCGTTCGGCTTGCCGGGCGGGTCGGCCTTGATCAGCACGCCCTTCAATTTGGGAAGCGGGCTGTTGTGCAGGGTTTCCGCAAAGTATTTGTCGCCGTCGGGAGCTTCCAGCTTTTGCCGCATGCGGACCCACGCCAACAATTGCGGGTTGGTGCGGCTGAGTTCCTCGTCCTGCTTGCGTAGGGCTGCCGCCGCCACCGATTCGATGTCAAAACCCACCGGCGGAAACGGCGCTGCGGCGGCGGCGGTGCGCAGTTGATCCAGGCCGCTCGAATTGCCGTGGTAAGAAGTGTAAAGGCGCTCCAGAACCTCGCCGAACTGGCGCCGCAGCCCGTCGGGCAGTGCCCCCGAATCCTGGTAAGCCGAAGCGCGCGCAAGCTGCCACAGCGCGGGCACCCGCTTGTCCGGCTGCTGCTCGGTCGCGAGTACCGTGCCCAGCCAGCCCGATATCTCGGCGGCGGTGGGATTCACTTGCAAGCACTTTTGGAACTCCTCTTCGGCCTGCGTGTATTCGCTCCGTTGCCAATGAATCCAGCCCAGCGTGCGGTGGGCCATCGATTCGACACCGCCGGCCGGTTTCGGGTCCGCAAGCAATTGACGGCTGGCCTTCTCGCCCACAGCCAATTGCTCGGGTAAGGCCGACTTTTCTTCCGGCAGCAATAGGGTGAACCAATACGCGCCAACCGGGTTGTCCGGCTGGGCCGCCAGCATCTCCCCGGCGACGCTGAGCGTGTGCGGGCTGTCTCCCAGCGCTTGATAGGTTGCAAGGTACAATTCCAGGCGGGCCTGCCCGAGTTCGCTCTTGGGGTATTCGCTCTTCCACTGGTCGAGCAACCCCAGCCTCTTTTGAGGCGAGGTCTCGGCCCGGATGTTCAGAACCAGGTCGTATTCCTTGCGGTCGGTCCAGTTGGCCGCGGTGGCGCAAATCGTCCACAGCAGCGTGAGAGCGAGATATTTCATGGCCGCTTCACCTTGAATGTTTGCGTGGAGAGTGGCGTCACTTCCAGATCCTGCCGGTTGACCACTTTCCCTTCGTCCACGGTGCGGATTTCGTATTTTCCAGTGGGAAGCTTGAGCTTGGTGGGAAGCACTACCTGTTTGCCCGCGAACACCACCGGGGTTTCGCCGGCGGGACCGTCGAACTGCACGTAGCCGAACTCCTCGGCGGCGTCGGGGCGGAGCCGCAGGTTCCTGGTATCTCCAGTGGGAACCACTTCCACATGAAAGATGGCGTTGTTCACGGCTGCGGCTTGCGCGTCGTCTGCGTGGTCGGCCGCCGTCTCGGCGGTAGCCTGCGCGGTGGTCTCGGCGGCCGGCGCCGGTGTCGCAGTCGCGGCCGACGCGACCAGCACCGGCATCGGAACCTCCATCTTCAGGTCCTTCGTCCACCGCGTGATATCGACCTCCGCGGTTTCGAGGTGCCGCTTCCCGGCATCCCAATCGGGAACTCCAAAGTGCATGCCGCTGAAGACCTCCTCGATGGGAGGCGGCTGGGGCACGCCTGACTGAACCTCCGTGGCGGCCTCGGGCGATACCGCGGCAAGCTGTTTTAACATCAAGTCGGCGGTCTGAACGGCCTCGGAGGTTCCACGGAGACGCATGGCTTTGAGCAGTACGATGGCTTCCGGCAGATGGTCCTGCAGCAGGTAGCTGTTGACGCCCTGCAAAACGGCATTCATCGCGAACGGGTCCAACTTCAGGGCTTGTTCGTAAGAGTTGGCCGCGGCCGGGTAGTCGCCAGCCTCAAAGCGCGCCTGGGCATTCTTGCGGGCAGTCAGGTAGGGCAATCTCTCTTTCGCCAGCGTTTCGAGGGCTCCGCCGGGCTTCCTCTGCAGCACCTGATTGACCAGGTCGATGGCCTCTGCCCACTCTTCGCGCTGCTCCCGGACGCGGGCGTCCTCCATCCATTTCTCGGCCACGGTGGAATCGCTATCGGAGTCGCCGTTCGGGGGCATGTGGAAGTAGAACCGGCTGGTGAGGTTGGAGGTGGTCCAGGGCGTTTGCCGGCCTTCGGTCGCCTGCGAGACCCGCTTCTTGACACGCGTAAACACCTCGTTGATTTCCACGGTGAGCGCGGATTGCGAGATGTAGTCGGCCAGCGCTTCGGTGAACCAACTGTCGCGGCCGTTCGGATTGTCCGTGGCGGTCTGGCCAGGACCCGTGGAGAAGGCCACGAACGATTCACTCGGAGCATCCTGCGGATTAGCCAGGCCGGCCTCGAGCGAGTACTTCTCAGCTACCGGATTGCTCCGGCAGGCGTCCAGAATGACGATGTTCCGCTTGGCCCGTTTGCGTTTCAGCTCATCGAAAATCCGGGCTACCGACATGCAGGCGAACTTGGCGGCCGATATGGTCGCAACCGAGGGAAAGTCCACGGGCACCAGAAAATTTTCGTTTTCGATCTGGACGCCGTGGCCGGCAAAAAAGAACAGGGCGGTGTCATCGGGGCCGAGCTTGTCGAGGAATTCGCCGATGGCGCGATCCATGTCCGCTTTCCTGGCGTTCTCCAGTGTGACGGTCAGGAAGCCCGCGCTCTTGAGCGCCTTGTCCATGGCGCGCGCGTCGTTCACGGCGTTCTTCAGCGGGCTGATCGAATAGGCATCGTTACCGATGATCAACGCCAGGCGCCTGCCGGTTTCCTGAGCGTGGAGCGCCGGCGCGAGGGCCGCGAGAAACAGCAGACTGCAATTCAGCCAGGCAGACTTGCCCCGCCCGGTCGATCGAACGATTTGCATCATTTCACCAGTGTGGAAGGTGAGTTCGCCAGGAACGTCACCTTGCGGTTGCGGTTGTCCAGGGTCGGGTCGGTGGCCGCCTCCGCCGATACCAGCCGATTCGCCATGTAGTTGTATTTGATGTGCGAGGGCTTGCCCTGGCCCTGAATTTCTTCCGATACCAGCCGCCCGTCTTCATATTGCATTGTGCGCTCGTAGTTCTTGGTCTTCCCCAGATAGCCGCGGATAGCGGTCAGTTGCATCCCGTTCCATTCGAATTCGAGTACCTGCTCGGCGGGGGAGCCCGCGGGGCCGGTCAGCTCCTGGGCGCGGCTGATTCGTCCGCTATCGTCGTAGGCGATCCGGAAATAGTAAAGCTTCTCCCATACGAACGGGTTGAAGAACGGGTTGCCTGCGATGGCCACCGCCAGGTTCTTTCCGGTGATGCGCTGCACCGCGACAGGGTCCACAAACGGGCTGTTGCGCACGAGTACGGTAGAGCGTCTGTACGCTTCGTCGGGATCGGCGGGTACGGGCGGCCGGGCTTCTTCGCCATCGGTGGCCCACACCACCTGCGGCACATGGTCTTCGTAGCCGAACGTAATGGTTTTCTCGCTCGTCGCGTGAGCGGCGTTTTCAAAGGTGGGTCTAACGGACTTCAACCGTTCGCCATCCCATTCGAACGCCACGTGAAACTTGTTGGACCCGTCGATGTGGTCGATACGCGGCTGGAAGGCGAGGCTGACGGGGGAATAGAACACCCCCTTGGGCAGTTTCTCTCCGGAGAGCCAGTTGGGGTCGCCTCCGGCGGCGCCGGCGGGTATCGCGACGGAAGCCAGCAGCCGGCTGACTAGTGTCCGTTGCTCGGTGTTGGCATCCAGCGTGTCGGAGGCTTCCAGGTAGTGTGTGAGACGGTCGTGGGCCAGTTTGGGCGCCCGCTCGATCAGTGCCGACACGCCCGCATAATACAACAGGTCGGCGTCCTCGGCATCCATCCTCAAACCTTGGGCGGACAGTTGATGGGCCAAGCCGAAATTCCCTTCGGACCAGGCCGCCTGCAGCTTGGTTTTCAAATTTTTCAGCGACGCATTCAGGTTGAACAGAAGTTGATTGCGCAGCGCCTCGGCCGGTGCGCGCTCCTCGTCGACGGCATGCAGGTCGTACGTATCGAGCGCCGCCAGGGCTTCGGCAATGCGATCCTCCGCCGCCAGGATATCGGCCTCGGCGTACCACACCTTCAAGGTCGTGTTGCTGATGCTGCCCCCCGGCTGGGAAGTTCGCAACGCGGTTTCGGCATCCTGCACGCTCTTCAGGGCTTCCTCGAGCTTCTTCTCGCGCTTATTCTGGTCGGCGAAGTAGAGAGCGCGATCTACGGTGCTCTGCGGGCCGGCGCCGAGCTTGGTCCGTTTTGCTTGCAGGTCCATGGCGTTCCGCCGCGAATACTCGGTCCACGCCTGCATGGCGCGCTCGCGCAACGCGGAGTCCGATGGCTTGCGCAGACCGGCCAGTAGGAACTCGCGGTACGCATCGCCATAGTCACCCTCACTCTGGCGTGCCGTGGCGAGCTTCAGGTGCAGTTGGAGGCTGCCCTGCAGGGCCTGCCGGTGATCGTTCGCCATCTCCGGGAAAGCCTGCTGGTAACGCGCCAGGTCGCGGTCGCCTAAAAGGAACGCATCCCACTGGGCAGCCGCGGCGAAGGCCTTCTCGACCGCGATCTTGCGATCGAGCCATGCCTTGCGCGTGATTAGAAGCTGCCGCAGTTTGTCCTGCTCCAGCGACTTGGGGTACGCCGATTGCGACAGCGTGGCGAAGTCGAGCCCCTGGTTCAGAACGTCGATGCCGCCCACGCCGTTTTCGAAGGCTTCATATCGGCTGCGCATCCCCTCTCCGACATACTTTTCGAGCGGAGCCATCGCCGGATCGGTGCCGTAAGCCTTCACCGCGGCGGACATCAATTCGACTTGGGTGGGAAAACTCTTGCCCTTCCCGCCGATCAACTGCAACGCGCCGGTGTCCTTGCACAACGCGGCCAGATCCGCCACTCCTGCCGGGAGGAACGCCACGAAGCTGTCGAAAGGAACCTCGGTTCCAGCCTTGTCGGAGGAGGACTGTTTGTATACGATCCTGGCTTCCTTCCAGGCGCCCGCCGGGTCGTCCGGTGCGTTCTTAGGCAGGCCTTCGGGAAGCAGGTAGTTGGCGTTGCCGGAATCGTACTCCAGCAGGACGCCGGCGTCGCCGTCTTTGAGCAGTGTGCCTGCCAGGCGAGCCGAAGACCGTTTGGAACCTGCGGTGCCGGTGGGCTGGCTGCCCAGGCTAAGAGCTTTGTCTTTGCCATTGACCGCGATCGATACCGCGTCGGTGAACTGGAGACCATGTTCGGACCGGACGACCAGGATGCCGGCGCGTGCGGATACGCACAAAACCAGGCACGCCATCACACGGTGTAAAGGGAGCCTCTGAATCGTAATCCCCTCCAAACGTTTTAGTAGTAGAACGCCGGGTCGCAAGCACCTGCGAACCGTAATGATGGATTGAGTTTACACACAACGGGCTCGGTTTGGCAAGCTGGTTGGCCGGTTGCGCACGGGGGAGTAGGACCAGTACGAAACCATGGTCCTGGGTTATCCCTGCTTGGCTTCGCAATCTGGCGGCGCCGCCGGTCCGTGCGGCGCCGCCCGCTGCACTTACTTCCTCGGCGCCTTCGTTTCCCGCCCGCCCTGATGAATCACCAGGTGCGTCACGGTTCCGCTCGGGTCCACAAAGAACTCCACCTGCGCGTCGATTACCTTCAGGAAGAACCTGGTCTCCGACTCGGCGAATAATTCGAACTTCGGCTGACCCGTGATCTGGGTCATCAACCGGCCGCCCTCCACCGTCATCGTCACGTCAACGCCCGGCCCCAGATCGTACGTCCCCGCATACCTTGCCAGGAGTTGCGGCGAAACTTGAATCTCTTTCCGCGGAGGAGGACCCTCCGCCTTATCGCTGGTCCGTGGTGCCTTCTGATCGCGTCCACCCTGATGCAACACCAGGTGCGTCACCGCGCCGCTCGAGTCCTTTACGAACTCAATCTGTGCATCCACCACTTTCAGGAAGAACATCGTCTCCGATTCCGGAAAAATCGGAAACGCCGATTGGCTCGCCAGCTTCTCCGAAAGCTGATTGCCTTCGAGCGTGATCAGCATGTTAGCGCCCGCCATCAATTCATACGTCCCCACGTATCGAGCCAGCACCTTCGGATCCAGCGTGATTTCCTTCCGCTCCGCCGGCAGCTTCACCGCCTCGCCATGCGCCAACGCCGCCAGCTTCGCGGCAATATCCCCCGGCGCCGAGCCGCTCACGTTCCCCAGCACTATCACCGTCAGCATGTCCTCCGGGTAGTACGTCAGTTGCGTGTTGAAGCCTTCGATGCCGCCACCGTGCTGGATCACCTTGCGCCCGTCCTTCGTCTCCACAAACAGGCCGCACGCATAATTGCTTTGGAACGGCTTGGTCATCTGTAACAATGACGCCGCTGTAAGCAGCTTGCCGCCGAATAACCCCTGCTCCCACTTCAGCAGGTCTTCGGTGGTGGAATCGAGCGCTCCCGCGGAAAACGGAATGGTCATGTTCACGAACCCCGCATTCACCGGCTCACCCTTACTGAGCTCGTAACCCGATGCGCGCCTCGGGATGATGGCGGAGTTCGAGTCGTAGCCCGAGTCCTTCATACCCAGCGGCGCGAAAATATTCTCGCGCACGAACTTTTCATAGCTGCCGCCCGTGATCTTCTCGATCAGGTACCCCAGCAGCACATATCCCGAATTGCTATAGCTCCATTTCTCGCCCGGCGCGAAATCCAACGGTTTGTCGCGGAAGCGCGCCACTTCTTCCGCGGGCGTGGCCGCGAACGGCTCCCATTTAGGGTACTCGGGAAAACTGGTGAAACTCGGGATCCCCGACGTATGGGTCAGCAAGTGATAAATGGTGATCTTGTCCCACGCCGCCGGAGCATCGGTCATATACTTCTTGACCGGGTCTTCCACATTCAACTTCCCGCGGTCCTGGAGTAGCAGAATCGAAGCCGCCGTGAACTGCTTGGTGATCGACCCCAGCCGGAACTTCGTCGCCGGTGAATTCGGCACGTCCCATTCCAGGTTGGCAAACCCGTATCCTTTACTCAGCAGCACCTGAGTGCCCTTCGCCACCAGCACCGACCCCATGAACTGCCGGTTCGCCGCGTAGGACTGAATCACCTCTTCCATGCGCGCGATGTCCTGAGCCCAGCCGCCGCCCGCCACCAGGAGTACAATCGCAAATCGAAGTATCATGCTTTGTAGGGTATCCCCATGGCCTGCCCGCGTCCAGCCCTCGGAAACGGGCGCGCGGCTGGCGGAGGACGCTAGCGGCAAGGCAGGCATCTCGCCGCGTTCGAACATCTAAGGACGATTGTGTCGCAGATTGTCCATTGCCCAGCAGTATTCGATGACCAGGAACGGTATCCATTCGGCGATGTGCTTTTCGACGAGGATCCAGATTCCGAAAATCAGGGCGAGCGTTTCGATCACCCAGAAGATCGCATCGAAGGCCTCTTCGTGGCGGGATTTTGCCTCGTTATTGGTGATGTATCGCAGAAATTTCCACATGAGGTTGGTCTCGCCGGAGGAACGCCACTTCAAACAGTTTTAGCAGAAATGGTAACTGCACGAGGAAGTGAGTATGGGAACACGAACGCTGGATTGGAAACTACGCCAGCGGAATTCAACTGCCGGAAGGGGTTGGTCTGTTGCCCGGAGGTTTCCTGCGGGTTTGTTCATCTGAATTGGCCTACTTTGAACGCAATCGCCAGCATCTGGAATACAGATCGACTTTTCACTTGTTTCTCCTCTGTTTGTCCTCTGCATCGACGTATGGTGCGCGGCTGCGAAGATGTGCTATCTAGCCCAAAGGCGTGAGAAAATGCACCCCGCGAAATGCCGCCGATGCCGTAGTGCCACAAACAGACGCGAGTATCCTCTTGGCGATGGGGGCTGTGAAGTTAATGGCGGGTGAACCCGGCCAGGAGTCCAATCAGGGCGCCGACAAGGAGCGCAAAGCCAATCGTTAAGGTCTTCATCGAACGGCGCGCGGCTGGCTCTTGAGTCTTCCGGGGTTCAGGCTTTACCGCCACCTCACGAAACCGAAGAATTGAAGCGGAACCGGTTCCGGCAGCCACGTCCAGTAGCGGCGTCGGAACTCGACCGGAGTACAATAGGATGGAGTTTCGGTTCTGAAACCCCAATGAGCGGGGAACAACCCAGCAGCGCACACCAACCTGAGACTGGACGGAGCCTACTCGAGAGCGAGCGTCGTTTGGCAACACTGCTCTCGAATCTCCCCGGCCTAGCCTACCGTTGCAAGAATGATAAAGACTGGACGATGGAACTTGTCAGCGATGGCTGCGAAGCCCTGACCGGCTACAAAGCCACTGAACTGGTGGGGGTCGGCGCTCGGACCTACAATTCGCTGATTCATCCTGATGATCGGAATCGGATTTGGCACGAAGTGCAAGTGGCGCTGACCCAGCGGCTTCCATTTCGGCTGACTTATCGCATCCTCGCAGCAGATGGCCGTGAGAAGTGGGTTTGGGAACAGGGCGTGGGAGTTTTTTCGGGGGTCGAACTAGAGGCGTTGGAAGGATTCATCACAGACATCACTGAACTCAAGGAAGCTGAGAGACAATATCGAGACATATTTGAGGGTGCGCTCGAAGGGATGTATCGAACAACCCCTCAGGGGAGAAGTCTGGCTGCGAACCCCGCTCTGGCGAAGATGCTAGGCTACGATTCGGCGGAGGAGTTCATATCAGCCATTACCGACACGGCCCATCAACTCTGGATGGAGCCGGATGAGCGTGCTCGCTGTATGCAGCTACTCGAAGATCACGAGGTCGTCCGCGGCTTCGATTGTCAATTCAGGCGCAAAGATGGGACCACAGTCTGGGTGTCCATCAATCTGCGGAAGGTCTCCCCAGATGAACAGACGGTCTACTATGAGGGCTTCATTGAAGACATCACCGAGCGCAAACGGGTGGAAGGAGAGAAGGCCAAGCTGGAGGATCAGTTGCGCCAGGCTCAAAAGCTGGAAAGCATCGGTAGACTGGCGGGTGGCGTGGCACATGACTTTAACAACCTTCTCACGGTTATCAATGGTTACAGCGAATTCTTGCTCAAACGATTGAAAGCCACTGATCCGTTGAGGTCCTATGCAAACCAGATCAGAGAAGCCGGGGAACGTGCGGCGAGTCTGACCAAGCAACTTCTTGCATTTAGTCGCAGGCAGGCGATTGAACCGAGGGTGCTGGACCTGAATATGACCATCCGGGAGTCTGCACCCATGCTGCGACGTTTGATCGGCGAGGACGTTGTCCTGAAAACACAACTCGAGGAGTGTCTAGGGCAAGTGCTGGCAGATCCCGATCAAATTCATCAGGTTCTTATGAACCTCGTCGTCAACGCCCGTGACGCAATGCCAGACGGCGGAAGACTCGACATCGCGACAACGAACATGGAACTTGACGAAGAAAACGCCGCCATTCACCCTGCCGCAACTCCGGGACACTACGTTCTGATGACTGTGACGGATACCGGAAATGGTATGGACGCAACGACTCGTCAGTGGATCTTTGAGCCGTTTTTCACGACAAAGGAAATTGGCAAGGGAACCGGCCTCGGGCTTTCCACCGTGTACGGCATCATCCGACAGAACGGCGGGTGGGTTGATGTGTCAAGTGAAGTTGGAGTGGGAACGTCATTTGAGGTATATCTTCCACGAATAGATGCCTGTCCGGTGCCCGATAAACATGGAAGTAGAGCGGCAACGGGAGGGGGCCGGGAAACGATCTTGGTGGTCGAAGACCAAACTACCGTGCGGCATTTCGCCGGAACCGCACTGAGACAGTATGGCTATCACGTCGTCGAAGCATCTGATGGCTACGAGGCGATGTCTCTTGCCGATCAATATGCGGGAGAAATCCAGTTGTTGCTGACCGACGTGGTGATGCCGGGAATGAACGGCAAGGAGTTGTCTGAACGCTTGAAGGGATTGCGCCCGAATCTGAAAATACTGTTTACCTCGGGGTACACGGCGGATGTGATTGCTGACCGCGGAGTACTTGATCGTGGCGTGGCGTTCCTTCATAAGCCGTTCGGCCCAGAGGAACTGGCAGCGAAGGTTCGAGAAATGCTCGCCGATCCTTCAAAGCCGATCGTCGGATCGTGAGCGGCTTCAAGGTCAATCGGACGCACCGACTGGATCTTTGGTGCCCAGCACGTCGCTCACCGCCGAAAGCAGCGAATCAGGAGAGAATGGTTTAGCGAGTGTTGCAACCGCACCTTGCAGTCTCGCAACCGGAAGCATTGTTCCAGTCATAAATCCAGATATAACGATGATCTTGAGCTTCGGCAACTCGGCACGAACAGCGTGCAGGAACTCAAAACCGTCCTGGTCGGGCATACACAAGTCGAGCACGATCAGATCAAAAACTGTTTCTTTAATTGCTTCTAACGCTTCCTTGCCGTTACTCGCTTCGCTGACGAAGTAGCCGGTTTCCTCGAGGGTCGTCCTGCATAGCGCCCGGATCTGTGGGTCATCATCAACGAGTAGGATGGTTTGGTGCATACCGATAGTGTGAACCTTCACCGGTTTAAGCGTATCATAGCCGTCATCACCAGCATTTGCGCCGGAAATCGGCAAAGGGAACACGCCGAGAGCCAAGAAACCTGGGTGGTGATATGCAGCAACGGCAGCGGAATGGCCGAATCGGTTGCCGCCAGCCAGCGCGGGGGTCCGTGATATACGGATTCGGGATATGTCCAATTGGTATCGGCGAAAACGCAAATCGTATGGACGCTTCGAAGGCAATCTGGGGATAAAAATCCATGGTGCGCCCGGAAAGGCTGGCAACACAGACACACGGAGATCAGGACCGGGCGCTGTCTATATCGGAAATGCGCTACAACCTTTGACCGATTCTATAATCCGAACGAATGAAGCCACGCCGTGAGCGTACGCTCGCGGCGTAGGGCGGCCGGCCTGCCCGAAGAGTTGCAAACCAATATCGAACCATAACGCCCTCTCTTATAATAAGCCAGTCAAAGGATCAACGATTTCACTCCGGTGGCTTTCGCGCGGCGCTCAAGTCTGGACGGGCGGGGAGGCTTGCCAATGCATCGTCCAGCGCCGCGGTTTGAATCGGTTTGGAAATATACGAGTCCATCCCGGCCTGCTGGCACTTTTCGCGATCTCCCTTCATGGCGTGGGCGGTCAACGCGATGATCGGGATGTGCGCTCCATTTCCCGACTCCCGGGCCCGGATGAGGCGGGTGGCTTCATATCCGTCCATCTCCGGCATCTGAATGTCCATCAGAATGCAGTCGAAGCCATCCTGGCGCCACGCCGCCAGCGCGGCGGCTCCGGTCCCGACCACGGTCACGCGATGACCGCGCTTCTCCAGGAGGGTCCGGATGAGACGCTGATTGACCGCGTTATCTTCCGCGACCAGGATGGAAAGGGGTCGGCGCAGGGACTGCTCCGCTGGCGATTGGCCACATGGGGCGATAGCGGGTTGCTCGCCCCCAGCCGGGGCTTGGCCCGGTGGGATCGGTGCGGTGATGAAGAAGGTGCTGCCCTGGCCCTCGGCGCTTTCCAGCCACATTCTTCCCCCCATCATGGCGACGAGTTTCCGGGAGATGGCCAAACCGAGGCCGGTACCTCCAAAACGCCGGGTGACGGACCCGTCAGCCTGCCGGAAGGGCTGGAAGATGACCTCCCGTTGTGGCTCGGGGATGCCAATGCCTGTGTCGGAGACGGCAAACTGGATCTGGCGCGGCACCTGAGCGTGATTGGAGCCAGCCGCAGCAGCGTCCTGTTCCGGAGCCAAGAATACGCGCACTGCGATGCCGCCAGCCGCGGTGAATTTCACTGCGTTGCCTAACAGATTGAGAAGAACCTGGCGCAGCCGGTATGGGTCGCCCCGGACCCACTCCGGCACTTCATTATCGATCTGAATCGAGGTCGCGAGGCCTTTTTCGGCGGCTAGCGACTGAACGGAACCGAGAGCCGCCTCGACGCACTTGCGAACCGAGAAATCCAACGATTCCAGTTCGAGCCGGCCCGCTTCCACACGGGAGAAGTCCAGAATATCGTTGATGACAACCAGCAGGTTCTCGGCCGACGAACGCACGGCTTCGTTGTGTTCCCGCTGGAGGCCGGTAAGCTCGCTTTCCGCCATCAGTCCGGCGAACCCCAGGATGCCGTTCAAGGGTGTCCGGATCTCATGACTCATGTTGGCCAGAAACTCGCTCTTGGCCCGGCTGGCCTGCTCCGCGGCGTGCTTGAGCAGTTCTTCCTGTTGTAACTTCTTGCTGATCACGGCGGTCTGTAACACGACCTTGTGTCGCAGTATCGCCACCCAGGACAGGACGGCGAGCAGCAAGGCCGCCATGGAGCCCAGCACGGCCAGCAGGCGGCCGGGAGTCCACCATGGCGCGGACCGGACCACGGCGATGTCCCCCGCGCTGCGCAGAACGAGGCTGAACGACTTCGGGATGCGATAGGCGAGATTCCTTTCGGCTGCAACGGAGCAGACCCCGGTCACACGGACGATGCTGCCCCGGTCCAGCAGTGGTATCCGCCCGTGATCCAAGGTGGCGTTGAACAACTTACCGCCAACTTGGAGCATCACGTCGTTTTGGGTGGTGCTTCTGAGCTGGTCCACGACGGCGGCATCGATGCTGACCAACCTGGAATCGTAGGCGCCTTCCAAGGCTTCGTCCACGGTTATGGACGGCGGTGACGGCGCGGGTCCCCGTTCGACGAGCGCGACCCGCGCGTCCCGCATTTCCGGGCTGAAGGAGCCAGAGTGCCCGAAGCCGAGCACGTCGACCACATCGCCGGGGTGGAGATCCATGCGCGCATGGTTGACGATCTTGACGCCGGCCCCGCTATCTTCGACGTACGACGGGCCGGAGGGGCTGGCCAGAGTGACGACGCCGCGGATTCGCGTGCGGTGCCCCGGCGAATCGGCGAAGGAGAAGCGGAGGAGTTCATCAATCGGCCGCGGCCGCAGTGCGGCCGGATCCGGACCGGGCTCCAGCAGACGCACGAAATCGGGCGAGGGCACGTAGATCTGAACGCCGACGATTTGGCGCCGGGCGTTGAATATCGTTCCGCAAACACCCTGGACCTGGACGCGGCTATCCGGCGGCGGCAGGGGGCGCGCATCTGGATTGTGGATGAGGAGCACGTACAGGTAGTCTCCCCACTGCAGCGAAACGACGTCTTCCAATGTGCTGCCGCGCTGGGTCTCGACACTTTGCACAACGCCTTCGGTCTGAACCCAGGCGCTGTCCATCCTTCCGGAGAACAGTTCATCGAAAGCGACTGGCGCCGGCGGCGGCATGGAAGATGAGGAGACGCGTTCCACCGAAGCACTGAAAATGACGGGCGCGAACTGGCCCGGCGCGGTGACGCCGGATACATCTACCAGATCGCCCGCCTGCACTTTCAACTCGCCGATACGGGGAGCGGACACGTAACTGGGACCGGTCTGATCCTGCACAAAAAACACTGCGGTTGCGGGATTAATGTAGGTCACCGTGGCCCGGACGCGAACCGGAACACGCCTGCCAGCCTCTTCCGGGCTGAGGGCGTGAACTTCGGCCACCGTGGTGATGATGTGGCCCTTATCGGCGGGATGGGCCGGGGGATTCCCCAGCGCCAGTGTGGCGTCGGTGATTTTGAGCTCGCCCCCATCGAGTTCGGCAAAGCCGGACACATCGACCACCTGTCCGATTGGCAACACTGCATTGGAGGCCTGGCAGATGCGGATGGAGCCGCTGCCATCCTCAAATCGCAGCCCCTCGCGCACGCCGTCGGATCGAATGCTGCCATGAAGGTGGAGCACGCGCTCGGTCAGCGAATTCCCAGGCAAAGCAGCCACCTCGCGAATGGTTTGAACGGGAATGCCTTGGGGAGCCGGCGCGAGGACTTCGACGTCCGTGGCGCTAGGGATCAACACCCGCACGCGGGCCATGCGGCCGTAGATGTCACGGCTCAGATTCGCCACGGCGCGGACGCGGATGCGGGAGCCGACTGCGCCGTTGAGATCCGGCAGATCCGTTGAGCCGATGTAAGCCTCGAACACCATTGCGCCGGAGCCCATTCTAATGACGGAGTTGCCCGCGCGGTCCTGGTGCCAGAAGCGAAGAACGCCTTCCACGCTTACATAGCGGAAGCCGGCGCGACCCGCGACGAGGTCCGCGACCTGGATGGAGAGCGCGTGCGGTTCGTGGACACCCTCCAAGAGCCTGACTTCGCTGGCGACAACCGTGGGCGCGGCCCCCCCCTCAGTCACTTCGCCGACCACCTCCACCACGTTGCCCGGCCTGGGGTCAAGGTGGAGGAAGGGAAGAGCCACACGGGCGGCGCCGGTATCGTCTTCCAGGAACATCAGATTGGTGGTGGGATCCGAGAGGGTGACCCAGCCTTTCAGGTGCACCGGCAGGCGGTGGCCGGAGACCTGAAGGGGCAACGCCGCGACCTGCGAAATGCGATCGAACGGCGCCCCGACGTGGCGGCCGATGCAGGAGCCGGCGGCGAGCACGGCAACCGCGACAAAACCGGCGTAGAAGCACTTTGTTCGTTCCGACATGAGCCGATCGGTCACTCATGCCACTTATCGACGGCATTGGCTGGCGACTTTAGGTTGCGGGGGTGAGAGCAACCAGCGCCAAGCCGCTTGCGGAAGGCTCCGAGGCACACCAGCAGCGTTCCTTCCAACAGGTAAGTTGCCGGTTCCGGGGTGGTCTGGACCTGATACTGGAGGAACTCCTGGTTGCCCGCGGAGTTGGTCATCGGGTCGGGCGTGTAGACCGCCGTGGTGGCGTAAACGGTGCTGAGCCAGCCCGCGCTCGATGTCACCGCCGAAACTGCATTGGCCTGCAAAGCCTGCTGGCTGCTGTTGAGCACCATGGACGAATCGAACAGGTTCCAGATGGTGTATTGGTAGTCGGTCACGTTCTCGGGAGAGGCCTGGGGTCCCAGCGAATAGAGATCATAGTCGAGTACGGCGGCTTCGTCATACAGGGTTTGCGCATTCGCCACGCCGCCAAAGTGCAAGCTGCCCGGATTGCCGGAGCTGGCCAGCGTGGAATAGTCGAAGGCAAGGGGTCCGCTCGGAACGTATGTCTCATCGACGTAATCGTCGCAGATCAGCCATTGGCTGGGGATTCCGTTCACGGCGGCAGTGACATACCCATTGTAAGTAGCGCCCGCCGAGCCATAGTCGTCATTCAGGTCGGTGTAGGGCAAAGCCGTGAACGTGACCGCGGCGGTGGTGGAGGCGAAGGCGGCGGCAGTGAAGCCGATCGCGGCCCCAAACAACATGAGGGAAACGCTGTTTTTCATCGCAATTGGACTATCGGCGGCGCGACGCGGTGCCGATAGTTACATTCGTACGGCTCAGATCTTAGAACGGTCGGACCTCAATCTGGGTTTTAGCCCCAGCTACGTGGCAAGGAGGTGCGCAAGATTCCTGAACCGCGCGGCCAGTTATGAGCGTTTACCGCCGGCGCCGATTCCGCTGTAGATTAAGACTATGGGTATGCGAGCGGCAGGGATGCTGGCCGCGCTGGGTTGGGTCTCGGGTTGGTGCGCGCCAGCGCCGCAGGCTTGGGTTCCGATGCGCTGGCCGTGGCAGGACGCGCGGTCGCTCGAACTGCTGGCCGGCACGCCCATCAATTGTCTCCTGCTGGAAGGCTATGCACCGGAGCTGGTTGCCGCCGCGGAAAAGCGCGGCCTGGTAACGCTGGCGCGGATCGCGCCGGGCGGCGACACGGTGGCGGTGGCGCGCGCGGCGCTCGCCCGCGGCGTGAGCGGAATCGTGCTGGAAGGCTCGTTCGCGGAAGGAACCGCAGCCGCGGTGAGGGCGGAGGCCGGATCGAGGCCGGTGGTCGAGATCACGGCGCGCAACCGCCTGGCGCTGGGGTCGGCAGCGGCGGTGCTGGGCACGTGGCAGGGCGTTTGGCCGGGCATTCCGGCGGAGGATCGCGGCAGCAGCAGAATGGCGGGTCCCAGCGGCTCGGCTTGGATCGACACGAACACCGGCTTCATCCGCGCGGTGCGTGCGTGGGGCGACGCCGCGGTGTGGCTCGCCAACACACCGCCGGCGGGCGAGGTGGTCACTACCGTTCGCTACCTGCAGGCGATCGCGGACGCCGCCATTTCGGGTGGGCGCTGGGTGGTGGCGCTGGACCGCGGCTTCGCCGGGCGGCTGGCCGCCGGGGACGAAAACGCGCGGGTGAGTTGGCAGCGTATGGGCGGCCTGCTGGCTTATTTTGAGCGCCATCCGGAATGGCGGGCGATGCGCGAAGCGGGCAAGCTGGCCCTGGTGCAGGACCCGGCGAAAGGCGGCCTGCTTTCGGGCGGCATCCTCGACATGATCGCGGTGAAGCACACGCCGGTAACGCCGGTGCCGCCGCAGCGGTTGACGCCCGAATCGCTGGCCGGCAGTACCCTGGCGGTGGATGTGGACGCCGGCGCGCTGACGGCCCCCGAAGAAGCGGTGCTGCGCGACTTCGCGCATTCCGGCGGCACGGTGTTGACCAGCCCCGCCGGATTCAAGGACGAGCGGCCGCCGGGCGACAGCATCACCCTCAGCAAGGCCGAGTTGGACCGGTTCAACGACATCTGGCGCGACGTGAATTCGCTGGTGGGCCGGCAGAACCTGGGCGTCCGCCTGTTCAACGTGTCCACCATGCTGTCGAACGCGCTGGTTTCGGCCGATGGCAAGACCGAGATCGTTCACCTGTTGAACTATTCCGATTACCCGGTCGAAAACGTAACCGTGCAATTCCTCGGCGGCTACCGCCGCGCCACGCTGCTGACACCCGATGGCGCCGAGAAGAGCCTGCAAGTCTATGCGACCGACGAAGGCTCCGGCGTGGACATAGACAAGGTGGCGGTGTGTGCCACTCTCAGACTGGAGTTGTTTTGAACGCATCCAGTCCTTCGGCTCGAAGGAGCATGCGATTTATGATTCAAGCCGTCTACAAAGGCCGCGAAATCGAGATGGAGCTTCATCAACTGACGCACGGGTACTGGAAGTGCGATTACACCGTAATCCGGCATCCCGATCGGGCCGAAACGATTCATCACGGAGACGAAGAGTTCCCGACCATGGATCTTGCCAGTGAGTTCGCCTTGCGGGAAGCTCGCCGCGCAATCGATCACGCCAGGTAGCCCATGATCACCCGGAGAGGTTATCGCTCATGATTACTCGCAGAGAATGGATCGCTACGATGTGTGCGGCGCCGGGCGCGGCGTTGCTGGTGCGGAGCTCCGTCGCGTCTGCGGCGCCGGCATCGCCGGTTGCGATCGCCCGCTGCGTTTCTTACGACGAGGACGTGACTGCCCGCCTGGCCCCCATGTTCGACCAGTTGGGCGGCCTGGAGCGGTTGGTCCGCGCGAAGACGGTGACCATCAAAGTCAACATGACGGGCAGTCCGGGGATGCGCGTGCGCGGCAAAGCTCCCGCGCTGACGCACTACACGCACCCGAAAGTGCTGGGCGCCACGGCGTACCTGATGGGCCGGGCGGGCGCGCGGCGCATCAGGTTCGTCGAAAGCGCCTGGGCTTCGGCCGGGCCACTGGAAGAGATGATGCTCGACGCGGGATGGAATGTGCGCCAGTTGGCTGCCGCGGCTCCGGTGGTGGAATTCGAGAACATCAACGCGCTGGGCAAGCACAAGCAATACGCGCGCTTCCCCGTGCCGGGCAACGCTTACATGTACCCAGCCTACGATTTGAACCAGGCACTCGAACAGACCGATGTCCTGGTGAGCGTGGCCAAGCTGAAGAACCATGCGACGTGCGGGGTCACGCTCTCGCTCAAGAACTGTTTCGGCAATCTGCCGGCCTCCATCTATGGCGACGACGCGGGCCGGGACGAACCCAATGAAAAGCCCGCCAGCGGGCGCGATCTGGTGGGTCACCAGGGCACCCGGCAGCCGTCGAAATCGGCGCCGCAGGAACTTCATTTCGGCGCCAGCCATGACCCTGGCTACCGCGTGCCGCGCATCGTGGCGGATCTGGCGGCGGCGCGTCCCATCGATCTGGCGGTGATCGACGGGGTGGAGAGCGTCGCCGGTGGCGAAGGCCCGTGGATCGGCAATCTCAGACTCGTCCAGCCGGGAGTCCTGCTCGCCGGGCTGAATCCGGTTTCGACCGATGCCGTTGCCGCCGCCGTGATGGGCTACAACCCGCGCGCCATGCGCGGCGCCGCACCCTTCCGCGCCTGCGACAATATGCTGCTGCTGGCCGAAGCCCACGGCGCAGGCTCGGCCGACCTGAGCCGCATCGATGTGCGCGGCCTCGCGATAGCGCAGGCGCTGTACCGGTATGAGCGTTAGTTTCGCCGGCATCGGGCGCCACGCCCGGCCTCATCTGAACGCGTGTTTCGCCGGGAATCTTGCGGTTTACCTCCCCGCGAGGCACCCTACCCCCCCCGGAACTCTTTAGCGTCCATAAATCAACAGGTGGAATGTCCCCGGCTTGGCTTTGGGCCGCGGATTCCCTTTCTGCGCAATGGCAGCGGGAGGCGGATCAAAATCCGCGGTATCCACCATGAGATTGTGCGTCTCCGGATCGAGCGCCATCGTCTTAGCGCCGAACTCGGTCTGCACGGTCTCGACTTCGCTGAGTTTGTCCGGAGAGTCTTCGTGGAATACGTGGATCGTGCCCTCGCCTGTCGAACTGGCCACCAGCCGGGTTTCCGGGTCGTAGACGTTCGCATCCACACGGGCGCCGATTGGGAAAGGGTGGCCAATGATGTTGCCATTGTCCGCATTCATGACCACCAGAAGTTGCGGGTTGCGGCCTGCGATGAAAAGCCGCCGGTGTTCCCGATCCATCGCGATGGCAACGGGCTGTCCGGCCGGCGCGACCGGCCGCCGCGCCGTAATTTTGAGTGCGCGGGAGTCAATCCCGATTACCTCATTCTTATCCTCGAGATTGTCGTAGATCATCCCCTTACCATCGGCGACCGCTTGCTCGGGAGCGCCACCCAACGGAAGAGTCGCCACCACCGTCTCGTTCGCGGGATCGATCACCGTACAGGTGTTGGGTTCGCCATTGAAAACGAATATCCGCTTCGAGGCTGGATCGTAAACAATGGAATCCGCGTCCCGATCGGCTTTTACCCGACCCACCGTCTTTAGCGTTTTCAGATCGAAAATAACGGCCTGACCCGCGTCGCCATCGCTGATGAATCCGTGGCCAAGTTCCGGAACCAGGGCGACTCCGTGGTCACGCTTTAAGCCGGTAATATTGCCTACCACGGCCCCGCTATCGGCATCGACCACCTTGACCTCCGTGCCATGCGAGAGGTAAGCGCGCCGTGCCGCCGCATCGACGGTAATGTAGTCGAAATACTCGCCGCCGCCCTCTGCTGCGCCAAAAGGAACTTTCTTTAGCAAATGGTAACCGCCCGGCGCTTGAGACCCGAAAACGTAACCGGCCGCCAACAGAAGGCAGGAGCCAACCGCCCAGGAAACGAGACTGGAACTCTTCATAGAAACCTCCGCCCATGACAATCTAAGCACGATGTGTATCCACCCTCCTCAATGCGCGGCCGCGGCCGATTCCCTCGATCCGCCTTCCAGCTCGAACTCATCGATCGTCGTTCCGTCCGGTGTTATGGCCTCGACGTTCGCCTTCTTTCCATCCACCCGTACCCGCACGAAATTCTCGGTGCTGGCCACCTTCTGCGTGATGCCCTCGGGCGGCTTGTCCACATCATAAAGCGGAGCTCCGCCACCGCCGGTGATGACATAGTGAATACCGTTCTTGAGATAGTGCTGGTAATTGTGATCGTGCCCAAAAAACGCCGCCGTCACGTGGTATTGCTCCAGCAGCGGCGTCAGCGCAATCATGTGCGGATTGTCGCCCTGCCGGTTGGACACGGCTGTCATCGGCGGGTGATGTCCGGCCACGAAGCGGAATGCCGCCTTCTGGTTCTTCTCAAGATCGCTGGCCAGCCAATCGGTCTGTTCCTTCCAATACGTCTGCCGCGCCAACTCACTCGGGGCGGCGTTGCCCAGGTCGGTGTCCAGAATCGCAAAATGCGCGTTGCCCCAGTTGAAGGAATAATACGGCGCGGCTTGCATGAAATCGCTGTAGTTGTGCGAGTGCCGTTCGTGGTTGCCGAGCGCCGGGTAATAGGCAACTTGGCGCAGCAAATCGCGTTCAATCTCGAAGAAAATCGGCCATAGCGCTGGGTCGCCGCCGTCGTTCACCAAGTCGCCCGTCTGCACCGCGAAGTCCGGATGGCAGTGCTCCAGCAGCGCCGCGATCACCTTGCGGTGCACGTCGTGCCGCGTCCGCGTGTCGCCATAAACCACGAACTCGAATTGCCCTTCTCCGGCGGGGGGTGTCTTGAACGAGCCTTTTAGGTCCGGCCTGCCCGGCACTTCATACTGGTACCTATTCCCCGCTTTGAGACCGGTGAACCGCGCCGATTCCGAATGCAGCAGGGGCGCATTGTGAACTTCGGAACCGTCCGCCGTTTTCATCACGGCTTCGTCCGATTGCACGATCCAAACCACGGTTGCGGTTCGCGCAGTGACATTCACCACCAACGGGCCGCCGACCACCTTGTCCGCCGCCATGAGCGGCGTGAGACCGGCTAGAAGCAGAAGCGAAACGAGTGTGTTTCTCATAAAGAGCACCATCCCGATTAGATCACTAACATCTAAAGAAAACCTCAAGAAGCGGCAAATTCATGTGAAATTCATATTCCCTTTGCTGATCGGAAACACCAGGCTGAAGGTGGACCCTGCTCCCTCGGCCCGCAGCCCGACGCGACGGAAACTCTTGTGCCGCGCAACTATGGCCGCGCACCGGCGCTGATTTCGGTGAATCTGCGCATCGGAAAGGCTTTCGGTTTTGGACCGAGCAAGGAGAACGCTGCCAAGCCCGCCCAGGGCGGCTCCGGCCCGGCGCCGCTGGGCCCGGTGACTAATCAAGGGCTGCGCGGCCTGCTTGGTTAGCCGAGCGCGGGACGGCGCTATAACTTGAGCGTCTCAATGTCGATTCGCAACTTACTCAACCACACGAACCCGGGTCCCATCGTCGGCGACATCACCTCTCCGCTGTTCGGCCGCTCCAACCAGATCGCGGATGCACCCAACGGAGAGGGCTTCTTCGAGACCGCCAACAACCGGCGCCTCGAAATGCAGATTCGGTTGACGTTCTGAGGCTACCGCAGTACCCCGTGCGCTCTCAGAATTTCTTTCGTCTCTTCGATCGGCAGTGCTTGCACTGTGTGCCCGTTCCCCGTCACCGTTACGGCCTTCAACAGGGAGTTGTAGATCGCCTCTTCGGTGGCCTCGATCGTGGCGACGAACAGACCCGACATACCGTCGTTCGTGACTAGCTTCGGAGGATTGCGCGCGGTGGAAAAAGCGATGGCGTAATCTCCACTTCCGTTAGAACCGTCCGCGCCCGTGCGAGCCAGGCCGAACATGGTGCGCGCCGCCATCCGGCGCAGGTTGCGCGCGTCCACCGGCGCATCTGTCGCAACGACGATGACGATGCTGCCATTCCCCGAGTTCGGCCCCACGCTTTTCCTCAGTTCGCGGCCCACCGGAATACCGGCGATCGTCAGGTCCCCGCCGAAGTTCGTCTGCACCAGCACGCCGATGGTGTACTCTCCGGCTTTGCGCGACGACGTGCCGATCCCGCCCTTCCATCCGAACGCGACGGATCCCGTTCCCGCTCCCACCGCTCCTTCTTCCACTGGCCCGCCTTTTGCATTCTGAATCGCTGCGAACACCTCGTCGTGTCCGACGTGCCGGCCGCGAATATCATTGAGCAGGTATCCGTCATTCGTCTCCGCGACCAACGGGTTGATCGAGCGCACAGCCTCGTTGCCGGGCAGTGCAAGCATGTAATCGATTAGCGCGTCGGCGGCACGCGGGACATCCAACGTCGAGGTCAACAGAATTGGCGTCTCAATCTCGCCGAGTTCGTTGACTTGTGTCGAGCCCGCCAGCTTCCCGAATCCGTTGCCGACGAACACTGCGGCCGGGACCTTGTCGCGAAAGAGGTTTCCCGCGTGCGGCAAGACCGCCGTGACACCTGTTCGGATCGTATCGCCACGAATCAGAGTCGTGTGGCCGACGAGCACGCCCGCTACGTCGGTTATTGCGTTCAAAGGTCCTGTGGGAAGGATACCGGCGACGATGCCCAGATCGCGAGCGCGCGGACGTGTCTGACCGGCAGCCAAACCCACCGTCCCACAGAGGAAACACAGCAGAGCCACTCGCATGGGTCCAATGTAGCAGCAGGCGCGAGGATAAAGGCCCACGCGCAAACCGAATCTCGAAATGCAGATTCGGTTGATGTTCTGATTGGCTCTGCTAGAGCGGGTACGAGTCGGCTTGGGCTACTTCGCCGCGAGTGCAGTCACTGCGGGCGGCGTCGAGTAGATGATCTTGTAGCCACTGCCCGTAATCGCTCCGATGCCGGCGCCGATCGCAACTCCGCCTCCCAATGTCACCGCGGTGATGTCCCGCCCCTCATTGGCAAAACGCGCGCCCAGCGTGGCGTTGACAATCGCGCCGCCACCCAGCCCGATCGCCGCGCCCAGCAGCGTTCTCACGGTCCGGCTCAGGCGCGGTCTTCGGGAGACGCGGATGATATCGGCCCGGCGCACCGTGAATTCGCGAGAGGCTTGATAGGTAAGGTCCGCTTCTGAGGCGCGCGCAAATCGACCTTCGACGCGTCTTTGATCGGAAAGATCGATCGCGATCCTGGTTCCGGCGTGAAGTCGCCGCACGCGGTTCCATTGGCCGGCGTCTCCAGCAACCCCCGGCAGCACGGCCATCGCGAGAGCACCAACGATCAGAGCGATACGTTTCATCCTGGGCCACTAGGTCCTGTTCAGTTTATACCGCGCCGGGCCCGATGCGGCAGACGCCCGCGGGAGGCGTACGTCGTTCAACTCGAACCCTCGTTGGTGGCTGCCGGCGGGCCGCTCGCTAGAACTCGGCCCGGAACATGAATTCGAGACGGCGGGGCGCGCCCGTTCCGACAGCGCCGGTGTTGATGATGCTGGTGATGGTCCCGAAGCTGCCGCTAACCGACGGTGGGTTGCCGGTCAGGGTGCCGATCTTTCCGGATGGCGAGCTGTAAACCGGGTGGTTGAGGAGGTTGTACACGCCGGCTCGGAAATTCAGCGCCAGACGCTCGGTCACCCTGAATCTCTTCTGCAGCGAGCTGTCGATTTCAGACATGCCGGGCCCGTTGGCGATGTACCGGCCGAGATTGCCCCAAGTACCGCTGGCTGGAAGCGAGAAGGCAGCCGGGTTGAACCAGCCGTCGATGCTGGGGTTGGCGGCGTAAATGGATACGCCGGGCACGAGGTTGGGGCGCTGGCCGGAAGTGTTGCCATCTAACAGCGCACCCGCTTTACGCGTCATCGTGATGTTGACCGGCAGACCGGTCTGGGCGCTGGCGATGGCGGCGAACTTCCAGCCGCCGAAGATTCTGGACGCTGTGCGGTCTTGCAGAAACTGCTTGCCGTGCCCGAAAGGCAGATCGTAAACGGCATTGGCGGTCATCGTGTGCCGCACGTCGATGTTGGTGCTGCTGCGGTCGCAGGCGCGGCAAGCCATGTCCTGGAAACCGACGGATTCGCCGGAGCCGATGGATGCGTCGGCAATGCCGTGCGAATACATGTAGTTCATCTGGAACAACAGCCCGCGCGTGAACCGGCGGTGCAGAGAGGCTTGCAACGCGTTGAAGTTGTCGTTGCCATCGTTGGCCTTCAAACCGAACGAACCGAAGCCGGCCAGTGGACGCGTGCCGGTGAGCGGATTGATCAGATTGACGGTGTATTTGTCGAACAGGTGGTGGCCTTCGGAGCCGGTGTAACCCACCTGCGCCATCCAATCTTGCGGCAATTGCTGTTGCACCACCAGGTCCCATTCATTGTAGGAGAGGTCTTTGCGATCGCGAGCGATCGCTTTCGGGCTGTAGAGCTGGTTGGCGGGATCGAGAAACGCGGTCAGCGGGTAGGCCAGGGCCGGAAAGTCCGACGACGCCAGCGAGTAGCGGGGCACGGCGCTTTCCGCCGGATCGCTGAAGTCATCGTTCTGGTTGCCGCCGTAGTAGATGCCGAACCCCGAGCGAATCGAGGTCTTGCCGTGCAGCGCCGCCGGCGCCCACGCCAGACCTAGACGAGGTCCGAGATCCTTGGTGTTCGGGGCGTAGTAGGGCGTACCCTTTGGGCAGAACCCGCCGCAGCCAAGAATGTCCACCACCGCGGAGCGATTCAGGATTTCGTGCGCCACCGAATAGTATTCATAGCGCAGGCCCAGGTTCAGCGTCAGGGTCGGCGTCACGCGGAACTCGTCCTGCGCATAGCCCTGATAGAAGGTCCGCCGGTTCCCAACCACGCCCTCGCCTTGCAGATAAGTGGCAGTATCGGCGGAGTTGTTGATGAAGTCGGTAACGGTCGGATAGTCGATAGTCGACGTGGTCAGCGTGTTGCCGGAATTGTTCAGGCGGATGCGGCGGAAGTCGACCCCGAACTTGAGTGTGTGGCGCCCGTGGTTCCAGGTCAAGTTGTCGATGTAGGAGAACGTGGTTCCAACCTCGGTATCGAGCGAGGTGTCGCTTATCCCGTCATAGTTCGCCGCTGTCACGGCGACCGGCGCAGTACCGTAGGTCCAATCGTGGTAATTGGCGCGGTTCAAGCCGAACTTCACTTCGTTAACGACGGTCGGAGAAAAGATCCGCAGATACTCGAGAACGAGGTTGGTGGGAATCAACGGGATGACTTCGTGATCTCCTAGGGCGTCGCTTGGGCTGTCGCTATAGGCGTTATCGATGTTATAACGCACATACGTTGTGTTCGTGTCGTTGAGGCGGTAGTCGAAGCGCAACATGCCGGCGTCTTCGCGGACCGTATCGGTAGCCACCTTGGACACCATGTCGGTGTAGGCGTCCACCGGCGTCTCCCCTATCGGATAGGCGTCAATGATCGGTTTCATCGCCGGCGATGTCGCCAGTACCTGCGCTCGAACGGCGGCGTTCGGCACAAAGTTTTCGAACGTCTCGCCAAGATTCTGGCGGAGGCCTTCGTAGTTGGCATAGAAGAACGCCTTGTTCTTGACGATGGGGCCGCCAAAACTGGCGCCGAATTGATTCAGGGTGAACGGAGGCAGCGTCGCGCCGTCGAACGGCGACCGCGCGTCCAGTGCATCGTTGCGCACGGCGTAAAACGTGCTGCCGTGGTATTCGTTGGTGCCGGTCTTCGAAACTACGTTGATCTGCGCGCCGCCGGCAGCGCCGCTCTCGGCCGTGTAGTTGGCGGTGCTGACGCGGAATTCGGCGATCGAGTCAAGCGCGATGTTGAGCCGCGCATTGGCCTTCTGCGTCTGCTCCTGCACGCCGCTGGTGTCGACGCCGTCGAAGGTGAAATTGCTGTCGTCCAGCGAATGGCCGGAGAAGCGGATCTCGCGCTGGCTGCCATCGGCGTAGTTGATGGCGCCAGGCGCCAGCAGCATCAGGCTGGCCCAGTCGCGGCCACTGACGGGGATTTCCTTGATCTGCTCGGACTCGATCACGCCGCCCACTTCGGCGTTGGTGCGATTGAGCGACTCTGCCGTGGCAGTGACTGCGACCGCGTCGGAGGTCGCGCCCACCTCTAACTTGGCATCGACGGTCCTGGTTTCTCCATATCGAAGATCGACACCGGTGACAGTCACCGGCTTGAACCCGGCTTTGCTGATGCGCAGCGAGTACACACCCACGCCGAGCGGCGCAACTTCGTAGAGCCCGGAGTCACCCGTCACTGCGGCGCGATGGAAGCCGGTGGCGGCCAACTCAACCTCGACCGCGGCTCCGGCGACCAGCGCTCCCGATGGATCTGTTACGGTGCCGCTAATGCCGGCACGATCCTGCGCGCACAACGGGAGCGCAAGTAGGGATAGACACAAAAACAGTCGATTCAAGTGGACCTCCAGGCTGAAACAGATAATATAGGAGTACTTTATCTGATAGATGTTTCGAGGCGATGAATGGATGTTGACAATACGGTCAATGCGCACCAGCATCCTACCGCTCGCGGCACGTGGAAAATTGGCAGATTCGCGCTGAAATCGCGAGACTTCGCCGACGGCCATCGGCAGGCTCGTGCGGCGCCACAGACTGTATTCACGCTGGCGGCCTATGCCCGTAAAGCGGTCGCGGTGATATTCCGTCCCGCCGACTTGCTCGAGGAGTGGTCGATGTAGATGGAGGACGCTCCGTTCTTGCGCAACTCGAAACCGTCTACCACGGCGCCGTCAATCGAATATGCCGTAAGCGCCAGCCGCTCCGGCGATACATCGACGATCTGGTAGAACTGTTCGTTCTCGATCATCTTCGCCATGTATTGGCTGTTCACCTTTTGGGTCTTGTACATCTTCGGGCCACTGACCGAAATGGCGTAAATAACGCCGGGCGCCGAAGGGTCTACGATCCGGTCGCGGGCGATCTTGTGGGTGCGGGCATAGACATGGTCATGCCCTTGTAGAACCAGGTCCACATGGTACTTCTCGTAGAGCGGCGCGAGAGCGGCGCGCATTGCCGCGTACTCCCGACCTTGCGCGATGGCGTAGATCCCCTGGTGCTGTACGACGATTGTCCAGTGATTCGGGTTATCGCTCAGCACCTTGGTGAGCCACTCGACTTCCTTGTCGGTGACGCGTTTTCTTGCTGTAGCCTCGAAGTTTTCCTCGGCGAAAGCGTTCACATCCAGAGCAATGAAGCGGACTCCCTGATAGTCCAGATAATACGACTGGCCCGGCATGTCGTCCAGATTCGGCCCGTTTGCCGGCAGAACGAAGTGGCGGCGCCATGGCCACGGAGCGGCGAGCGTCGTATTGGCCTCCGGGGAGCCCGCGGGCCGATGCAGGTCGTGGTTGCCCGGAACCGGAATACTGGGGACGGTGGCGGAGATAAAGCCCAGAGCGTCGCTCCATTCGCCCCACAAACGGTCGTCATATCCCTCGGCGACCAGGTCGCCCGCGTGCACCAGGAACCGCGCATCGGGAGCGGCGGCGTACGCGCGCCGGATAGATCGCGACCACAGGGATTTGATGGCGTTCTGCTCGTCGCCCACGTAGAGGAACCGGAAAGGCTCGGGCTTGGTGGAGGCTGTGCGAAACACGTTCCATTCGCTCCAGACTTGGCCATCGCCCACCCGGTAGCAGTACGTCGTGTCCGGCGACAGCCCTTCGAACCTCGCGGCGTAATGCGCGGCGGAGCGGCCGTCACCCAAATCGTCTTTTTCGCAAGTGGCACCGACCGTGCTGGCCGACGGTTCGAACTTGGGATCGGGCGTAAATTTCGCGACCTGTGCCTGCGGAGACGCCGCCGCAACCTCCGTTCGCCAAGTCACTGCCTGGGTCCGGGCGGGATCGCCCGTCCACGTGAGAACGATCCGCGACGGAACCGCTCCTGGAGCGGCTGGCGCAGCCGGCGCTGCCGAGCCGCGAGAAGCGAGCGAAAGCAGCAACGGGCCGGGCGCCAGTCGCGCGAATTGCCGGCGAGTGAAGTTAGACATGTTGTTCATCCAAGATTTGAGAGTTTCAACTGCGATTCGAACATTCGAACCTTAACACAACCTATGGTTTTGCACTGTAATCGAAGATTCACAAAACGGCAGCTGCTGTAGCTTAATCCGCGGGCTCGATTCAAAACATCAGCTTGAGAGCGAACTGCACCTGCCGGGCGGGCAACGTGCTGGTGGTAGTTCCGAATGTGGCTTTGGAAACGTCACCGCTCGGCGGCGAGAAGTTCGTTTTGTTGAGTGCATTGAAGAATTCGGTGCGGAACTCGAGTTTCTTGTTCTCGATAGCTTGGAATTCGTATCCGGCTTTCAGAGTGGCGGCCCAAGATCTTGGAGTAGTTCAACTTAGGATTGACCACCAGGGGGTTCTGCCATTGCGGGCTGGTGTAATCGCGGCCGTAGGATTGATAGCCGGTGATGTTTTGCGTGTTCAATCCGCCAGTGAGTGCTGTGATGGTTGGCAGTCCCGGGATTCCGTAGAGTTGCAGCATGTTTGGGCCCCCATCGAGCGTGGCCGGCGTCTTCATGCCTTCCACCTTGGACGCGCCCATGCGGAACTCCAGCAGCGACGTTGGATCGACGGTCCAGGTAATACCATTCGCCGTTTGCCAGTTCATAATGCGGCTGACGATCCCGGCGCCTTGCCCAGACGGTCCGGGAATCCCGCTGTTGGGCGCGGCAAGCTGGTATTCCAGCCGGTCGCTGAACCGCGAGAAGGCCGTGATCTTGTTGTTAACGTACCAGTCGCCGCGGATGTCGCCCTTGTTACTGGTATCAGTGGCCGGTAAGAGAGCGGAAAAGTTGCTGACATTACCGGGAAGATTAGGCGCCGGCAGGGCATTGAACACCGTAGCTCCGAACTGCGTGATCTGCGACGCCGGAATCGTGTTATTGGGGTAGATCGTTCCACTGTAAGGATTGGCGACCGCTACGCTGAAGACTCCTTGGCGCTGGGCGAGCGTTGGCACGCTCGCGAACGAAAGCGCTTTTTGCAGGAGCCTGAGGCCCTCATAGTCGGCGAACACGAAAAGCTTATCCTTCTTGATGGGACCGCCGGCCGCGGCGCCGAACTGGTTCTGAATGAAGACTGGCTTTTGCCCCCCGGTCGGCTTGAAGAAGCCCGTGGCGTTCAAGTCCGTGTTGCGCAGAAACTCCCACACGGTTCCGTGGAACTCGTTGGTTCCGTTGCGAACGGAAGCGTTGATGACACCGCCGCCCACGCGTCCGTACTCCGCGCTGTAACTGTTGGTGATTACCTTGAATTCCGCTACCGCATCCGGCGCCACCTGGATCACCTGGTTGGAAAGGCCCTGGTTCGAGGTGCCGTAAGCGTTGTTATCCACTCCATCGAGAATGAAGTCGTTGAACTGGCTGCGCAGGCCGCCGATGTTGAAGGAAGATTCCCGCTTCGAGAGACCGTACGCCAGCCGTACGCCAGGCGAAAGCAGTGTGAGGGCGGCGTTGGAGCGGCCATTCAGCGGCAGGTCCACTATGGACTGCTGATTCACCACTTGGCCGCGGTCGCTGGAGTCGGGTTCCAGCGGCGAGGCGGACGCCTCCACTTGAACCGTTTCCTTCACGTCACCCACCTGGAGAGTGACGTCCACGCGCTGACGGGCGCCAATGTCCGCTTTGAACGTAGGTGTTACCGCTTTCTTGAATCCCGCCATTTCAGCTACTACGTGATACCGGCCGACGCGCACCTCAAGAAACTGGTAGTTTCCGTTGGCATCGGTCACGGTGGCTTGGGCGGTTCCGGTGTCCAAATCTTCCAGGGAGACGCTGGCGTGCGGAATCCCTCCGCCATGTGCGTCCAGAACGGTCCCCAGCACGGACGCTGTTTCAAACTGACCCCAGCACGTGGGAACCAGGCAAGCCCAAGCAGAGCGGCAAAAGCTGCAACGCGAGCGGATTGGTTTTTCTTTCGGGAGTGCATACCAGGAGCATTAGAGCACCGCAATCTGAAGAAAATCTAAAGAAATGGCCGTGTCACCATAAATTTATGGAATGGGTCCCGTTTCGGGCGCGACCCGCCCTGGGTTTTCACCTGGTGCGGATCTGACGGAATTGAAGCAATCACAGTGTACGCTCGCACACGTGAAGCCTCATCGGCCGTGGTTCACGGCAGTCGTTCTTGCCAAACCCCCTTGTTGAGCGCGCTAGCCGCGCGCGCCGCCAATATCTGCTCGGCGCTCACCGAAGCTGAAGTATCGATAGCCGTAGGGACGCCGCTGAAGCGCAGCCCCACCGGCGCCTGCGGATTCGGCCCCGGGCGCTCCTCTGTCTATCTCACGATGCATGCGTCAGGCGCGAGCCAGTTCGAGACGTATGCGAGCCAGCTTGCCTTCGAATTCTCGGGCCGTAACTCACTGATATTACGACTCCGGAATTCTGTCACGGTCTTTGCCCAACATCGCGTTTTGTCGCGGTTTTGCGACGGTCAAGATCAGAAGCCCATTGCGAGGCCGGAGAAAGCGGTTTAGAATCAAAGGAGTAGAATGTCGGGGCGTAGCGCAGCCTGGTAGCGCACCTGCCTTGGGCGCATCCTGACCCCTTCCAACGGTTCCTTCAGTTCTCCACACTTCTAATGATTTCAATAAGTTGGGGAATCTGCTTTTCGCTCAAAGCTAACCCCAGCAGCTCCAACGCAAAGAGTTAAGACACGGTTTTGACACGGTACGAACGGCAGAACGTCGATGTTCGGTGTTTTCACCGGCCTGTCGGTCGTTCGAGTTCTCTGAGATCGGCGAGCATGGTCTCCGGCCAGCCGCGTAGTACATATATATCCGTCTATGCGTATCGTGGGTATACCAGTGGGCATACCGTAGATTGGGCATTCTTGAGTCGATTTCCTCTTGAGGACGGCCCGATGTAAAACCTTCAAGGCAGGTTTGCCTGTCTGAGCGTTCGACGCACGGCACGAAAAACCTCCTCAAACCGCGGCAAATGGGTCATCTGGTAGGCCAGACGAGCCGACCAAAGAGCTTTCAGACGGGTCTCCTTCTGGAGAATCGCGTTTTCGATGGTTCTGGCAATCCCGGTCGCGAAACTCCAGTTTTCGGCAGATTGCGTCGCTCAAATGATCCCAGAGGTCATAGAGATCTCGCCGTTCATTCCGGGCTCGATCCATCAAGGCGATCACTTTCTCGGTTGCGACCTCTTCGAGTGAATAGACGCGGACCAATCGGTTCTCGGGAATGTCGGTGAATTCGGCATAACCGCGGTGAACGGCCCGATCCTCGAGTGGAAACATCAAACGCTCGCGGACGGTGATGTCCACTTTGACGCCGTTACCGGCAGGCAGCGGGCCAAAGTACGTGAGATAAAACGTGTGACTGTTGGTGTGTTGCTGGCGGTCCTGACGGTCAAACGCGAACGAGATTCCGGAGCCTTCATGCACTTCTCGGTAAACGGCGTCCAGCCGACGGAGGATTTCTTCGAAAGGTATCTCTTCAAGCAGTGTGAAATCGAGATCTTCCGAGAACCGGTAGTCGTCGAAATAGCAACGCTTCAGGGCCGTTCCGCCCTTGAATCCCAGAGCCGGCTTGAGGTCCGACTGCGAAAGCACTGCCAGGAACCATGCCAGACAGTAGTCGCGTTCGAGCACATCCTCGCGGATGCGGCGCCCGCCGCCGGCTGCCAGGCGGTTCGACAGCAGCGAGATGTTTCGCTGTGGAATCACTTCAGGTCGTGCGGACTCCTTCGAGTTCTTCTGGAGAGATGTTGAGCTGCAGGCGCCAGCGCGCGACGTGCGGACCTTCCCGCGGGAGGACTGGATCGAGTGGAAGATAAGTTAACGTCAGAACTCGCCGTAATCTTGCCAACTCCACTTCGGGCGCGATGCCAGATAATTCAAGCAGGTATCCAAGGCGGCGTGCGACTGCTCCGACGCCCAAACGCAGGGCGTAATCGACGAGCTTGCTTGGTTGCATATCCTGCCGCCGCATCCATAGAGCTTTCGCTACTTCTGTCACGCCGCCGCAGTATTCCGGCTGCCGGAGTCCGTCGATCACCGTCCTTTCGAGATCGCTGATTTCCACAGATTCCTGTTTGGTCACCCAGTGTTTGGTCGTGCCGAAGGAATGGTTCGGCTTGATGAGAACGAACCGGAATTCCGTCCCTTCCAGGGTGCGGTTCGGAATGCGTTTTGTGCTCGATGTGAAGATCACGAACTGCGGCTGGGTGACCATGCGGTGGATTTCCATCGCGGAAGCGTGCGAGATGAAATTGGGCGCGTCGCCAGCGAGGCGCCGTGCGACCAGATACGGGTTCCCCGAGTAGTCAGTAGCGCTTCCCAATTCTGGCGGAACCAACACAAAAACACCACGCTTCAAGTGCGAGACCAGCCCGCGCTGGGCGGCTTTATGAAGGAGGCTGCTGGCCAGTGCTGGCCGCAATCGTGTGATCTCGACCGCATCCGCCAAAGTGAAGGTGGTTTGTGCGCGATCATAGAGAGCGCTTAGAAGCGACGCCATCTGGTTGCCGACGGTCTTCCGAGGCTTCTCTTTTGTGTTCAATAGATTGCCTGACAAGCGATCTTCCAAGCATAAAGCATAACTTTGTTCTTGTTTTGTGTCAAGTAGTTTGCCTGCCGGGCGAATTATTGCACACAAACAATAACAACGGCTGGTCCGGGATTGGCGTTTGGGGGAATAGGCCCTTCGGTCGGCCCTGGGGAAACCAGCCGCAAGACCAGGCACACTCTTCGGCGGGCACGTGACCTCGGGACGATCTCTGGCGCACAATCGGCCCACGGATGAGAGTGTCCGCAGGCCGAGCTTGGTTAAACCCTCGAGTGTTTGGCGGCTGACCACCAGTCAGTCTGCGCTTTGCACGGCCCAACCGCTGACGTCCAGCTTGGGAAATTAGTCGGCGTTTGTCAATAAAAGACTTATGCGTCCAAGGCGTTGATACAAGGCAACCTAACTCACTGATTCCTCGTGACCGCTTCCTGAATCCGTTGTTAATGGAATAAATGGAATAATAACTGCCGTCAGGCTCGACAGAAAGATCGACAAGCAGTGACCCCAGCTCGCGCTTCGCACGTCGATCAGGAGCGTGCCGGCGGACAATGGGGATCGGGCCACCCCCCGAGCACCGGTTCACGCCCGCAAGCACCGACCAGACGTTTACGCGGGCTGGTTCCATGTCTCAAGGAATCGCCCGCAGGTTCGAGACCGCCGAAGCCCCCGCTCTGCTGATGTTTCAAGAATGGTAAGGTTTGGAGCCGGGGCAAAACCAATCCGACTCCCGTTCTTGACATGGCCTTCAACCGAAAAGAGGTTCCGGCGGGCGGTGAGTCGGGTAGAACGTCTTCGAGAACGTAAGTGTTTGTAGGAACGAAGCGCCGAAAATCGTCGGAATTGTAATATCCAAGGTACAGGCGCGGCGGCTCCTCGAATGACAGACCGAAAAACAGGCCCTGCCGCCGAAGATCCAAATCCACGAGGAATAATGCTGGTTTCACCGGATCGCCCCCGATCGGCCCGTTGAAAATGAGAAGTGCAAACCTTCCGGTCTGCTTGTTGATCACTGCGGCCGCGAAATCGGTCTTGCCATCGTGAGCGAAATCGCCCGTCGCGGTATAGGGATGTGCGCCCGGATTTAATCGAAGCAACTCATCGCAGGCGCAGTCCGCGTCCACCGCGGCGCGATACTCAGGATGCTGCGCCAGCCAGGCGATGAGCACTTTCTGCTCCGTCCCACCGCGGGAGTGTCCTTGATCGTCGGCGGCCGATGTTTTGACTTCCTTACCACCGCCCCCAATCATTACGAGCGTTTTTTTGGCGGGATCGAACCGGAAGGCAAAACCGGCGTTCTTTACGGCGCGGAGGGCAAGGAAACCAACCGCCAGCGTCGCGCAGACCAGGAGGCCGATCCCGCCGAGAATCCACACCAAAAGCTTGATCTTTCTTGCCGGAGCTGTGCGCGTTCCAGCCGGCAGATCCGGAGGTGTTGGGCTGGACATGACGAGTTCATCCCCCTGCGCCCCATCCTAGCGGATAATCGCCGCTCATGCGGCACGGAGCTTCCAGAGATATACTTATTTCAACATGAAAAATTGCGTGTTTCCAGCAAGCTGTTTAGCCGGCTTGAGTTTCCTGCTGGCTGGATTCGCAAGAGAGACGCAAGCGGCGCCGAGTTCGGAGTATCCGACGCCCAGAGTTCGTGAAGAACAGAAGGTTATGGTGGACGGAGTCAGCGAGACCTGGCGTCTGCAGTGGATGACCAACCCCAAGCCAGAATGCGAACCGAACCAGGACTCTCTGTACTGTCAATGCACCGGTTTCGCCTACGGCGAGGCTGGCGAACTCGATCTTGTTCGCCTGCGCAATGGTGTCGAGATCGATCGATTACATCTGACGCCACTGTTCGCCGGCGGACCATTCCCCAGCGAGAGCGCCGTCATCCGGCGGTGGGAAATTGACTACGACAAAGACCCCAAGGATTCGCAGCGTCAGGATTTCCCGCTTCTTGTCGGCAAGCGCCCGACAGTCCAGGTGATGGAGTTTTGCGATTATGACCACACCGGTTCGAAAAATGAATTCTACTTGCAGAGTGGGGCTGTTGCTTGCCACACCGAGGGCTTCGTGGTTGGTGTCTCCAAGAGGAACCCGCGGCTTCACGTGCTCGGCACCGCTTCATCCCCGGGTAAACCACTCTATCTGAGTTATGGGGAGTGGGAGGCGCTGCGTGGCGCATCTGGTCCTGTCGAAGTTGTGGACTGGATGTGCGGCTCTCATGGCGCTGAGACCGAAACTACTGTGCGGCTCCGTTGGACGGCTGACGGTATCACAGGAAGCTGGTGCCACTACACCTGCCCTCCTGACCGCAAGCTAATCGACGAAGAACCCATAAAGTAATTGGGGTTGCGCCGAAACCCGCAACGGAATCCTCGTCGCCGTGAGCGTGACGACGGTTCCTGCGGCGAAGCTCAGGCAACCTGAGCCGCTGCCCGTGCCCTGCGTCGTACTCCCATCTCCGTAAGTGCCTGTGGCGGCCAACTGCAACGTTTTCCCCGCTTGCATCGTGGAGTTACCCGGAGTTAGTGCAAGCGATACCAGAGTTGCCCCGGCGCTTGCGGAAGCTGTCACAGAGAGATTGTCAAAGTAGATCGAATCCGTCCCACCAAGCGGGCTTCCACCCTGAGCGTCGAATGCCTATAACCCAAGCGTAGTACAGGTCGAAGAGAAAGGGGCATCTTGAAGAACCGGGGCGCCGTTGTAAAAGCCGCTCACCGTATCGTTGATCAAATGAACTTGGAGTTTGTAATTATTCCACACGCCGCGCGTGATGGATACTCCTGCAGGGTGGTCGGTCCCCATAATGAAGATGTGAATTTGGCCGCACCGCGGGTCGATCGCTACCGATCTGGCTGGGTGCGTGCCCACTGTCCCCAACTGGTCGCTCCCAACTGGTCGCTATGGTCTTCGGCCTCGCAAGCGCAGCCGGTGTGCATGGTCCGCAGAGGTAACACGGCCTCTTCCAAAATTGATATGAAGGCCCGCTCCCCACATCAGCGCAGGCGCCATCACTGCTGGGTCGCGCTGCAAGTTTCGGTTACGGTTCCACCTGTGCAAGAGGGCACGGGCGGGGGGATACACGAGATGGCAAAAGTGGCCGAGGTGCTGGTCACCGCTGCCACATTACACGAAAAGGATACACAACCGGCCGCACCTAAGGCGGCATCCTCAATGGCGCACACCTGCGAAGTGAATTGCGAAAGCGAGGTTCCTGGCACCAGCGTAAAGCCGAATGTCCCTTGGGTCGAAACTCCGGGAGCTGTGGCGCAGAATCCAGTCTCCGGGTCGCAGCACGTTGTCGCGGAGACCTGAGCGGCACAGGCCCCCGAGTACGTCCCAGGCGATGGCAGAGTCGACGGCGGGGACTGGATCACCGCAACCACCTGATCCGGGGTGGGGAGTGTCGGTAGGCCATTCACGATCGGGCCGGCCGTCATGATCGCCTGTACGATCTGCGCCGTGGTCAGATTGGGGAAACGCTGCGCCAGTTGGGCTGCGAGGTTCGCGACTTGCGGCGCGGCGAAGGAGGTGCCATTCGCCAGGCAGCCCCCAGTCTGCGGGATCACCACGCCGAGACCGGGCGCGTAGAGCATCGCGGCTGGATTGCTGGAATGGTTGTACCCAAGATACGGCTGGCTGCCTGCTCCAGTGGCTCCCACAATCAACATATGAGGAAACGCATTCGGAAGAAGCGTCTGGATGAGGCCGGTCTCATACGTCAGATCAAGGCCCGAGTTGCCGGAGGAGACCACCACCAGCGTATTGTCCCGCAAACTGGCCGGCATAAACTCCAGCGCGCCGGCGATGCCCACCAGGAACGAAAACTCATCGGTCTTCCAAGAAGCGTACCCTGCGCCTGGGACCCATGTGGATGTGGCGCTGTTCCATACCGCCGAGCATTGAGGGTATTGTGGGTCATTCGGATGGGTCTCGCAAATACTTCTATCTATTCCATCATTCGGCTGGCCACCCGCTTGCAGCGACACGTTCACCACGAGTTTTTGCCCGCGATCCAAGGCACCCTGGGCTGCTCGCGCCAGGCCGAATCCGATGTCCGAGCTGTGCGCCAGCGCGTTCAACCCCTCGTCCAGAGCCACTTGGTTCGTGCCCTGCTGGAGTTCCGAGATGTCATAGCCGGTCGCGGTCAGCCCGCCCGCTTCCAAAAGGGTATTCACTGCTGCGCCATGAGACTGGCCGCAAACTTGATGTCCCACCGGTTGGAAATTGTCGAATTGTGCGATCAGACCGTTTGGAATCAGAGGTATCAGAGAGGTGGCGCCCGAGAGGTCTACAGCAGGAGCTTGTGAGCCGGTCGCAGGAACGTCCGGCCCCACAAATATCACCGCCGGATTGTTCTCGACCGCCGCAATGAACGTGGCCTCGGCACCAACTGTCACCCGAACCCAGTACAGGCCAGAGGTAGGGATCTGCGCGATGATCGAGCCATTATGCGCTGCGACCAGTGCGGTCGCAGCGCTGACATCCATCTGGTTCGGCGCTACGAAAAGGAAGATCTGGCCCGGATGCGCATGGCTCGTGATGGTCTGGCCTGCTTGATTCGTGTAGACAACAGGTCCGGGCAGCGGATACGGTCCGGGAAAACTGAAAGCGCCCGCGAGCTGCGGGGTTATGTCCACCGTCGGGTCAAACGTGGCGGTAACCGCCTGGCTGGAGTTCATCGTCACCGTGCAACTACCCGTCCCCGAGCACGCGCCGGACCACCCGGCAAACGTGGAGCTGGTGTTCGGCGTCGCCGTGAGCGTGACCGTCGTTCCTGCGGCGAAGCTCAGGCAACCTGAGCCACACGAAGTCCCTGTAGGAGAAGAACTGACTGTGCCGCTGCCGGTGCCCGACGTCGTTATGGTCAGGGTTGGATTAACAGTAACGGTCAGGTTGAACGCGGCGGTAACCGCCTGGTTGGAGTTCATCGACACGGTGCAACTGCCCGTCCCCGAGCACGCGCCGGACCATCCAGCGAATGTGGAGCCGGTGTTCGGCGCCGCCGTAAGCGCAACGACTGTTCCCGCAGCGAAGCTCAGGCAACCTGAGCCGCACGAAGTCCCTGCCGGAGACGGACTGACTGTGCCGCTGCCAGTGCCCGACGTCGTTATGGTCAGGGTTGGATTAACAGTAACGGTCAGGTTGAATGCGGCGGTAACCGCCTGGTTGGCGTTCATCGTCACCGTGCAATTGCCCGTTCCCGAGCACGCGCCGGACCAGCCGGCGAATGTCGACCCGGCGTTCGGTGTTGCGATCAGTGTGACCACGGTTCCCGCCGCGTAAGACGGACCTGGCGGACTCGCGGAGATGGACCCGCTCCCGCTCCCCGCGGTAGCCGCGGTCAAAGTGAATTGCTGTGCGCCGCCCGATTGCACCACAATGTCGGCCGTCGTCGAGTTGCCGCCGTTGGAAAGCACGAGCGGGGCCGCACTGGCACTGACCGCGTTCGCCGGCACCTGGACATTCACCTGGTAGAGCCCCACAAAACCCGGCGCCAAGCCCGAATAGGGGACGTACGCCGAAAGTCCCTCGATCGTCACTGTCGAGTTTTGAGCCGTGTAGGCGAGCGGACTAAATGGCCCCGGAGCGCCGGTGGGCGGTTCGTTTGTCACCATCCCCAGGCCGGTGCAGTAAATGCGCAGATACTCTCCTGGTACAGCGGGCCTGGCGGAAGTTACAAGGGTGCTATCGGCATCATGCGTGATGACGAAAATCCCAGGCGCGGTAATAGCCAGAGCCGCGGCAACCACATTGGACGGCACGTCGTTCGAAAACACCTTGACCGTAAGATCAGTCGTAAACAGCCCGGTGACCTCCCAAGGAACCTGGGCGTTGATCTGAGAGGGGGAGACGTAAAACAGCGGAGCTGCGATTCCATTAATCAGAACCTGGGTACTCTGCAGCGTGGTAGGGAGCGAAGCCGTCGTCGCCTGCGCGGTTCCACTGGCAAGAACGGTGCCAAAGATGGAAACGATGGAACCCGGGGCTACGGGACCGGGCTTGAAGCTGGCGCCATCCACAACACCACCGGCTGAGATGGTAGGGCCGCTCACCGCCGGGGTGCTGACGCTGAACGATACCGAAAAGAGAAGCTGACCGTTATCGTACACGCGAGCCTGCCAGGAACCGAGCTGGCTGGCGGGGAGATTACTGATGCTCAAGCTAGCCCCAGTGAAGCAAAAGTTGCCAGGACTCGAGTTCCAATTGGAGGCGGCGACAACCGTGCCGTCGGGCGCCAGCCAGTTGTTGGTGAGCGTATCGCTCGTTGTAACTATGGCCTCGAAATAGAGGTAGACCGTGTTGTCCGTGGTCAAGAATGAGGTTGCTGGAGTTGGCCGTACGCAACCCGTGGAAGGCGGAGCCTGAGTCGTGACAACCTGGTTGCTGAAGGTCGCCTGTGCCAGCGCCGGGGCCCCAGCCAGAAACAGACAAACCGCCGCAGCCCAAAGCAGCTTGGCACTAGAGCTGATTTTCATTTGTTCTCCCTAGGTCGTGTCCCTTTGCCCGTAAGAACTCCGTCATTCCCAACACGGCGGAGGCTGACGCCTCCTCAGTCTTCTGCAGGACCACCTTCTGCTGCGCCGGGGACTGCGGAGGGGCCGCGCTGGGAGCCATGTAAAACTCCTTCAGGGCTGCGCTGACCACCTGCTCCGCCTCGGGTGCGGGTCCCCCCGCGGCGCTTCTCGCGGCAGTGTCGCAGGAAGCCAGGTTGCAGGCGACCATCGAGACAACGGGTACACCACAAGAACGCCTCCACATATTGGAGCGTACATCCACATTGGATTTCTGAACAGAGATTTTTCACAGTTTGACGCAAATTTCGGCACAGCATAGGACTGAGAGGTCCTTATATCCCATTTTATAGCTTCGCAATGGGCAGTTTGCCGAAAAACACCACACCGTGCCGGCCCGCCGAAGCACGCCCAGCGTGGAGGTTGCGCCTTCGCGGCGATCTCGCAAGCGCGCGCGGACATCGGAGACCGGCAGAACGCCAGTTTGAGTCGGGTTTTCCGACATCAATCTTGCCTCAACGCCTGGGCATCATGTTTCGGCAAACCGCCTAGCCGACATCGCGAATGAACGTGGGACCGTGCGGGTTTCCCCAATTCTCCCGAGCAATCGAGAGCCCCGCCATGCCCGGGCGGCGCACCACATTTTGAAGCCGGACATTTGGCACAGGTCAACCCCGCGATTGGCGCGGCTTCGGCGAATGGGTCCAAATTACTGTGGATAGTACCGGGACTTTGGCAAACGGCGATACATTTACTTGCCCAATCGCTTTAGCGCTGCGAGGGCTTGAGCGTCGCCCCCGTCCGCCGCCTTGCGATACCAGATATCACATTGCCCCCATCCGCCGCCTTACGCCACGAGGCGACCGCCTGAGCCTCGTCCTTCGGCAAACCGCCGCGCCCGATCGCGTACATGTTGCCCAGATTGCTCATGCCATTCGCATTGCCCCATCCGCCGTCTTGCGATAGTTGTGTGAGATCGCTATTGATCAAAGCCGTTTGATCGGGTTACGGGAACATCGAGCGCGCGGGAAAACTGTCGTCCACGTCTTCCCAGAGCCCCGGCTGTGTCTTTTGCCGCGCGACCCAACGGCCGCCCTCGAAGTGATACCGGATGAGCGTCGTATCAAACTCCACGTTCCGTTGGATGCACACCCTTCTCCAGCGATGCCGCATTCGGATAACATGACACAGCCAGCAGCTCCTTGCCGCCATCGCTGCTCGCCGCGATCCGCCATCCCGATTTCAGCGTCGCGCGCAGTTCCAGCGGGTACTGCTCCCGCGTCCCCTCGTTCTCGACCCGCAGCCCCACCAGCCGCTCGCCATCCAACTCGACCGGATAGGTGAAGGGACCGGTATACGAGCCCATCCCTATGCTCTTGTCCACCGTGACGAAAAATGTCGGGCGTTCGTCGACGTACAAATGCTCGACCGATACATCCGCGAGATACGACCCCACCTCGAGTCCGCGGGCGTCGATCGCAACCAAGCCGGCGGTACTCTGGACCGCGCCGCCCGGAAAGGCAACCGCGCTCCCAGGCGCGCCCACCAGCCGCACGATCGCCAGCCGCAGCTGTTCCTTCGCGATCGAAGCGCAAAACTCGGGAGTCCCCGCGCCGATCTCGCACATCCCGTCCAACTGGCCAGTGCGCCACGCCTCAGTGTGTAATTCCGGCGTGATCCGTGCGTCTTCCAGAATCTCGACGAACCATCCGTCCGCGCGCGGCACTCGCTGTAAAGTGTTTATCCGGTACCCGGCCACATCCCCGTCGCCTCCGATCGCCACCAGCGTATGCTTGCCGGGATCGAACCCGAAGACCGTGACCTTGCCAGTACTCTTCCCCCACATCGTGATCGTGCCGGCCCGCTCGTCCATGGAAACCGTCTCTAACTCCGGATGCTCGGCAGCCGCCAACGCGGCCATGCCAGGCCTTGGATCCTTGCGGCCCGACTCCGCCGTGGATGCCGTGCGGCCGCCAAAGTGACCAGTCACGGCGCCCGTGATCGCGACCGCGAGCAGTAACACGCCGATCGCGGCCGGTATCCACACCCGAGCTTGAATCCTTCTCACCGCAGTTTCACTTCCCACTTTCCCCAGTCTCCACAGCGCTTCTGAAACTCTTCCACCCAACTCTTCACTTTCGGCAGCTCCGCCAGCCCTGTAGCTCGCGGCTTGCTGAATACCGAGATGACGTTCATGCTCTCGCCGGCCGTAACGGCCACCGCCAGCCGCCTGCCCCCATTCACCGAGACGATCGCCTCCACGGCGCAGTTCATGTTACGCATGTTTCCCGTGATGGTGCCAGGATCGTCAGGAAGGTAGACATGTACAATCCCCATCGCGTCTTCGAATGCATTGTACGTATCCCCGAGCAGTGACTTCAGCTCCTGAAGCAACCCCGGCAATAGCCGGAACCGCCATGGATAGCGCGTGAGAAACGCCGTCATCGCCATACCATTCACACCAATATCGTCGTGCGCCGCCGCCTGGTATTCCTTCAGAAACGCGATGCGCTCGTCGTACTGCTTCTGCAGGCATGCCCCGTCCTTGCACGTGGCATTCTCCCGGGTCCACTCGATTTGATCCCGCTTCAGATTTGCCGCGGCATCCGGAAAAATGTTCCTTGCAAACGTTATCGATCGCCCGTACAGCACCGCCATCACCGCGTCCGCATTGGACAGCGCCGGGCTCGAACAGATCAGCTTTTCGCTCCGCGAGACCGCCTTCGAACAGTCGAAGCTGGCGGTTGGCGCCACAGCCGCTGGTCCGGCGGCGGACATCGGCGTCCCGGGACAGGCGTCCATCGCAAGTGCCTTCAACATATCCGCCACCATGCCCTGAATCTGCGCGGGCGTATAGAAGCCCTCCTTGCCCAGCGCACGCCCAACCCGCTGACTTCCGTCCCACTCAGTTCCGCCCCCATCGAGCACCATGAATTGAAAGAGCGCCCCAGTACTTACCGTACGCCGTGCCGCGTCGCGAATCTCGGTGTTTTCCACATATGTCGCCAGCACCTTAGAAGAGTTTCCCGCCGATTTCTTCCGCGGGCTCGTTCCTGGCAATACTTTCCAACAGGTAAGATGTTCCAACTGTTTGCTGATCGCATCCGCGAATTCAGCGCTTGCTGCCCCATTGACCTCCGGGGCTGGATGTGTGCCCATCGCTCCATCCAACACAATCACCTCGCGAGTTTTCTTCAACTCCGCCACGTTCTTCTCCGCCACCACGACAGGAGCGTTCTGTGATTGTGCCGGCAAGAGTGCCGCCATCGTCAACCAGCCAGCAAACAGTGTAAGGTTCATGCAAATCGTTACCTAAGTAGGACAGGCCTCCCGGCCGGTCCCAGCGTCAGCTTCACATATTCAGTCCGTAGCGAAGGACAGCAACCTCGGCGAATCCAGCGCGTTCAGGGGAGTAAGCAGGCAACGGATCCCGGGGCTTCGCCGGTGACGGCGGGCCAGCGGCTTCGGCGTCGTTGAATTACCCCTACGGCGTTGCCGTGGATGCTTCCGGGAATCTCTTCATCGTAGATTTCCCGTCGTGATTATGCCCCTTTGCCCGCTCGCTAGGCGAGCAAAACCCAAGGAGAAAACCAGTACACAGATGACTAGCCGATTCATTCCAATAACTCCGAAGACCAAGTTGTCGGTCGCCGCCGGTCGGAACTTGACCGTGCCCTCAGAAAGGCCATCGCCGAGAAGGAGCCTGCGCCAGGCGGTCTGGATTTTCGAGCTAGATCCCCGTACGGCCTTTGCGAGCCGTGAAAGCACCGCCACAAAGCGAGTATGCATCTGCGAGCAATATCCTTCCTGCAATGCTCTAGAGTTTGCGGAGTGGACGAGTCGCGAGAACGTCGCCGGGTAGCTGGGCAAAGACCAAAGTCGACTGAGTGTATCACCTCTTCTCTCCCGTCAAGTACTCGACTTTCGAGTTTCGAGTACTCGACCCTTCGAGCCGAATCGCGTTTTATTGACCGGTGAGCGTGAAGTTTATCGTAACGGGCGTGTTCACTTCGACTGCGTTCCCGTTCACCAGGGTCGGTTTGAAGACCCAGTGCTTTACGGCTGCGAGCGCGGCGGGAACCAGCAGAGGATGGCCCGAGACCACCTGAAGATTCAGGATACGGCCATCCGTTCCGACAGTGGCCATGAGATGAACCACACCCTGGATGCGCGCCTGTTTGGCAAGCGCCGGGTAAGTAGCGTTGATTTTGGTGACGATGTTCGCCTCTGCGACTTTCGGATCGAGCAGGATACGCTTGCCAGTCGGATCGGGCAAGGGCTCATAAGCCACAGAATCAGGCCCGAGAGGAAAGGCGAAGCTCGAGATGGCGATACGCAAGGTCGCGCCGCTGAACGCTGGGAAATCTGGTCCGAGGGTGACACTCACCCGGGAATGCTCGTCGATCTGACGGATTTCTGCCGCGACGCGGCCGATCGTCTCCGGGGTGGCCGGATCGCCCACATGCGCCCAGAGTCGACCGCGCACCATCTCTGCGACATGCTCCGACACGCCGGCGATCTCGATTCTCCCGATGGTGGACGACATGCGAAGCGCTGGAGGAGGCGGAGGTGGAGGAGGCGGGGGCGGAGGTGCGACCAGAAACCTCGCGAGCGATTCGACGGTGGCGCCCGCGAGAGCCCCTCGTCCAGGCCCCTGCGCGCTTGTTCGCCTCGCGTCCAGCGCCCGCTTCACCCAGCCATCCGCTTCCGCGACATCGCGGCTGAACTGCTCCGGGGTGTCACGATACTGCGCGCGTTCTCGTATTAGAAGGTTGAGGTATGTCATCGCGTCGGCGTATTGCGGGTCGAGCTCGATCGCCCGGCGCAGGTGGGCGATCCCGTCGTCGACCATCGATCCGTACTTAGTCGACAGTTCGAGTCTGGTAGCCGCCGATGGTATCAGTCCATCTTCGGGCTTCAAATGAGCATTGGCGCGAGCGGCCATAAGCGCCCGATGGAGATCCAGCCATATGATGGTACCGGCCCAATAGTGTGCTTCTCTATTTTGGGGATCGACGGCGAGCCATCGCCGATTCCACTCGCGAGTCTCTTCCAGCTTGCGTATCCTTTCGTCACCGGAAGCGCCTCCTCCGGCACGCGAATAGCTCATCGACGTGAGCAACGCGAGCGCCGTCGTATTGTTCCCATTGAGTTCGAGAACCTTTGTGAACACGACTTCGGCGCGGCTCGCATACGCAATGTTCCCGGGCGATGGCTCTCCGGGAATGTACATCGCCATGTAGGAGGTTCCCATGTACAGCAGGGCCGCGACATCCTGGGGGTTCATCATTGCGGCGCGCTCAAATGCATCCGCGGCCGGCTGATACCTCGCATTTGCAAACCACGCGACGCCGTACTGCTTCCAGCCGTCGACATCGGTTGGCGGTGGAGGCAGCACCTTAACCATCGCATCGAACCACGCGGCCGTTCCGACCGCCGCTGGTTGCGGCCGCAGCGATTTCTCACGCCGGACGTCGATCGCGCGCTGCGTCCAGGCGGTAGCTTCCGTAATGTCGCGCGAATAATGATCGCGCGCATCGCGAAGGTCGGCACGCTGGGGTTACCAAGGCTACGGCTCCGGTCTGTGGTGTGTTCGTCACCGCACCCAACCCGGTTGCGTAAATCTCGAGGTAGTCCCCGGCATGGGCGGGCGCGTTGGCATCCACCACGATTCCGGCGAGGTTCACGATGGCGCCTTGCCCGCCCTGCGGCGCGCCCAGGGAGAAAATACCCGGGTCGGCTTCGCCCACCGGGATCGTCTGTGGCGCGCTGCTGATTGAGTTGGCCGTTACCGTGACCGACGTGCTCGACTTACCCTGCAGTTCCCACGGCACTTGCAGATTCAGTTGCGACGAAGAGCTATAAATCACCGGAGCGGCAATGGCGTCAAACTGCACCGTTGCCCCGTTTAGGTTGAGACCAAACAAGCTGACCAAAGAGCCGGGAGCCAGAGCGCGCGCCTGGAACGACGCGGCGTTGGCCACGCCCGCGGTAACGAACTGGGGCGCGTTCGCGGCACTGGAGATTTGGGAAATCGATATCGTGTTTCCGGTGGCGCCAGCCAGGTTGGCGAAAAGGGAGGCGTCGCCAAGCACTCCGGCGACCAGGTTGTCGTACACACTCAATTGGTTCACCTGGTTTCCGGTCGCGTCAAGGAGTCCGGCGGCCACGTTGATGCCTTTGATCCCCGTGTAGAACCCATGTTGGACGGCAATCGTGGGGGTCTGGTCCACCTGGTTGCAGAAGATCTGGGCACCGGACACGACATTATTGTCGGCCGGGGATGGAGGGGAGTTTGCCGGCGCTCCGCCTCCCAATCCTGCGATAACGCTGATTCCAACCAGCGGTGTGTCCACATCATTGTTGGTAATGGAAATGTCGTTGAAGCTATTTCCAGGCTCGTTCCCTCCTACCCAGAGCTGAATGCCTCCGAAGGTGATGCCTGTATAGCCGTCGTACGCGCCATAACAGTTGCAAGGTTGCTGAACAACCGGCGTGGCCTGGATGCTGTTCGACTGGATCACCACGTTGGAAAGCGTATTCGCACTTGTGGTCCGGCTGTAGGAATCACCGACGCCGCCGCCGTTGAGCATCACTCCCAATTGCGTTACGGCGATCGTATTTCCCAGGATGGAGAGACCGCTGATGGTGTTGTTGCGGTTGCCGCAGCACGCCACTTGAAGGTCGATTCCGAAGCTGCCGGTTCCGGTAATGGTGTTCGAGAGAACACCGATGTTACGGGCAATGTTGTTCTCCGAGTACTGGATCGGCCGCAAGTCCGGTTGTGCATCGTCGCTGGCCGCATCGCCGCTCAACAGTGTGATGGCTGCTGGGAATGTGGATGTGCCCCAGGCGGCGCCGGTGATGCCAAGCTGATTGCCAATCACCTGCACGCCGTCAATCAGGTTCCCCGATGCGGCGCCCACACCCGTGGCGATCCGAATTTCATACTCGGGAAAAGGGGAGGAAATGACATTGTCCGCGATCAAGGTATCGAGCGCCTGGTTGTTCGTCGCCCCAAGCCCCGCTCCGATGTTCATCTCGATGCCTCCCGCACCCGGCATCGGAAGATTGATATTGTTGTTGGCGATGGTGGTGTGCTGCGCCGTTTCCCCGGCGCTCCCAAGTTCCATATCGATATCCAGCAGCGGGCCGGCGGCGTTGCCGGTGATCGTGTTGCCGGTAATCAGAACATGATCCAAATTGATCGGGGTGGTTGCGCTGATGGGTGAGGGTGGATTGACTCCGATTCCCGTCATCTGGATGTTGGTCAGCACCAGGTTGCTGATGGTGATGTTGGATAAGATCGTCGCGGTGGCTCCTGGCTGCCTTGGTCCCGGAGAACTGATCCAAACCCCGTATGTGAAATCCTGGAGAGCAAGCGCGTAAACGGTGTTGCCCCCGGAAGCGATAGTAATGCCTTTGGTGAAGTCGGACTGGCTGGTGCTGAGGGTGATATCGGGCTTTCCATCGCCATCGATGTCGCCGTTGATGGTGACGTTGCCCCCGGTAAGACCGGGCAATGTCCCCCCAGGGGCGGAATCGACCACGATGGTCGAGCCCTTCAGCGCCGGCGCAAACTGGATGACCCAGATGCCTGGGTCATTGTTCGTAGCCATGATCGCTTCCTCGAGAGAAATTCCATCCGGGCCGGGATTGGCTTCGAGCGCCACCACCGAGGACGTGTCGCCATTCGCTGCCACCGTGGCATTCGTGACCGTGATCACCGTTCCGCGATTCAGAACCACAGGCGGAATGGTCACCGCGGGCGGCGTATAACTTTTCGCGCCGATCGCGCCGCAATACGCCGGCAAGCTCTGCGCCCATGCCGGGAGTGCACCGATGGCCAACAAAAAGGGGATGGCCCCCATCGCGTGTCGCATTTTCAGGAGGCTCCAAGAGGCAAGTCTTAACCTGGGATTTCCATTTCGGACTCACAGGTCGAGTTCAGTATACACCAAGCCACCATCCCTTGATCCTAAATAGGGGTGCGACGCTGTATCTTTCCGGCCTGATCGCCGGCGTGCTGCGCTGGTGGGGAGTTCGCGTATGAAATGGAAACGGCTGGCGCTGATGGGCGCCGCCTCATGCATTTCGGCCTGCCTGATTCGAGCCGATGATTTCGACAAGGAACTGGCGGCTACCCTGAAGCTCGTGGTCATGGTCCACGCACAGCTCGCTGCGGCTCCGGTCTTCGGCGCTGGTATCGTGTTCGGCCGCGAGAAGGACCGGCTGTACATCCTCACCGCCAACCACGTGGTGCGGCGGGGCAATGCGGAGGCTACCGGCATCCAGGTCAAGCTGCGGTCGCACCCCGGTCAGGCGCTGGGGGCGCGCCTGCTGCCGAAAGCCGACCGCGACCTGGATATCGCGGTGCTCGCGGTCGACAACCTGGCGAGCCAGGGAGTTGACATCTGCGCTCTTCAGCTCGACCGACTGGGCGATCCTGCCGATCTGAAGCGTGGAAGCGACGTCTACCCTGTGGGCAACCCCAATGGCGCCGCCTGGGGAATGGCGGTGAAACCGGACCAGGTTTCCATGGTCACACGAGACGAAATTGCCTTTCAGTCGCCTTTCCTCGCGGTGGGAATGTCGGGTGGTGCTTTGCTGAACGAGGATGCAGACCTGGTTGCCATGGTCCGCAAGGACGAGCCACCCTTCGGCTTGGCGCTATCGCTGGACAAGGCGCTGGCGACGATTGCCAAGTGGGGATATCCGGAACAGCTTTGGCAAGACGAAGAGGATCGCTCGACCCCGCTGCACAAAGCGGCAACTGACCCCGCCAAAGTAAAAGCTCTGCTGGCAGAGGTGTGCGTCGACGTAAACCCTGTGGATAAGTCTGCCAACACTCCTCTTTATTACGCGGCGCGAGAGGGCAAAGCGGAAGTCATACAACTGTTGCTGCAGGCTGGGGCGAAGGTAGGTGTCAGAGGGGAATACCAGCTTACGCCGCTCCATGAAGCGGCCGGAAAGGGAAGCGTGGCTGCCGCGACTCTGCTTGTGGCGGCCGGCGCGGATGTCGATGCCGCCGACGATCAGAACCTCACGCCCCTCTACAACGCCGTCGCGGCCCGCAGCCCGGAGATGGTCAAGTTCCTGTTGGCACATGGGGCCAAGGTCAATACTGCGAGTGCCGCTCTCTCTGCCGCCGCGGGGAATGGCGATGTCGAGATGCTGCGCCAGCTTTTGGCCGCTGGGGCCAGCGTCAACGCATCCTGGCGCTCGCACGGTACGGCCCTGGAAGCTGCTGTGAGATCGAAGAGCCTGGAAGCGGTGCGGGTGTTGCTCGCAGCCGGCGCGGATGCCCGATCCGTTTCGTGGGACAACGCGGCGGGAACCATGCTGCATCTTGCGGCCCGTCAAGGATGGGTAGATGGGATGAAGCTGCTGCTTGCCGCCGGTGCTCCCCTAGACGTGTACGCGTTACAAGGCGAGACGCCGCTCTTAGAAGCGGTGATAAGTGGCAGCCCCGCCGCAGTGGAACTCCTGATCGCCTCAGGCGCGGGTCTGGCGGTCCGCAAGGACCGAGGAGAGAACTTGCTTTGCCTAGCCTCTCGCCTATACTCATCGAACAACCAGGACATCGAGGCGGCGCGCCTGGAGATTTTCAAAACGCTGATTGCGCACTCCGGCGGAGGCATCGATACTCTGGCGGGCCCGTACTCGGGTGAGGGAACCTGCCGGCTGTTCGACAGGGCGGCCGAAAACGGAGAGGTGGATTTCGTGAAAGCGCTCCTGGCTGCCGGCGCGGATCCCAATGGGAAAGAATTGAATCATCCTCTGATTACCGCGGCGGCGGGGGGGCAGGCGGAAATCGTCAGGATCCTGATGGATGCCAAAGTCAATCTCAATGCCACGGACGCCAGCGGCGTGAGCGCCCTCGACGCGACGCTCGACGGCAAACCAACCAAGGGCCGGCTTGAAATCGCCAGGCTGCTGTTGGCCGCCGGGGTTAAGGTAAATACGGCGCGTGAAGCAGGTGGCACTGGCGCCATCGGCTGGACGCCCCTGCACAGCGCCGTAGCGTCCCGTTGGCCGGTGGAGATCGTCAAACTGCTGTTGGCTGGGGGTGCTGACCGGAACGCGGCGAATGATCGCCGCCAGACTCCGATCTCGATCGCGACCGAGCTGAACGAGAACTGCCAACCACCCTTCCTCCATTCAAGCGTGTGGGAAACGCTGGCCGTCCCGCGTTCGAGGTCGAGGTCGTTCCACGTCAGCCCAAGGTATTCACTGGGGCGCATGCCTGTGGTCAGGGCGATTGCGAACAGATCCGAATATTGATGACCGGCGAGTGCCTTGACGAATATTCTCGCTTGTTCGACGGTCAGCACCTCGATTTGCGGGCGCTCTTGTCTGGGTAGATCGACCGAGTCTGCCGGGTTTGCCAGGATGAAGTTCCAGCGCATAGCCTGCTTCAACGCCGACCGCAAAACCGCGTGGGTATAACGGATCGAACGCGCCGACAGGTTTCGGACTAGCAGATCTCGGTAGAGCGCCTGAATGTCCAACGATGAAATGGATGCTAACGCCTTCGGGCCAAGCCGAGGACGCACGTAACGGCGTAGCAGGCCCTCGTAATCCTTGAGGCTCTTCGCGCGCAACCGCGGCTTCGCACAAAGCTCAAGCCAGTAGTCCAGGTGTTGGTTGAGCGTCTGCTTCGACGAATCGAGCTTTCGCCCGAGGTCTCGCTCACTGAGCATCTTGTTGAGATGAGCTTGCGCATCCCGCAGTCCGCCGTGGATGGTCTGGTTTAGATACTTTCGCCTCTTGGTTTCGGGGTCGCGGCCGCTGTATACGCGCACCAGCCAAGTACCAGTTTCGCGTCGGATGATCTGGCCGACTTTTCGTGCCATAAGGAACACCTCCGCTAGTGCGGGGCGAAACAAACGGCATATCTTGTCACGGCAAAAACATGTTTCGGTGGGGGCTAGATCAACCAAAAGCCGGCCGACGTTCTGACGTCACGCGGCATTCCAGCGCTTCAAAACTGCCGTTCCCAGAGAGCGGAAGACATTCGGGAAGCCAGGGAGAGGGCGACAAGCATGGATAGCGCCGGCAGCCCCGCCGCGAAACGCGTTATGGTTGGGGTTGGCAGACACGAGACAATTCACCTGCAGTCGAGGAGTGCTTCTTGATGGCTGAACGGCGGGCGCTGGTGCCAGCAGGCTATTCGAAATTGCTGAGCGACCTGAAGCAGCGTATCCAGACCCGCCCAATTGGCGCACCTGGATTGTGCGCACGGGGACGCTGTCGGACGCCTGGCCGTGCCCGCTTGATGCCACGCGAGGCGCGAGCGAGCGCTCCGTCATTTGACAGACGCACCGCTCTTTGAAGCGATTGCGCAGGTACATCCCCGCGGCACCCTCTTTTTAAAGAAAATGCGGCGGCCCGGAGCGGTCTATTTTTTGAGGCAGAAAGCGAGTTATCCTGGTAGAGGGCTCGACTATGAGTAACGCCGCTATTCCATCGTACCTGGAGATCATCGATTTCATCGCTGCCGGCACCACGCCGCAAACCATTGTCGACTATCGCCCCTCGCTCGAAGCCCAGCAGCGCGTTGCCGAATTAATTGAGCGGGAGAAAGAAGGCGGTCTGTCGCCCGAGGAACGATCAGAGCTGGATCATTTCATTGATCTGGAACACATCCTTCGGATGGCCAAAGGGCGCGCGCGACAGATCCTGATCAGTGGCTCGTGATATCGATGAGTCGGCGCGCCTTCTAGTCATAGAACGAGCCCGTCGACGGTGCGAATACTGCCTGGTGCATGAGGACAACGCCGGCTTTCCTCACCAAATCGATCACATCATTAGCCGCAAGCACGGCGGCTCCTCTGGTATCGGCAATTTAGCCTACGCCTGCATCCTCTGCAATCGTTACAAAGGTACGGATATCGCGTCGATCGATCATTCCGGCCGTCCGATCCGGCTGTTCGATCCCAGGCGGGACTCATGGGACGAACACTTCAAGCTGGACGGCCCGATCATCCAACCCTTAACGCCGGTTGGAGAGGTGACCGCGCGCATGCTGCGGCTGAATGCAGCCGAGCGTGTCATTGAGCGCCGCCTGTTCCAGGCACTGGGTTCCTACCGAAAGGTGTGACTCAGCCGCTCAATGGACCGCGGCTCCGCAAAAATGGGCGCGATCGAGCCTTTTGGTTCAGCCTCAACCTACCGTAAAGGCTCTGGCGAAGGAGCACATACGCAGCCGTGCGCTTTCTGCCGAGATGAAAGAACTCGCCCTGTTGCCGCGAGAATCTGCGGGCGCTAGCGAGTCTCTGTCATCCTTGGCGATCAAATGCGAGCCCCGAACAATCTCCGTTTTGCGATGTATCGACCGGCATACAGTCAGCACACACTGCCTTTGGCGAAGAACCGGTTTCGTTTCGCGAGTCCAGATTTGGCGGCTGACCACCAGTCAGTGTACGCGAGCCGAGTCGTGCGGTCTGGTCATGGCCTGGGCACTGATTCGGGTTATCGGTCCAGGAACAGTTGCTGGAGTGTAGCATGCACCAAAATCCGAGGTCTACGTGCCGGATATGTGCACGACCACGAGTGCCGCCACATTCGCCACTCGAAGGCCGGAGCCCGCTCAGTCAATCTGGTGTCCCCGACACCTCGGACTGAAGTGTTTGCTCCTGTGCTGATTATGGCGAACCAGTTTTCAATGACTTGCCGCTCTTTAAGAAATGGCGCAGAGTGGAGGTAGCCTTTGCTGTCGGCACCGAAATCGCGACCAAGTCAGGTTCCGTCCAGACGGCTTTGCCGCTCGTCATGTCCAGACGGTACATGGTGATCTTCAGGCTGCCGCGATTCGACTTCCACCTGTAAGTAGTGGTAATTCACTTCCTTACTCTGGAACGGATCGTCCTTTGCGCACTCGACCGGATAAGCGTGCGCTCCGGCGCCGCCGGTCACGAAGTCGACACCGGTTCACGGTTCGACCGTCCCTCCCCGCTACGATCAGGGATGGGTAAACTCGTTGGCGTGGGGTACCAGCTCGAAGTATGTGTCGCTGGGAAGATTGGTGTACCAATGACCGGTGAGACGGGCATACCCGAAAACGCCCAGGAACAGCGTGGCGATTCCGGCGGCCACAACCCACGCCGGCACCCGTTTCGCGCGAGGGGTTGAAAGGAACAGCGCGCCGGCTGCCGGGCAAACGGCAACGCACTCCAGGCAACCTGTGCATTCGGCGGAACGGATCGTGATCAGCCGATCCACCGGCAACACGTTGGGGCAGGCTTTGGCGCACTTGGCGCAATCAATGCACAGGCTGGGATTGCGCCGGATGCGCAAAGGGCTGGCCAGTGCTGCGACTCCCATCAGCGCGCCGTACGGACACAGATAGCGGCACCAGAAGTTCTGGATGAAGATCGAAGCGATCAGCAGGATTGCGGTCACGATGCCGCCGGTCAGGCCCAGGAAGCGGAAGAAGTTGAGCATCTTCACGTCGTCCACTAACCCGTAAGGTCCGCTGAGAAACGTGCGAATCGCGGGGACCGGCATCGAGCCGACCGCATAGAGAAACAGGCCCAATAGGATGTATTTCAGGCCACGCAGGGCGATGTCCGCAGGGCGTGGCAAGCAGAAATTGCGGTCGAAGGCGCGGCGGCCCAGGCGCCACAGGTACTCGGAAACGGTTCCCACCGGACACAGCCAGCCGCAGAAGCTCTTGCGAAAGATCCACGATGCAGCCAGAAAAGCGATCAGCAGGAACATACCGGCAGGATGGAGTGCCGGCACACTGCCGGACATCAGCAGGACCTTGAGGTTCATCAGAGAGGCGATCGGCAGCCACCCTTCGACACCGGGCGGACGGACGGCGTACGCAGACCGGCCGCCGGTTTCGTAGTAGCGGACGAAGAGATAGAACTCGACGCCGATCCAGACATTGAGCGCCAGGAAGGCAAGCTGCAACGCGCGGCGCAACGTTTGCGAACGGTCCTTGGCAGCGCGCTTCACCAGCTTCTTCCGGATCTTGATCGGCGGCGGTGCGGCAGTGGCAGCCATGGGCGCCCCTTACTCTCAGTGCGAACGTTCCATCTCGATCGCCCGCGGGAAGAGAACGTTGTTTTCCAGATGGATGTGCTGGTGCAAGTCGGCTTCGAATGCCGCCAGCGCTCTATAAAGCGTTTGGAAGCTGATGCAGGCATCAGGCGGCGCGGCATATCCGTTGCTGATCTGGCGCATGTTGCGTAGCGCGCTGCCGGCCCCATCGTGCTCGTTCATCATCATCGCGACCGGATTGCGCACGCTGCCGAAGGGAGGCGGCAGCACAGGCTCTTTCGCTACCACGGCCTCTTCCATGCGTAGGATGTACGGGAACAGAACCATCTCCTCCTTCATCAGATGAGTAGTCAACTCTTCGGCGAGCCCGCTGAAAACCTCGCGCAGGTGCGGCAACTCGGGATGATTCCCGCCGTGCACCGAGCACACCTTGTCAAACAGCGGGCCCAGCCTGGCGATTTCCTCGCGCGTATAAACGTGGTGCGTGCCCTGGATGTGCGCCAGCAGCTCGGAAAGAGGCTCGGCTTGCCAGTTTCGGGCTGGCGGGGCAGCGGACGCGAGACGGCTCGCCTCCGCGAGTGAATCCGCTACCTGGTTGACGGATGCATGAGCCGCCTGGCACGCCTGTTCCAAAGTTTGACCACCGCCGCAACAGTAGTCTATGCCCAGCTTTTCAAACACGCGGGTTGCGCCCAGGTTCCCCAGCGCCAGTTCGCCTACCGTCTTTTCCGTCATAACACTCATCGTTATTCTCCTCGATGTATCGAGCGTACTCCGCGTGGGCATGCCGCGCCTATGACTTTTGTCACAGGGAGATGCAAACTCCGGCGGGGTCGCGATGGGGCGCAGCCTATTCGGCGGGGTCGAGTTCGGCTTCGAAAGCCTTCAGATCGAGGATTACGGCGCGCCGGCCTTCCAGCTTGAGAAGTCCTTCCGCCTGCAAGCGGGACAGATTGCGCGAAACCAGCTCACGGACGGTCCCAAGTTGCGCGGCCAGTTCCTGGTTAGTGCCAGGCAGCGAGAATTCCATGCCCGCCGCCGACGCCTTTCCTTCGCGCTGAGCAAGATGTAACAGAAACGACGCCAGACGATGGCGCACAGTGGCGAACGACAGCTCTTCGATAATCCCCACTAGCCGCCGCAGGCGCGCGCCGACCACCCGAAGCACCTTGAGGGCGACGTCGGGGTGCGACAAACAAAGAGCCTGGAAATCCTGCTTCCCGACAAAGAGCAGCGTGGCGTGATCCACGGCGGCTCCGGAGGCCGGATAATTGCCACCATCGAAAACCGGCACCTCGGCGACGGAACTGCCCGGACCATCGATGCTGAGCACCTGCTCGCGGCCGCCGGACGAGCTCTTGAAGATGCGGATGTTTCCGCGTTCGATCACGTATAGTCCCGCGCACGGCTCTCCCTCGCCGAAAACCATTTCTCCGGGAGCGAACTGGCGCGGCACGGCGCGTTCGGCCAGGAATTGCAGTTCCGGATCCGTCAGGCCGGAGAAGATGGCGACCTTCGCCAGCGTCCGCCGATAGTCCGCGCGCGATTCTGCCACGGAGCTTATTGTAGCGAACGCATCGGCGAATGCTGCCATTCGGGCCGGTGGCTCCTAATCCTGGGTCATCCTGGCGCGGCCTCTGAATGGATGGCGCAGGCGCAGGACGGGTTCGCGCGCGCCCTGTTTTCATTCGGTGTCCCGAATCGGTGGCGTGTCGCATCTCGAAATAGATCGTGATACGATATATTCGTGAATGCAGACAGCGATCTAACCATTGATCGATATCGGGATCTGGCCGAATTCCGCAGGCAGATCCGGCAGTTTCTCCATTTCAGCGAACTGACAGCGAAGGAACACGGCATTGAGGCGCAGCAACATCAATTACTGCTGGCCGTGCACGGTCTGCCGGACGGAACAAACCCGACAATTCGGGAGATTGCCTCGAGACTGTTCATTCAACATCACAGTGCAGTGGAACTGGTCGACCGGCTGGAGGTTACGGGAACGGTCGTCAGGCATCCGGGAAGCCAGGATAAACGCGAAGTGTGGGTGCGGCTGACGCCGGCTGGCCGCGCGATCCTGCGTAGGCTCGCATTGGCCCACCGCACCGAACTGGAACGGTCTGGTCCCGAGTTGGCGCAGGCGCTGAACTCGGTGCTGCGTCACAGCAGAAGGGTGGCGGCATCATGAGCAACCCCGGCGTCAGAGAGAAAGGCTCCAGCGCCTATTCTCAGGAATTAGGCGATTTCACGACCACGGCGCGCGTGATTCCGCTTTCAGCGGCAGCGATCGGGATCGGCATTTTGAGCACGTTTGTCGCATGGGCGTTGCTTCGACTGATTGCCTTTTTCACGAATGCTTTCTATTACGGGCGGGTGAGCACGGTCTTCCGTTCTCCCGCTGGCAACCACCTCGGCTGGTTCGCGGTGTTGATCCCAGTGGCGGGCGGTCTCGTCATCGGTCTCATGGCGCGATACGGTTCGGAGCGTATTCGCGGGCACGGCATTCCGGAAGCGCTCGAATCGATTCTGATCAACGGCAGTAAAGTGCAGCCACGGCTCGCGATTCTGAAGCCTGTTTCGGCCGCAATTTCGATCGGCTCGGGCGGTCCCTTCGGCGCCGAGGGTCCGATCATCATGACCGGCGGCGCTCTGGGAAGCGTCATCTCGCAACTGTTTCACCTCACTGCGGCCGAGCGGAAGACGCTGCTGGTTGCGGGCGCGGCCGCGGGAATGTCCGCCACATTCGCGACACCCATCGCGGCCGTGCTGCTGGCGGTTGAGTTACTGCTATTCGAATGGAAACCGCGGAGCGCGATTCCGGTGGCGCTAGCGAGCGCGACAGCGGGCGCGGCGCGACGCTACGTTCTCGGCCTGGGCCCGCTCTTTCCTGTGCCGCACCACGCCATCTTCATCGGTCCGCAGGGCCTTCTGGGATGTGTCCTCGCCGGCCTGCTGGCGGGTGGCCTCTCAGCGCTCCTGACGATCGGCGTCTACGCCGCCGAGGACTCGTTCAAGAAGCTGCCGATCCACTGGATGTGGTGGCCCGCGATCGGCGGCCTCGCGGTCGGATTGGGCGGGATGATCTTCCCGCAGGCGCTGGGCGTTGGATACGACACGATCCAATCTCTGCTGCAAGGCGACGTGCCGCGCGAGGTGATTGCCGGCGTACTGCTGGTCAAATCGGCAATCTGGGTGATCTCGTTGGGCTCGGGAACTTCCGGTGGCGTGTTGGCGCCCCTGCTGATGATGGGTGCGGCGTTGGGAGGCGTTGAGGCGATGTTCCTGCCCAACGAAGGCGCCGGCTTCTGGCCGCTGATCGGCATGGGAGCGATTCTGGGCGGTACGATGAGGGCGCCGTTCACGGCGATACTGTTTGCGCTGGAACTAACCCATGACGTCAATGTTCTGCTCCCATTGCTGGTAGCCGCAATGCTGGCGCATGGCACCACCGTGCTGCTGCTGAAACGCTCCATCCTGACGGAGAAGGTCGCGCGGCGAGGCTTCCACCTGACACGCGAATATGCGACCGATCCGCTCGAGGTCCTGTTAGTGCGAGAGGCCATGCGAACGAAGCTTGCCGCGCTTCCAGCCGAAGCGACGATCGAGGATCTGCGCCACATCCTGGTTCGCGCGCCGGCGCACCGCCGCCAGCATCTCTATCCCGTGGTGGATCGGGAACGAAGGGTGAAGGGTGTGATTACGCGCAACGAACTGCGCAAGCTGACCGAATCGCCCACGGCGGAGGCGTCGCTAGCCGATGTGCTGAGAGAACCCGTGGTGGCTTATCCCGATCAGTCGCTGCGTACCGCCGTGTTGCGTATGGCCGAAACCGGTCTCACCGGGTTTCCCGTAGTCGACCGTGATAACTGGCAACTTCTCGGGATGATTTCGCTTGATGACCTGCTGCTCGCCAGAGTTCGGAACCTGCACGAGGAACACCGACGCGAACGAGTGTTGCGACTGCGCTTGCCATTTGGAGGCCGCACCAAGGTGACCAGGAACTAGGATGCCGTCAGCCTCGCGACATGCCGCACAGCACTGCTGCCCCGTCACCATCATGGCCAGAGACGATCACAGCAACAAGCTCGCCGGCCCAGTGCGGCGTTCAGCGCCGAACAACCGCAGGTCATTGAGCCAGCGAGATTCGGGAGTCAGTGGCGGATCTGACAGGAGGTCCCCAACGTATTGCTCCACTTCGCGAACCTCGTCGTGCTGGTGGTCCATTTCGGTCAGCAGATCCGGAAACGCGAGTCGTAAGCTCGGGTAGAAGACGACCTCTTCTTTCTCGAAATGGATCGAGGACAGGCGCCGAATGTCTCGGACGGCTGCCTGTGCCTCCGCAATCAGTGCAGGACCGAGTTGCTGCAAAGCTGCGAGGAGGTGAACCATGCCAAGGCGAGGTCATGACCTGGAATATGCAATGCCGCCGCCCAGACAACCGCAACGCCTGCCGCCGCGTCCCTATCACCACTGGCTGCGCTGTTCGGACTACAGAAACCCGCTAAACTCAGACAGAATGACAAGCCAGCAATTGACTGAGAAGGTCGCACCCAAGACTGAATTGGGGAAAGCTGACGTCGAAGTCGCGGTGGGCAACACTCTAGAGCCGATCCCGGAGGCTTTTCGATCCAATGAACGGGTAACTGATTCCCATGATGGATAGCAACCCGGCAGTGATTGAGGTCGCACTACAGCGGTTGGTGACGGTCTACATCGTCACTGGCCTGCTATTTCTTTTGCTGCCGGGGACATTCCTGGGAGTCTGGAATCTGGTTTCGATTAGCGGCCGGCATTCCCTGGCCGGCCTTTCACCATCTTGGCTCCAAGCTCACGGGCATGCTCAGATTTTCGGCTGGATTGGCACTTTCATCATAGGCATCGGCTACTACTCCTTGTCGAAGATGGGCCGGGTCATGCCCTTTGCCGCCAGCCGTGGCTGGGTATGCTGGGCCCTTTGGACCGGCGGAATCACCCTGCGCTGGGTGGCTAATGTAGCCGAGTGGTATTGGCGCGTCCTGCTGCCGGCCTCAGCGGCGCTGCAACTCGCGGGTTTCCTGATCTTCTTTGCGACCGTGAGCCGTCATCAGTCCAGACCGGCTTCCGCGCCGCCGGCCGCGCTTGAGACGTGGATGAAGCTGGTTATGGCTTCCACCGCCGGCTTCTTGCTTGCACTATTGATGAACCTGGTGGTGAGCATCGATCTGGCCATGACCAGCATGCATCCGGAGATACCACATTGGCTGGACCAACGCTATCTGTTTCTCGCCGCCTGGGGGTTTCCTCTCCTGGCGGTATGGGGCTTCAATGCCAGGTGGTTGCCTGTCTTCCTGGGGCTGCGTAAGCCCTTAGGGGGCGGCCTGATGGCCGCGCTGAGCGCTTGCGGCTGCGGCGTCGTAGCGGCGCTTCTCGGTCAGTTACGTCTGGCGACTGGGCTGCTGCTGACGGCCTGCATCCTCGCCTCCATCGCTCTGAGAGTATTCCAGCGGTCACAAAAGCCGGCGAAGACTCTCGGGGTCTCCCCCTCTTTTCCTTATTTCGTGCGCGGTGCCTACGCCTGGCTTCTTGTTGCGGCCTCGCTCGGTGTGTACGCGGCTCAATCCGATGCGCACGGCGGCATCTGGGGCGCCTCACGCCATGCTCTCACCGTCGGGTTCCTCGCCACCATGGTGTTCGCAATCGGCCAGAGAGTCCTACCCGCCTTCTGTGGGATGCGCCTCCTCTATAGCAAGAAGCTGATGTTCGCTTCTCTGGCCCTCTTGAATCTCGGCTGCCTCCTTCGCGTGGCCTCTGAGATCCCCGCTTACGAGGCCAATCTGCAGGCAGCGTGGACGATTCTGCCAATTTCGGCCATGACCGAATTGACAGCGGTGACCCTGTTCGCGCTCAATCTCGGCATCACGTTGTTGCTGCCGCCCCCGTACCCTGCTGTTTTGACGCAAAGCCCATAGCGGCGTCACTCCGAGCCGGGGACAAAATCGGTCTGGCCAGGAACGGAGGTTTTGAACAACATTGCCGGGGCGACACCTGCATCGAGAGAATAGTGCGTTCCGAAGGGCACAAGAACGATAGCGCCCCGCGCGGTCCGGCATCGGGAAGGCGGTGATGTTGTTGTTGCTGCTGGTGGTACGGTGAAAGAGAAGAATTGAGTTTTTGGGTCACATGGAGCAGGACTACAGGATCGAGCGCGACACCATGGGCGAGATGCGCGTACCGCGGGACGCACTCTACGGAGCTGAGACCGCGCGCGCGGTGGAGAACTTCTCCATTAGCCGGATGCGGTTTCAGCGGCCCTTCTTGCGCGCGCTCGGCCTGATCAAGGCCACCGCCGCTCAGGTGAACGGCCGGATGGGCTACCTGCCGCAGGCCAAGGCCGCCGCCATCGAGGCTGCCGCCAATGAGGTTGCCGAAGGCCGCCACGACGACTCGTTCGTCGTGGACGTCTTCCAGACCGGCAGTGGCACCTCAACCAACATGAACGCCAACGAGGTGATTGGCCACCTGGCCGGCTCGCACCCAAACGATGAAGTCAACCGCGGTCAGTCCAGCAATGACGTAATTCCCACCGCCCTGCATATGGCGACCGTTGAGACGGTTCAATGCCAGTTGCTGCCCGCTATGCGCAACCTGCACGGGGCGCTGGAGGCGAAGAGCCGCGAATTCGACGACGTTATCAAGATCGGCCGTACGCATCTTCAGGACGCCGTCCCTATGCGGCTGGGGCAGGAGTTTTCGGGATACGCGCGGCAGGTGGAAGCGGCACGGGAGCGCGTGGAGGCGGCCCTACCGGCCCTGTGCGAACTGGCCCTTGGCGGCACTGCGGTTGGCACGGGGCTCAACGCGCCCGCAGGCTTCGCCGCCGCGGTAATCGCAGAACTGGCTGTCCGGACCGGCCTCCCTCTTCGCGAGGCCTCCAATCATTTCGAGGCGCAGGGGGCGCGCGATGCCGCGGCCTTCCTATCCGCCGCGCTGAGAAACTACGCGCTGTCGCTCGTCAAGATTGCCAACGACATACGCTGGCTCGGCTCGGGACCGCGTTGCGGCATTGGTGAACTTCAACTGCCCGCCACGCAACCTGGCTCGAGCATTATGCCCGGCAAGGTCAACCCGGTCATTGCCGAGAGCCTGCTGATGGTGTGTGCGCAGGTGATTGGGCACGATTCCGCAATTGCCTGGTGCGCTGCGGCGGGCAATTTCGAACTGAACGTCATGATGCCGCTCATGGCTTGGGATCTGCTGGATTCGATCGGGCTGCTGGCCGCGGGCACTCGAAATTTCGAGACGCGTCTGGTGCGAGGGCTGGAAGCCAACCGCGAACGCGCCGCGGCATTCGTCGAGCAGTCCTTGGCCATGGCCACCGCGCTGGCTCCGATCATCGGCTATGAGCAGGCTGCCGCGCTTGCCAAGGAAGCGAGCGCCAGCGGACGTACAATCCGGGAGGTCGCCCGCGAGCGCAGTGGTATCCAGCCCGCCGAATTGGAGCGGCTGCTCGACCCCCGCAGCCAAACCTGAGGAGCTCCGATCAGTGCGATGAGCGGTGAGAGTGTGCTTGTTACCCAGCCGAAGATCTTGACCATCGGTCATTCGACGAGAACTCTCGATACCTTCGTCGAAATGCTCTCTGCGCTCCGCGTGAAACACCTCATGGATGTGCGGACCATCCCGCGCTCTCGTCACAACCCACAGTTCAATCGCGACACCCTGCCGGAACCACTGCGGCTCGCAGGAATCGCTTACACTCACATGGAGCAGCTTGGGGGACTGCGGCACGCACGCCAGGACTCGCCGAACACCGGGTGGCACAACGCCTCGTTCCGGGGTTTCGCCGACTACATGCAAACGCCGGAGTTCGAAGCCGGTCTGGAGAAGCTTATGCAACTCGCGGCACGCGAGCAAACCGTCATCATGTGCGCCGAGGCGGTACCCTGGCGCTGTCATCGCTCACTCATAGCGGACGCACTGAAGGTACGCGGCGCGCAGGTCGAACATATCATGAGCGCAAGCCGGACACAGCCGCACTTGCTTACTGGCTTCGCAAAGGTCTCGGGCATCCACATCACCTATCCTCAGGAGACAGGTTGACGTCAGAAAATGCGTGGCGGTGAGCTGGAAGCGGTCACGCCGGCAGCTACTCAGCCTCTGGTGCCGTTCGGATGCCGTTTCGTCCAGTTCTGGGATTGCTTCTTTCGAGGTTTCCCGACAGATTCCCGGAAGGCAGAAGCGCAAGGATATACTATTGCAGAGTAAGATGTCCAAATACGTTCGTTTGCCGTAAGGAATTGGAAAGCTGAAATTCCTGTCAGGAAGTGAAGGAGGCATATGATCGCCACATCCGCCAATGCTGCGCGTCTCTCTCCGTGGTGGAGACATTCGGCCATCCTCGTCATGATCGCCGGCTTCTCGGTTCTGACCTTTGTAACGGTCCTGACCTATACGAACGCTCCACCCATCCCCGAGCGGGTCACAGATGTAATGGGAACGGTGTTGTTTACTGGAGCTGACATCCAGATGGGCCAGGAGGTCTTTCTCAAGTACGGTCTGATGGAGCACGGGAGCCTGTGGGGCCATGGCGCCTACTTGGGTCCCGATTACAGTGCGGAGTACCTGCATAGGCTCAGCGAGGTCACCCTGGACACGGTCGCAACCGAGAAGTACGGCAAACCGTTTGCGCAGCTCTCGCCGGACGAGCGGAGCATCGCATCCGCGCGGACGATGACGGCACTTAAGGAGAACCGGTACGAACCAACCTCGCGAACGCTCCGGTTCTCGCCGGGCGAGGTGGCCGCCTACCGCACACAGCTTCCCGAGTGGAGCGACTACTTCACCAGGAAGGACGCCGCTCCCGGGCTGCCAGCCAACTATATTCAGGACCCCGCGGAGCTGAAAGCCCTGACGAGCTACTTCGCCTGGGCGGCCTGGGCCGCAGCGGCGAACCGCCCTGGGAAGGATTACTCATACACGAACAACTGGCCGTACGAGCCCATCGCGGGAAACCGCCCTTCCACGGAGGCCTATGTCTGGAGCGCCCTAAGTCTGATCACCCTCCTGTCGGGGCTGGGTTTGATCCTCTTCGTGGTCGGCAAGTTCGACTACCTGGGCTGGAAAGGCGAGGGCGCCAGCGCTCACATCATGCACTCCGCTCCCCTTGCTTTGAAGCTCACGCCCAGCCAATGGGCGACGGGATGGTACTTTGCCGTCGTGGCCCTCCTGTTCCTGGCGCAATCGTTCCTGGGAGGTGTGCTCGCCCACTACCGTGTGGAGACGGGAGCCTTTTACGGGCTCGACATCGCCCGCTGGCTGCCCTACACCCTGGCGCGCACCTGGCACCTACAACTCGCCATTTTCTGGATCGCGACGGCATGGGTGGGTGGCGGCCTTTTCCTGGCGTCGTGGGTCGGTGGCGCGGAGCCCAAACACCAGCGAGCCGGCGTCTACGCACTCCTCGGTGCGCTGGTGGTGGTCGTCTTTGGCAGCCTGGCAGGCGAGTCCCTCGGCATTAACAACAAGCTGGGGCAGTTCTGGTTCTGGTTCGGTCACCAGGGTTCCGAGTATCTGGACCTCGGGCGGTTCTGGCAGTACTTGCTGGCCGTTGGCCTCCTCTTCTGGCTGTTTCTGATGTTTCGCGCGCTCAAGCTCGCCTTCAAGAGCCCTGACAAGCGCGAACTTTCCTCGCTCTTCCTGTACGCGGCCGTGGCCATCCCAGTCTTCTACCTGCCCGCGCTGTTCTATGGCCCGCACACCAACTTCGCCGTCATCGACAACTGGCGCTTCTGGATCATCCATCTTTGGGTGGAGGGATTCTTCGAACTCTTCGCGACGGTGCTGGTGGCCATCATGTTCCACCAGATGGGCGTGGTCAGCACCAAGACTGCCACGCGGCTGATCTACCTGGATGCCATCCTGTATCTCAGCGGCGGGATCGTCGGCACAGGCCACCATTGGTATTTCACGGGCCAGGGGACGCTCAATATGGGCTTGGCGGCGTGCTTCTCGGCTCTGGAAGTTGTGCCTCTCACGCTTCTGACTCTGGACGCCTGGGATTTCATCAAGCTGAGGAAGGCGCAATGTTCCGCGTGCGGCCACGATCTGGCCTGGGGCCAGAAGTGGTCCATCTACTTCCTCATGGCCGTGGGTGTCTGGAACTTCGTCGGCGCGGGGATCTTCGGTTTCCTGATCAACCTGCCGATCGTGTCCTACTTCGAAGTGGGCACGACGCTCACCCCCAATCACGGACACGCCGCATTATTTGGCGTCTTTGGGATGCTGGCCTTGGCAGTGCTGGTCTTCTGCTTGAGGACCATGCAATCCGACGCCACATGGGAAGTGACGCAGAAGTTCGTCCGGGTGGGCTTCTGGGGCGCCAACGTAGGTCTCGCGCTCATGATCATCCTGGATCTGTTCCCCGGAGGAGTGATTCAGCTCTGGGATTCCGTGGCGAACGGGTATTGGCATGCGCGCCGCCTCACCTTTCTGATGGGCGGCACCTACCATAAGCTGGAATGGCTGCGCATGGTGGGAGATGTGGTTTTCCTCTTCGCCGGCGCCCTGCCCATCACGCTGGGCGCGTTGCGCAGCGTGTGGAAGAGGGATCTCTCCCCCGCGGCGTAGGGGGCCATGCCGGATCCGCAGGGGCGCCGGGATACTGCTAGTCCCCTAACCGGTGGTGTCGCGGCCGTGAGCCGCACCATACCGCAGGTACAAGTGGTTGCCCCGCTGCTTCACGCTGACGATGTCCAGCCATGGCGCCGTTTCAGGAAGAAACTCCACGCCGGTGATCAATCCCGGGCGTTGCGACTGCATGTCTCGGCCCGCCACCTGATGGGCTAGGGTGAGGAAGAGTTCGTCGACGCAGCCGTCCGCCACGAACTTGCCGAACAGCGTAGGGCCGCCTTCATGTAGAAGCAGCGATACGCCAAACTCAGCGCGCAGTAGTTCGAGAACGTCAGCCGGCGCAATAATGGGACCTTCGAGCGCCCTGACTTCCGTCGAAATCAGCGATCCTGCCCCGCTCGCGGCGAGAAGATCGCTACCGGCTTGTGTGGTGACGATCAATGTTCGTATGCCGGGTGTCTGGAATATGGCCCTTGTGAGGTCCACTTTGCCGCTCCCGCTCACGACCACCTGGAGCGGGGGAGCCGTCTTCTTCAAGACCTCGTGCCGGTAGCGCGCATAAAGGTCGTGGGCTTCCCGACATACGTGGTCGGCGACGAATAGGTGCCCTGGTGCGGTCTGGTGAAGCGTACCGGATCCCACCATGACGGCGTCTGCCGATGCCCGGAGGAGACCCATAATGAAACGGTCCGATCCGTCGAATCCGCTGATGTCGCCTCCTCCGGATTTGCCGGCGATTTCGCATCCGCCAACACGGATATCAAACTCAATGCGGAGATTCTGAGTTATTCGCGCAGCAAAGGGGTTTTTGCCGGAGCCAGCGTAGATGGCGCCGTCGTGCAGGCCGATCATAGCGCGGACAAAGCCATGTACGGCTCCGACGTCACCCATGAGGAAATTCTGCACGGCAGGGTTGCGGTTCCGGAGGCGGCTCAGAGATTGCTGGCGGAACTTAGCCGGTACAGTGTGAAATCGGTCAGCCGCCGCTGAGAGCATCTTCCGCCGGGATGGCGCGCGGCACGTTTCCCTGTCATCAGCCAAGGAGAAACTGGCAATGAGCACTTCAGCCGATACAACTTCGAACACTCTCAATCCGGCGCAACTGGATCAACTGGCGATCAACACGATTCGCTTCCTGTCGGTTGATGCAGTGCAAAAAGCCGATAGCGGCCACCCGGGTCTGCCCCTGGGGGCCGCACCCATGGCCTATGTCTTGTGGACGCGGTTTCTCCGGCATAACCCCACCGATCCGCAATGGTTCAATCGGGACCGTTTCGTCCTGTCGGCTGGCCACGGTTCGGCGCTTCTGTACAGCTTGCTGCACCTCACTGGCTATGACCTGCCTCTCGACCAGATCAAACGATTCCGCCAATGGGGCAGCATGACGCCCGGTCATCCGGAGCGCGGCCTGACACCGGGCGTGGAAACCACCACGGGCCCGCTCGGACAGGGCTTCGGCAACGGCGTGGGCATGGCGATCGCGGAAGCTCATTTGGCGGCGCGTTATAACCGGCCGCACTTCGAGATCGTCGATCATTTCACCTACGGGCTGGTCAGCGACGGAGATCTGATGGAGGGGGTGTCGTCCGAGGCGGCGTCGCTTGCCGGGCAATTGGAACTCGGCAAGCTGATTTACCTCTTCGATAACAACCATGTGACGCTCTCCGCAGGTACAAACATCGCCTCTAACGAAGATCACGCGCGGCGCTTCGAGGCGTATGGTTGGCATACGCAATCGGTGGAAGACGGAAACGATGTGGAGGCGATCGACCTGGCCCTGCGGGCGGCGCGGAGCGAAACGAAGCGCCCTTCGCTGATTCTCATTCGCACGCACCTGGGCTTCGGTTCCCCGGACAAGCAGGACACGTTTGAAGCGCACGGCTCGCCGCTGGGCGTAGAAGAGGTTAAGCTGACCAAGCAGAACCTGGGTTGGCCCATAGATCCCCTCTTCGATATCCCGCCCGAAGCTCTCGCCCATTTTCGCGAGGCCGTGCCGCGTGGCCGGCAGGCGGAGTCGGAGTGGCGGGATCGATTCTCCCGCTATGCCAAGGTACATCCTGAGTTGGCCCGGGAGTTTGAAGAACGCATGCGCGGCGAATTACCCGCCGGTTGGGATGCGGACATCCCGGTTTTCCCGGCGGACCCGAAGGGAATGAAAACCCGCGTGGCTTCCGGAAAAGTGATGAACGCAATCGCGCCCAAACTTCCGTCGCTGATGGGCGGTTCGGCGGATTTGGATCCCTCGACGTACACCGAACTGAAGGGTGCGGGTGATTTTGAATCTCCCGATCGATCCTTGGGAGACACTCAAGGATCGAGTGGCGGCGGCTGGAGTGACGCCGGGCGCAACTTGCACTTCGGCATTCGCGAACATGGCATGGGCTCGATCCTGAACGGCATGGCCGTCCACGGCGGTTACATCCCGTACGGCTCAACGTTCCTGATCTTCTCCGATTACATGCGCCCGCCCATGAGGCTAGCGGCCATGATGAAGCAGCAGGTGATCTATGTGTTCACCCACGACAGCATCGCACTGGGCGAAGACGGGACTACGCATCAGCCGGTGGAACAACTCGCCAACCTGCGGGCGATTCCAGGCCTGGTCGTGATCCGTCCCTGCGATGTCAACGAAACGGCGTACGCCTGGCGCGTCGCTGTGGAGTCGCGAGACCGTCCAGTCGCGTTGATCCTGACCCGCCAAGATGTGCCGACCCTGGACCGTAGCCATTATGCCTCCGCCGCGGGGCTGAAACGCGGGGCCTATATCCTGGCCGAGGCGGCGAGCGGCCATCCCGGGATTATTTTGATCGCCACCGGTTCAGAAGTGAGTCTGATCGTCGAAGCGCAGCGGGAGTTGGAAAAGCGGAACGTTCAGGCCCGCCTCGTTTCCATGCCCAGTTGGGAGCTGTTCGACGCGCAATCGGAGGAATATCGCCGCTCGGTATTTCCGCCTGTGGTCCGCGCGCGGCTGGCCGTGGAAGCGGGGGCGACGCAGGGATGCCACCGTTACATCGGCGACTCGACCATTTCGGCGCCTCCGCCCCCGCAACGGTGTTGATGCGCGAATACGGGTTTACGGTTGCGAACGTCTGCAAGCGAGCATTGGCCTTGCTGGAAAAAAGAAATGCCTGATCCGCGGACAGTGCTGCCAGGCACGCCCAAACGCATCGGTGTCGCGGCCGATCATGGCGGGTTTGAGCTCAAGGAATACATTTCCAGGATGTTGCGTGAAGCTCACTATGAAATGGTTGACTTTGGCGACAAACAGCCGAAGCCGGACGATGATTATCCCGATTTCGTTGTGCCGTTGGCCCGAGCCGTGACTCGCGGCGAAGTGGATCGCGGTGTGGCTATCTGCGGAAGCGGCGTTGGTGCTTGCATCGCCGCCAACAAGGTGCCGGGCGTGCGGGCGTGTCTGATCCACGAGCATTTTTCGGCGCGCCAGGGAGTCGAAGACGACGACATGAACGTAATCTGCCTGGGCGGCCGCGTGGTCGCGAACACCTTTGCTTGGGAGTTGGTCAGAACATTTCTCCATGCACGATTTAGTGGCGCCGAGCGTCATCGACGTCGCCTGGCCAAGCTCGTAAAGCTGGAAAGCAGCGAAGCGGCATGAGACACAAACCTCCTTCCAGCACGGACCGCCCGGCGAACAGTAATGGCCTCAAATTGTAGGGTTCTTCGATCACGGTTCTGCTTCTGACGATGGTCGTGGCGGCGCCGCACCTGGCGTTTGGTTATGCGACATTTACCCACGAAGAACTGATCGACCTCGCCTGGAACAATTCCATTCAGCCCACTTCTGCTCCAACGTTATCCCGGCACCACGGAGATCGGCCTGCGGGAGGCCCATGCTTACGTGAGCCGTTACCCGGCCCACTCCCTTTCTGAAACGGTCGTGGCGATCCCTTTCAGAGCTGCGCCGAGCCGACAACAAGGACGAACGCGTCCTGGCCTGAACCAAGAGCGAGCAAACGGGAATGACATCCTTCGTATCGACCAGGAGATCCGCCACTTGCACTTGCTCCTGCGAGGATCGAGTTCGAAGGCACGCAAATCATTGAGGACTCGGTTCAGTACCTCCTGAACCGCTGGCTTGTGGGCTCGTAAAAACGGAAGGACGGCCTGACCAATCCCACCCATATTAGCTGTCTTGCCCGGCAAAATCCGATCACCAGCCAATGATCAGCAGAGGATCGCCCGATCAACCGCCATTGCATTTTGCTTCGGCACTATTACGCAACGCGGGCCGACTCATCGCTAAGCTTCCCTCATCCGAACCTGACGGAGCGTCTCGCAGTCCTGCTTAAAGTCCGCCACGGTGAAGTCGTAGACCTCGTGCTCCTTCAAGAACGCATCCGTCTGCATGTGGGTTTCGAAACCAAGCAGCCTGCGAAGCTGAGCGGCCGTAATGGCGCGGGACCGGTATGCTTCGAGCGCCAGGCTTTCAAGCGCCGCGCGAGGCAGATCCGTCCACTTCGTTTCCAGTCCTGTGCGATGTCTTCCGGCAGTTCGAACGTGATCAGCATGGCCCTTCAGTCATTATCTCAAGGCACGGCTCGTTCACCGCACGCCCGCTTCCGAAGCCGTCATAAGACGGTCTTCGCACCTAACGCATCTGATACCGCCCCAACAGGCGACCGTAAAGGGCGTCCTTTTCGGGGGGAACCTGTCTCACGTGCCGAAGCTTTTCGCGACGCCGGGCTCGTCTTCGCCACCGTGGGGATCTTTACCAGATCCAACCTGCCGTGAACGTCGGTCGCCGGCACCAGATAGCGCATTGTCGTTTCGAGCGACGTGTGCCCCATCCAATGTTGCACCGTGCGAACGTCGAAGCCCTGTCGAAGCATGCGGGTCGCGTAAGTGGAACGAAAGGTCTTTAGATCGAACTTCGCGGAATCGAGGCCGGCACGCTTCGCGACGGCCTTACAGCGATCAAGCATGTGCTGCTCCCGATTTCCGGTAGGCGAGGGAAATACGAACTGGCAGTTTGGCCGCCTGGTGTGCTTCTCAAGCTCGGCGATGAGTTCGGCGGAGGCAGGGATTTGACGCTCCTCGC
>PLOR01000091.1 GCA_003142185.1 Bryobacterales bacterium
GCAGCCGGCAAGGCCATCCGCCAATACCTGCGCCCCGCCGAACGCGCCCTCGGCAACGCCATGAACCAGGCCGGCGTCAGCCTGGGAATGGTGCTGGCGCCGCCGGTGGCAACTTGGATTGCCCTCCAGGCCGGCTGGCGCGCTGCCTTCGTCGCCACCGGCGTGCTCGGTTTGCTGTGGATCCCCGTCTGGAACTGGGCGGCGCGCCGCAGCGGCCCCGCAGCACCGCTCAAAGCCGAGCCCGCCGAGACTGCAAACCTACTGCGCGACCGCCGGCTGTGGGCCTTCGTGCTCGCCAACGCGCTCAGCATGATCGGCTACTCACTCTGGACCAACTGGACTACGCTTTATCTTGTGGATGTGCATCACCTGACCGTGGCCCAAGCGGCGTGGTATGCGTGGATACCGCCGCTGGCCGCCACGCTGGGCGGATTCGCGGGCGGTTGGCTGTCGCTGCGCTTCATCCGCCGCGGCACGCCGCCGCCGCGCGGGCGTTTCCGCGTGTGCCTGCTGGCCAGCGTGGTGGCGCTCATCACCGCGGCGGTGCCTGCCGCGCCCACCGCCGCCTGGGCAGCCGCCGGAATCTCGCTCAGCATCTTCGCCGTGGCCGCCTTCAGCGTGAACATGTATACGCTGCCGCTGGATGTATTCTCCGGCGCGCACGCGGCATTCGCGGTCTCTTGCCTGGTGGCTTCTTATGGCGCGGTGCAGGCCGTCGTCTCGCCGGCATTCGGCCGTCTGATCGATCTGTATGGCTACCAACCTGTCACGGCCATCGCCGCAGTCATGCCGCTGGCGGCTTCGGCGGTTCTGTGGAGCACGAGGTCGGTCGAGTGAAGCAGCGGCTTAAGCGCTGGGTTTTCGGCCTGCTCGGCAAGGATCCCGAAGCCGCGGTGGTGACGTTTTTCAGTGGTGATCGCGAGCTGTGCCGCCGCGTGGCGGATGAAGTGCGCGCCCTGGTGCCCGATCGGCGACACTTTGTGGCGACCGAAAGTAACTGGCCCGAGTTGCGGCGCGAATTGCGGCACTACCGCATCGGGCTCGCTCCGGTGATGCTGGCGCGCCAACCCAGCGCTCTGCGCCGCGCGGCGTACCGGCTGGCCCCGCGCAAGATTCTGGCTTACAACTCGCGTCTGGAGCGGCACCACCTGCGGCCTACGCTAGCGTCCTTTCTGTTCTGGCGCGGCGTGCCGCTCGACCGCATCTATCTGCGCCCCTGGTGGTGGCCCTGGCCGAAGCGCGAACGCACCGTGACGCCCACAGGCGACCGCGTGCTCGAAGGCCGGCCTTGCTCGCCGGAGCGCCGCCGCATCGCAGTGCTCTCGCCTTACTTCCCTTATCCGCTCGCGCACGGCGGCGCCGTGCGCATCTTCAACCTGCTGCGCGAGGCCGCGCGCGAATTCGATATCGAGCTGTTCGCCTTCACCGATGACGATGCAGAGCCGCCGGCCGCGCTCGAGTTCTGCGCCCGCGTGGTGCTGGTCACCAAGCCGCGCTACCGCGAACCGCGCTGGTCCACGCTGCTGCCGCCCGAGGTCCACGAGTTCCACTCGCCGGCCATGCACCGAGCCATCGCGCGCGAGCGCGCCGCGTTCGGCTTCGAGGCGCTACAGGTCGAATACACGCAGCTTGCAGGCTACCTCGGCGACGCGCTGGTGGAACACGATGTCACCTTCGATCTGTTTGCGCAAGTCGCGCGGCGCGAGCGGACAGTCGCCGCCTGGTGGGATTGGTTTCGCTGGCGCCGCTTCGAAACCCGCGCCGTCCGCGCCGCGCGCCGCGTGGTCACAATGTCGCCCAAGGACGCCGAAATGCTCGGCCCGAAGGCCGCGGCTGTAGTGATCGAAAATGGAGTCGACCTAACTCGCTTTCAACCGGCTCCGGAAACGCCCGGGCAGCGTCTGCTGTTCATCGGGTCGTTCCGCCACTTTCCCAACGTCGCTGCGTATCGGTTTTTCACCGAGCGCGTCTGGCCGCTGCTGCGCGATAAGTTTCCGCAAATGGAGCTGACGGTGGTCTGCGGCCCCGATCATCTCACTTATTGGCGAGCCTTCGCCGAAACGCCCGAGCCCGCCGCGGACCCGCGCATCCGCCTGTTGGGATTCGTCGCCGACGTCCGCCCGCTCTACCGCGAAGCCAACCTCGTCATTGTGCCCACCACCGTTTCCGCCGGAACCAACGTGAAAGTTCTCGAGGCCATGGCCATGCAGCGCGCGGTGGTCTCCACCACTTCCGGGTGCGCCGGCCTCGGCCTGCTCGATCGCCACAGCGTTTGGGTTGCCGACCAGCCGGCATCTTTCGCGGCAGCCATCGCCACGCTTATCGCCGACCCCGGCCGCCGCGCGCGAATCGCCGATGCCGCCTTCTGGCACGCCAAGCGTAACTTCGACTGGGAGGCTATCGGCGAAAAACAGCGCTCGCTGTTGCGGGAGTTACTGGGGGGACGGGAGGGTTGACAGACGAAAGTCCGCTTCGGACCCGAAACCCGGGCGTCTGTCCCACTTTGCCGTCGCGTGGGGCAGGCGCTTCCGCCTGCCGACAGATTCTTTCGATTCCTTACTCCACCACGGCGCCAGCTTTGCGGAACGCTTCCTCCAGCGCTTCCTTCGCCCAGCCGCAGCTCACGAACAGCTCCTGCCGCGCGCCCGCACTGAGAGCAATCGCTTTCCATCCGTTTTGCGTCGGCACCGTCACCCGCACGCGCACTTTGCCCTTGGCATCGCGCACCGGCCGGATCACGCCGGGAATCACCGAGCGGATTTCCGGGTTCGCCCGCAAGAGCTCTTCGAGCATTTCGCGCACGCCGCCGATGATGCTGTGCTCCACTTTGAGCCGGTCATGTGCAGTCCTCAGTCGCATTTATTCGCAAAGAACCGGCGGCAAAGACCGCCGGCGCTACCTAGAAGCTACGCCCATCCCTCGCCGCCGCGGAGCGGCACGAAGCGGCACAGCGTCGACACCCGGGAGTCGATGTGGCCGTCTTGCCGGTCGACGACGCGCAGTTCCTGATCTTCGAATTCGCCGACCGGAATCACCAGCCGCCCCGGGTCGCGCAATTGCTCGATCAGCGCCGGCGGCACGTCCGGCGCGCCAGCCGCGACCGTTATGGCGTCATAGGGCGCCAGCGGTGCATATCCCAGCGACCCATCGGCCGTAATCACCTCGATATTTCCGTCGCGCCCGATGCGCCGCAGATTGTGGCGTGCCATTTCGGCCAGCTCCGGAATCAGCTCCAGCGAAATCACGCGCCGCGCAAGCGCTCCCAACACCGCCGCAGCGTAGCCGCAGCCGGCGCCCACTTCGAGCACCGTCTCGGTGCCATCCAACTCCAGTTCCGCCGCCATCAGCGCGGTCATGTAAGGCTGCGAAATCGTCTGTCCGAATCCGATCTGGACCGGCTCGTCGCCGTACGCCGAGATCCGCGATTCCAGCGGCACGAACTCCTCGCGCGGAATCTCGCCCATCGCCCGAAGTACACGGGCGTCGTGGATGCCGCGCCGCCGCAGTTGCTTTTCGACCATCCCCTGCCGCTCGCCGGCCCAATTTGGGATCACGCTTCCGCCTCAACCTTATAATAGCGATGATGGCTCATCAGATTACGCTGATCCCGGGCGATGGCATTGGGCCCGAGGTGGCCGATGCGACCGCGCTCGCGGTGGCGGCGACCGGCGCAAGCGTCGAATGGGAGCGCGTGGATGCCGGAGCGCGCGCTCTCGCCGAGCAGGGCCAGTTGCTGCCTGACGACGTTTTCGCTTCGCTCGAGATGACGCGCGTCGGGCTGAAGGGCCCCACCACCACTCCCATCGGCGGCGGCCACCAGAGCATCAACGTCGTCCTGCGCAAGAAGCTGGGGCTCTACGTGAACTTCCGGCCCGTCATCACGCTGCCCGGCCTCAAAACGCGCTTCGACGATCTCGCGCTCGACATCGCCATTTTCCGCGAGAACACCGAGGACCTTTACGCCGGCCTGGAGCACGAAGTGGTCCCGGGCGTGGTGGAGAGCCTCAAGATCATCACCGAAAACGCCTCCCTGCGAATTGCGCGCGCCGCGTTCCAATTCGCCCGCCGCGAAAGCCGTAAAAAGGTCACCGCCATCCACAAGGCCAACATCATGAAGCTGAGCGACGGCTTGTTCTTGAAATGTTGCCGCCAGACCGCCGCGCAGTTCCCCGAAATCGCGTACAACGAGTTGATCGTCGATAACGCCTGCATGCAGCTCGTGATGCGCCCGCAGATTTTCGACGTGCTGGTGCTGCCGAATCTGTATGGCGACATTGTTTCCGATCTCGCCGCGGGCTTGGTGGGCGGCCTCGGCATCGTGCCCGGCGCCAACATGGGCGATCACCACGCCATCTTCGAGGCCGTCCACGGCACTGCCCCTGATATCGCCGGTAAGGGGCTCGCCAACCCGACGGCGCTGATGCAATCGGCCGCGCTGATGCTGGCCCACATCGGCGAGCGCGACGCCGCCAAGCGTCTCAAGAGCGCCGTCGCCAGCGTTTATGCGGAGGGCAAACATCTCACCGGCGACGTCGGCGGCCACGCCGGGACCGCCGAGTTCACCGACGCCGTAGTGCGCCACATCGGCGGGTAAGAATCTTAGCCACAGATAAACACCGATGAACACGGATAAGTTCTTTTGAGTTCTTATCGGTGTTCATCGGTGTTGATCCGTGGCTTCAAATGACTGAGTCCAGGAATTGCCGGACCATGGCCAGATACTCGTCAAACCGCAAAAACATGGTGCCGTGACCGCCGTTGTGGAAGGTGCGGACTTCGGCGTTGGGATAAGTCTGGCGTAGAGCCTGCCGGAGGCGCGGGCCGAGGACATCCGTATCGGATTCGGCAATCAATATCTTTCCGGGCCAGTTCTCCAGATCCTGAGGCATGAAGTGAAACCGCCGGTAGTAATCGTGCTGGATGCGGAGATTCGACAAGAGATCGGCCTTGGTAAGTCTCGATGCGAGCAACTCATCGAGATACGCCGTCCAGAATGTCGTGGCTTCACCGGACGGGTCCACCACCTTGATCAAAGGTTTGCGTAAGAGACTGGTTGCCACCGACCACGGTAACGCGCGGGCGATCCATACGAGGAGTCGCTTCGCCGGCGCCAGCTGCCGTATCGGAACACTTGTGTTAGACAGAATGAGCGCATTAATCCGGTCCGGATGCCGCCGGACACAGACTTGGGCGACAGAGCCTCCAAACGACGCGCCGAGGATCGCCGCTTGCTCGATCTTCTCGGCATCCAGAACGGCGCACAGGCCGTCCGCCAGCTCTTCGATGGAAGAAACACGGGGATAGGCTGGATAGACCACGCGGTGCGTGTCACTGATGGCTAACGCGAACTCGAAACCCAGGTCATTTACTAACTCACCGCCCGGGACGGCTAACAGCGCCGGCGATGCCGTGCCTAACACTCGATACCGCCATTCCGCCGTCCCCAGCCGGAGGATCTTCTCCGGGTAACGCCGGAATTCCTGAAGCGCGGCCGCCTTCGCCGACGATCCGGCATCGCGAGCTGGCTTCAGACTGTTTTCGTGATCCGGCATCTGATTGGCCTCCGCCGGGTTGACAGGCGAAAACGCCTGTCCCACTTTGCTGTCGAAGGATTGCGGGCGAGTGGGGCAGGCGCTTACGCCTGCCAACCGGCTGCCGCCTCCTTGTCGCGCATGCGCCGCCCTTTTTACTTCGCCGCCGCGATCGAGCTGACCTGAATGGTCTTCGCTTGCGCGTCCAGCGTGCCTTTCACCGTCACCTTCTTGGCGGCGAAATTGGCGGCGCTCTTCTGATCGCTGAGGACATACGTCTCCTTGCCGTCCCACAGCGCGTACTTGGCTCCGCCGCGGACGCACTCGATCACGCACTTCTCATCCGGCCCCATGTTCATGTCCTTGTGACTTCCGCCGCACATGTCGTCGGTAATGGTGCCGGTAAATGTTTGATCGGCGGCCAGCATCAACGCCGCCGAAGCGAATATCATCACGATGATTCTTGTCATTGGAATTCCCCTTCGTCCTTGCCATCTCGCGTCTATTGCAATTCGAAACTCACCCTCTTGACCACGCTCACCGGGCCACAATCGAGATGACGTGAATCTCCCTCGTCTTCGCATCCAGCGTGGCCAGCACCCTCACTTTCCTGCCGGCCCACGGTTCGGCCGCTTTCTGGTCGCTCAGCACATAGGCATTCCTGCCGTCCCACATAACGTACTTGGCTCCGCTTCTTACACAATTCCGAACGCAAAGTTCATCGGAATCCGTCCTCATGCTCTTGTGGGTGGCGGCGCACATGCTGTCTGTAATCGTCGCATCCACCAAGCCTTGGTTGGCAGTCGCCAGTGGCGCGGCCGAAACGAGGATCATAACGAGGATCCTCTTTATGGAGGGATTCTTCATGGAATTCTCCCGCCCTTTCCTTCGATCTGAAACCAAACGCTCGCCGCACTTACCTTTCGTGTCAGGTTGCCGCAATTCGACACTAACACCTTGCGCACCCTAGTGTCCCGTCTCTGAAGTTCGTTGAGAACAACCCACGAGGCTAACGCCCTATTGCAGGGCCTAAAGGCCATGTTTAGTGGATCCCACGCCGGCACGGCTGAAGCCGTGCCCCGATACGAAGTCAGCCGCCGAGTTCCACTTCCGTGTCGCGCACCGCTTACGGCCTGTTCTCCCATTTTTTTTGGATTGCCCACATGGGCACGTCCCACGGCGTGATAATGGCAACATGCCCGATGCCAAGCCTGCCGCCGAGTTCTACTGCCCGAACTGCGGCCAGCCGGCTCCCGATCCGCTGCTCTGCGGCGACTGCGGCGCGCTGCTTTGCCGAACCTGCGGCAAGCCCGTGGAGCGCATCGACGAGCTGGGTATCGGCTGAGGGAGCGCAACCCAATCGCCGCCCGATGCGTCGAAAGATTGCCCTGCCCCGCGCCACCGGTCCGGTTCGCGAGCTCTTCTTAGTGTTATAAGAGGCTAAGGGTGTTTGCTTACAGGGATCGGTGAACGAAAGGAATTCAAGCAATCGTGTCTCGTCATTATTACAACTGGCCGGAAGATCGAATCGGCCGCCGGAATCGCGCAGTCCGCACTTGTGTCGCAGCTTGGGTCGTCCTGCTGCCCGCTCTTGCCTGTGCCCAAACGTACAACATTTCGCTCGTCGCCGGCATGGCAACGACGCCGCCGACGCCGGGTTTCACCGGGGATAGCGGGCAAGCCATCAGCGCCGAACTCGACTCTCCGGCCGGCCTCTGGGTGGATGCCAGCCACAACATCTATATCGTCGACAAGGACAACGACCGGATCCGCAAGGTTTCCTCGAGCGGTATCATCACCACCGTGGCCGGCTCCAGCACGGCCGAAGTCTATGCCGGAGACGGCGGCAAAGCCACCAGCGCTTCGCTGAACGAGCCCAATGGAATCGCCTTCGATAGCGCGGGCAACATGTATATCGCCGATACCGGAAACAGTGTGATCCGCAAGGTGAACACGAGCGGCATCATTTCGACGGTTGCCGGGAATAATATCTCTGCCTTCAACGGAGACGGCGGCCCGGCCATCGACGCCAACCTGTCGGAACCCACCAGCGTGGCCTTCGATGCCGCCGGCAATCTTTACATCGCCGACAGCAACAACGACTGCATCCGCATCGTGACCCCGGACCAAAACATTCACACCTTCGCCGGGCAATGCAGCTACCCCCTTTTCCAGGGCGATGGCGGTCCGGCCACCCAGGCCAAGCTGAACAAGCCTTACTCCGTCGCGGTGGACGCCTATGGTGACGTCTACTTCAGCGACACCGAAAACGAGCGCATACGCGTAGTGACGCCCAATGGCATCATCAATACCGTTGCCGGCACTGGCACAGCGGGGTTTGCCGACGGCCCCGCGCTACAAGCCGAGTTTTCCGGTCCGTCGGGCATCGCTCTCGATGCCTCGGGAAGCATTTACATCGCCGATAGAGCCAACTTCAGGATTCGCAAGCTCCTGCCCAGCGGCAACGTCGTCACCATCGCCGGCAGTGGGATCCCCGGCTACTCCGGCAACAACGTGGCCGCCTCCAGCGCTGAACTGTACTTCCCGCTGGGCGTTGGGCTCGATCCCTCCTCCGGCAACGTGTACATCGCCGATTCACAGAACGACATCGTACGGGAACTGACGGTTTCGAACGCTGCCAGCCTGCCAGCGGTCAGTAAGGGAGGCGTGGTGAGCGCCGCCCAATTTGGCGCCCTGTCCTCGCCCGCGCCGGGTTCGTGGATCGAAATCTACGGCTCCAACCTGGCTACCGATTCGCGGGCGTGGACCACCGGCGATTTCACCGGCAACAACGCGCCCACTTCGCTCGACGGTACCGTGGTGACCGTCGGCGGACAGCTTGCGTATGTCGAGTACATCAGCCCCGGCCAGGTGAACGTGCAGGTGCCTTCCACGGTTCCAACCGGCACGCAGCCGATCGTGGTCACTTCGGGATCGAATGTCAGCCCGCCGCAGACCATCGCCATCAGCGCCACCGCGCCCGGTCTTTATGCACCGTCGCAGCTCCTGATTGGCGGAAACCAATATGCAGGCGCGCTGTTTTCGACCACGAGCTCCGAGACCTGGGTTCTGCCCCCCGGCACGGTTGCCGGCTTCACGAGCCAGCGCGCTAAGCCCGGAGACTTGATCACGCTATACGGCATCGGTTTCGGCGGGAACTTGCCCACCGGGCAGATCGCGCAGGGCATCGGCAATACCTTGCCCATCGGTTCCTTCCAGATCTCTTTCGACGGCACGCCAGCCACCGTGAACTATGCCGGCCTGACGCCCGGATCCGTCGGCCTCTACCAGTTCAACGTGGTGGTGCCCAATGTCGCCGCCAATGATCTGACCCCGGTCACCTTCACCCTCGGGGGCGTATCCGGCACGCAGACCCTCTACACCGCCATCGGCAATTAGAGGCTGCCTTCCGTAATGACTGCACCAACCGATGATTGGACTGTTATTTCGTGACAGGCGACTGAGGCGGTCGCCGCTTCGCCCGTAGGGGCTGCGAATCACTTAGCCGCCGCCGGAAATACGTCCGGCGTATTTGCGAACGGGTGCGTAACATGATCCTGGAACTACAGCCGGAGCCAGGTGCGTGAGTGTTCTGGCTGACAGCCCGCCCCGCTCGCCTACTGCTCTACGCGGCGCGGCCGCTCGTAAGCGGTCTTCAGGTACTTGGTGGCTTCTTCCTGCGCGCTCTGCGTGTCATCCTTGGTGCGCATGGCGAGGTTATACTCGTTCACGGCGCGGTCGCGCTGGCCCGTGATATCGAAAATCTTGCCCAGGTTGATGTGGGCCCAGACCTCGGTCCACTTGGGCTGCAGGTCGCCGTTCAGAGCTTCGCGGAATTCGTTGGCGGCGGGCTGGAAGTTGCTTTCCAGGAAGTAGACTTCCGCGATCCGGTAGTGCGCCAGCGAACTGGTGCGGTTGGTTTCGAGCGCCTTCTGATACTGCTGCAGCGCTTCCGGGAACTGGCTGAGCTCGGCGAACTGCTCGCCCCGCTTGATGGCCACCGCAACCCGCAGCGCCGGGCTGTAGCGCAAAACCCGGTTGTCCGGATCGATGACGATGTTCTTCGGCTTGCCGAAGGTGTCGATCGAAAACTCCGAGGAGGTGCCCACTACTTCGATGCGCTGCTGCTCGGGGTTGCCGTCAGTCTCGATCTTCAGATCCACCGGCATGCGGAACGTGTCCATATCCTGGCTGATCTTACCCATCACGCGGAAGCCCTCTTTTGGCACCTGCGTCCGGTAGACGGTGTATTCGAGCTTGAATTCCGGCGCGCCGCTCGATTCGATCCATTGCAGGAAGAAGTAGCCCAGGTTCTTGCCGGCCACTTTTTCCACCACGTCGCGGAAATCTTCGGTGGTCGCGGTTTTCCAGACGCGCTGCTGCGCATATTGCTTGAGCACCTCGAAGAACTTGTCGTCGCCGATCAGGTAGCGCAGCATGTTGACGACGGCTGCTCCCTTGCTGCCGGTCAGCGCCCACAGCTCGGGAGAATAGTCTTCCAGGCGCGCCGATTGCATGATCGGCACGGTATCCACGGTGAGCGATTCCACCATCACGTCGTGAACCTGGCCCTCCATGGCGCCTTTGCCGGCGGTGTGCTCCACCCACAACAGTTCCGAGTACGCCGCCAGCCCATTGGTCAGCCACAGGTGATTGCGCGTGGCCGCGGAAACCATTTCTTCCCACCACTGGCGCGAAACCTCGTTGGCCACCAGCTTGGAAGCCACCGGGCGCGTCAGGGCGCGCGGCGAGAGGAAAATCAGGCCCGGCGCGGCGTATCCGTTGGGAGCGCCCGCTTCGGTTTCGACGATTGTCAGGTCGGCGTAGGGCGGCGGCCCGAACATGCCGGAGAAGTACGACATGATCTGGCTGGTCTCGTTCCCGTAAGCTTCCGCCATGTCGCCCTCCGCGCCGCGGAAGTAGATCGTCGTGGTGACGCCTTCGGCCTGCACACGCTTGGGCGGGTCCTTCACCACCGCGATGCTGCCGGGGAACGACCGGTGCTCGAACTTGAATTCGTATTGGGTCTTCTCGCCGGCCGCCTGGTGAGAATCCATCCCGCTGCCCAGCACCACATACCCTGCCGGCACGGTAACTTTCATATCGGCGGCGAAGCGGTCGGTCGAGTAGCCGCTCACCGGGAACCAGCGCGCCGGGTACATCAGGAAAGCGAAATCCGGATGGATGGCGGCGAAACGGATGCCTTCCACCGGCGAATCTTCCTGCCCGCTGAGCTTGCCGTCATAGGTAAACGATATGCTGGCCGGCTGGCCCTTGGCGAGCGCCGGATCGAACGCCAGGCGGACGGAAGAATCCTGCTGGTTGCGCGAGGCGGAAATCTGTTTTCCCCGGCCATCCACCACGCGGGCGATGTTGAGCGCGTTGTTCAGCTCAAAGGTGGCCGAGGCCAGGTTGTCCACCAGCGGCACGAAGCGCACCACCGCCGTAACCGAGAGCGATTGCGTGTTGGGGGAAATATCCGCCTCGATCGTATAGTCCTGCACGTCGATCTGCGGGCCGGCGCGCCGATCCTGCGCCGCCATGGGCAAAATCGCGATTGCCAGCAACACGCTCGCCGCCAGGGCGCCGGAGAGCGCGCGAAATTCACGATACATGAGACACCTGTCCTTCCAGAATATCCTGTATGATGGCCGCGGCGCGGCGCGGCGCTTCGCCCGGCCCCGCTTGGTTGAGCCGGCGCCGCACTTCCTCGAGGCCCGCCAGCATGCGCTCCCGCTCATCCCGGTTGCGGAGTAGCCGCAGCGCTTCGCTGGCGATGCGGCCGCCGGTCATCTGGCTTTGCATCAGCTCCGGCACTACCCGCTGTCCCGCAATCAGGTTGACCATCGTGTAGTAAGGCACCTTCACCATCAACTTCCCCAGCAGCCAACTGGGCGTGGTTACCTTGTAAAACGTCACCATCGGGACACCCAGCAGCGCAGCCTCCACCGTCACCGTTCCGCTGGCGGCCAGCGCCAGCGTGGAGTGCGCCATGGCATCCCAACTTTCCCCCTCGATCACCCGCAGCGGCGCGTCCCCGATCCGACTTTCAAAAAACCCGGTCCCGGTGTTGGCCGAAGCGGGCAAGACGAAACTCATGGCCTGCTCGCGGTTGAGGATGCGAACCGCCTCCACCAGCGCAGGCAAGTGCCGCGCCGCTTCTCCACGCCGGCTTCCGGGTAGTACCGATATCAATGGACGGCCCAAGTCGAATCCGTGTTTCCGGAAAAACTCCTCCCGGCTGAGCGACGGCTTCACCAATCCGGCCAGTGGATGGCCGATATAGGCCGTTTTCACCCCGGCCGCGCGGAAGAATTCCTCCTCAAACGGAAAGATGCACAGCAGGCGCGTGACGGCGCGGCGCAGCGTTTTCACGCGGCCCTTCCGCCATGCCCAGGCTTGCGGCGCCACCAGGTAAACCACTGGGATGCCCTGGGCCGCCAGGCGGCGCGCCACGGGCAGGTGAAAATCGGGTGAATCGGTGAGAATGGCCAGGTCCGGCGCTTCCGCGCGCGCGGCGGCAACCAGCCTCCGGTATTCGCGCCAGATGCGCGGCAGGTGGCCCACCACTTCGAGCAGCCCGACCACGGCCAGGTCGGCCGCATCCACCACCGTGCGTACGCCTTCGGCGCGCAGCCGCGGCCCGGTCGAGCCAAAGCAATCCAAGCCGTTCGAGGCGCGGCGCAGCTCGGCGATCACCAGCGAGGCGTAGAAATCGCCCGAAGCTTCGCCCGCCGATACCAGAATTTTACGCGACACCGCTTCCAAGTTTACCCCGGCGTGTTGTTACAATCGATTCGGGTCATGGCAGCCGAACTAGACGGATCGAAATTGACGGTGGACGATCTGGCCGCGCGTTTTCGCGGCGAGATGATTCCGCTCACGGCCAAGTTTTCTTACTTTTCCACTTTGCCCGTCGCCGAAGACGATCTCAAGCAATACCTGAATGACCCGATCGCCGCCCTTTCGCCCACCCTGGTGGCCTTGCTGCCGCAAGTGGGCATCATCCTGGCGCCGTATCTCGAACGCGGCAACGGCAAGGAGGGCGACGCCGTCCGCTTCGAGCGTCCCGCCGAAGGCCGCTACCTCGCGTACTCGCGGCGCGATCTGGAACAAGGGACGGTGATCGCGCTCGGCATCAAGGACAGCGACGTCGCCGAGTATCATTACCGGCTCTATAACGCGCTGGCGGCCCTGACGGCCGATCGCTGGAGCCAGGATGTGCAAGAGCGCTTCTTTCGCGCTCTCCGCGAGGAATTGAGCGCCGAAGTTCACGGCGAGGTGGACGAGAAAGGCTGGCACCTCAAGCAGGCCCTGGTGCGGCGGCAGACCAACGTGCGCAAGGAAACCAAGCTGTTTCGCGACTACGCGCGGCAGGCCTTCGAAGACACCTTGACCCTGTACCTGCACGGCACCTGCTGCGATATCGACGTGGAAACCGGCCCGCGCCAGATGCCCAGCCGCTATCTGCGCCGCCGCCTGGAACTGCTGGTGTCCCTGTTCCCCCCTCCCGAGGGTTATGCGGTGCTGCCCGAGCAGTTGAAAGGCAGGTAATACCACCCGCCTGCGCGCGCCCTGTCCGGCCCGAACCTGACCGGTTCCAAGGGTAATGGTAGTGGTTTGGATATGAGAGTTAATTAACCCCAGTCCCGAATTCTCCCATCCTCTTGATTCCTGGATGCGACGTGGTTAACCGTACCGCCTTAGTCCCCGCAAACTAGCCCTGCTGTCGTCCCTAACGTATAGAACCCATAGGGCTTTTGCGGATGTTTGCCCTACGCTACACTCGGGCTGGCGATGGGTGTTTCCGTTCCATCTCGACGCGTACTTGGGCTGTTCGCGGTAGCGATTCTGGCGTCCGGAATCGCCGCCGCGGACACGATTGAGGTCACTTCAGTCGGGCTCGGGGATTCCGGTATGTATATCGACGAGAATGGCACGCCCACAGACGTTTACTTTGCCGGAATTATCAACATCCAGCTGATCGACAGCGCGGGCACATTCGACCGCACAACCATGTGCGTTCAATTGTTGACCGACATTGACCTCAGCGTTGTCTACAACACCACTGTTCTGCTGCCGAGCCAAGTCACCGTCACCCCACCCCCGTCCGTAGGCGATCTCGAGCAGATTGCGTGGCTCTTGGACAACGAGACGCCGACCACGGGTGACCAGGCCGCAGGTTTGCAGCTCGCCATCTGGAAAATCACGCAGGACGGCGTGTACACCGGAGGAAGCAACCCATTCACCACCGGCACGGTGCAGGAATCGACCGGAACCACCCCGACCCCTGCCGCTGTGCTCACGGACGCGACAACCTACTTGACCGCCAGTATCGGCAAGTCCTCCGACCTCGCCTACGTCTATGAGAACGCCAGCCAGGCGGACCCTCCCGTTGCCGCGCAAATGTTGGAAGGGCTGGAGTATAAGGACGGCGGCCCAGCGCCCGCGCCGGAGAGTTCCACCTTCATGCTGGCCGGCGCGGCGCTGCTCGCTTTGGGTCACACTGCCCGGCGCAAGCTGGGAAGGCGCTAGCTACTTTCCGGCGCAAAAA
>PLOR01000114.1 GCA_003142185.1 Bryobacterales bacterium
TCGCGGCGGAACCGGTCGGCGGCGTGCCGGATCCCGATGTACTCGGCGAATCCGAAGGCGAAGCGGGTGGAATTCCGGCCGCCGGACACAGCGGCGAACCCGTACCTGGCGTTCGCAGCGATGCTGATGGCGGGGCTGGACGGGGTCTTGAACAAACTGAACCCGGGCGAGCCGTTGGACAAGGACATCTACGACCTGTCGCCGGAGGAGATGAAGGCGGTGCCGTCGATGCCGGGATCGCTGGACGAGGCGCTGGACTGCCTGGAAGAGGATCACGCGTTTCTGCTGCGCGGGGACGTATTCAGCGAAGAGCTGCTCCAGACGTATATCGACTACAAGCGCAAGAACGAAGCCGAAGCCGTACGGTTGCGCCCGCACCCGTACGAATTCGCGCTGTACTACGACGTTTAGGCGTCAGCGATTTTGAGCCACGGATGAACACGGATCAACACAGATAAGAAAACAAGAGTCAAAACAAGATTCCTTCTTATCCGTGTTGATCTGTGTTCATCCGTGGCTTTGTTTGGTGGGTTGCCGAGACAGAGCATGATGCACGACCTGTTTCGGAGCCGCAGCCATCGGAGACCGGTCAGGGATCCGCTCAACTGAATTGAGCCGGTGAGCCGTTCCATAGTAAGTTATAGTCTGGCCCCTGGGAGCGGCGTCAGAATGCAGAGTTTAAGTTCCCTGTTAGAACACCCCGGCCTGCTTGCGAGAAAAGCGGTTGGCCGCCTCCGGCGAAGACTGACGAAGGTCCCGGAAGGTTCCGTGGTCAAGCTGATTAACGGCGCGGTCCGATTCGAGTTTCAATGGCAGCCGTTTCTGGCGGACGAAGACCAGCGTGCGATGTTCACGGGGTCCTACGACCTTATCCTATGTGACTGCTTCAAGAAACACCTATCCTCCGGCGACATTGTCCTGGATGTGGGTGCGAACGTAGGGTATGTGTCGGCCGTTGCGGCGTCCTATGTCGGAACGGCAGGCGCGGTTCATGGCTTCGAACCATTAAGAATGTGCTTCGACCGGCTGCAGGTCTTGAGCGCATTGAACCCGCAATTCCATTTTGTGTTCAACAATGTCGCGATTGGCGATCAAGAGGGCGTTCTGCCTATATCGTATGACCCACAGGGAGAGTCGCGCAACGCAACTCTGGTTCCAGGAAAGAAATGCGGCGTCACAGAAAATGTGCCGGTCAAACGGCTGGACGACTATATTCGAAGTAACGTATCGTCGCCAGAACGAATTAAACTCATTAAGATCGATGTCGAAGGATTTGAGTTTCCGGTGCTAAGAGGACTGGAACGCTTCCTGGCAGGAGAGAGCCACAGACCCGTCATAGTATGCGAGATCAAGCCGTGGGAGGTCGAAAAGCTCGGCTTCGCCATCGGCGATTTGGTGCAGTATATGAAGAGCTTTGGTTACGATTCGTACGATATGGTAAGCCAAAACAAACGGATCGATTTAGCGCAACTCACCGATATAGAAGTGGTGTTGTTTCGGACATGTTGAGCCTTCTCTCGACACCTGCGACCGGCAAATTGCCGCCGGGCCGCGGGCGTGGCGGGTGGTGAGACGCTGCGGAGGCCGGCGGTAACAGCTTAGAATGGTGGCGCGGGGCAGTGAGCCGCCGCGTTCCGATGCAAGGCACCATCATCCAGATCAACGTTTCCCAGGGAGGCCTGCCGAAGCGGCCGATTGCGCAGGGGCGGATCGGCGCCATTGGGCTCGAAGGCGATGCGCAGGCACACCCGCAGATCCACGGCGGCCCGCGCAAGGCCGTTCTGGTGATCGCCGCGGAGGTGGTGGATGAGTTGGCCGCTCGCGGCTATCCGGTCTTCTACGGCGCATTGGGGGAGAACCTGACCATGCGCGGCCTGGATGTGCGCGGCCTGCGCATCGGCGATCGCCTGCGCGCGGGGGGCGCGATTATCGAGATCACCCAGGTGCGCGTTCCCTGCGGCCAACTGGATGTTTATGGCGAATCGCTCAAAGGCGATCTGTATGATGCGCGCGTCAAGGCCGGCGACAGCGGCTCGCCGCGCTGGGGCAGGAGCGGGTTCTATACCAGCGTGGTGGAGGCGGGCGCGGTGGCGACGGGCGATATAATTACGCCAGTGGCCCAGCATGCCTAACCGATGCTGACTTTGCTCGATCGCGTTCCCGAGCGCGTGGCGGCGCGTATCCGGCTGCTGCTGGCTTCGGTGCCGGACCCGCAGGCGGCGGCGCGCTACCTGGAGCGGTTGGGGCAGGCTTCCCCTTCCGCCTTCGACCGCATCACCAGCTCGCCGGCGGCCCTGCAGTCGGCGGCCAATATATTCGCGTACAGCGCGTTTCTTTCCGATGCCGTCCTCAAGAACCCGGAGCAGATCCTGCAGGTTGCCAGCTCCGGTAATTTTTACCGGGTGCTGTCGGTGGAACAATACGAGGAGCGGCTGTACGATTTTCTCGGCGCGGGCCACGGCGGCGTGCCTTCCGGAGTCGAATTGGCGCGGTTTCGGCGTCGCCAGTTGCTGCGGATCGCACTGCGCGACGTGCTGGGAGTGGCCGGCCTGGCGGAGATTACCGAGGAGCTCTCGAGCGTGGCCGACGCGATTCTGAGCGTGGCGTACCGGCACCTCCGCGACGACTTCGTCGCGCGCCACGGCGAGCCGCGCCTGGCCGATGGCAGCCCCTGTGGATTCTCGGTAATTGCGCTCGGCAAGCTGGGCGGGCAAGAGCTCAATTACAGCTCCGATATCGACCTGATGTTCGTTTACGGCGGCAATGGCCAAACCGACGGACCGGAGGTCGTCACTAACAAAGAGTTTTATAAGAAGGTCGCCAACCAATACACGCAGTTACTATCCACTTACACCGCCGAAGGCCAATGTTACCGCGTGGATTTGCGGCTGCGCCCGGACGGGACGCTGGGCGAGGTGGCGATTTCCGGCGAGGGCGCGCGAAATTACTACGGCGGGCGGGCGCGCGACTGGGAGAAGCAGATGCTGATCAAGGCGCGCGTGGCGGCAGGCGAGCCGGAGCCGGGCGCGGCGCTGCTGGAGTTCGTGGAGCCGTTGATTTACCAGACCTCGCTCGATTTCCGGGCGGTGGAAGCGGTATCCGAGACGCGGCAACGGATCAGCGAAAAGATGGCCGCGCGGCGGCGCGTGGGCGGCATCAACATCAAGCTTACGTCCGGCGGCATTCGCGACATCGAGTTCCTGGTGCAGTGCCTGCAGCGGCTGCACGGCGGCCGCGAGACGTGGGTGCGGCACGGCGGCACCATGTTCGCGCTGTTCCGGTTGCGCGACAAAGGGCTGCTCTCGGGAGCCGAATATGCGCGCCTCGCGTCGGCTTACCAATTCCTGCGCTACCTGGAGCACCGTCTGCAACTGGAAGACGACCGGCAGACGCACACGCTTCCGGTCGATCCGGAGGCGTTGGGCCTGCTGGCGCGCAAGATGCCGCCGGCGGCGACGGGAGAGGCGCTCGACGCCGATTCCCTGGCGCGGAGCCTGGACGAACACCTGGCCGCGGTGCGCGAGATTTACGAGCGCGTGATTCACGCGCAGAAGCCGCTGTACTACACGCCCGGCTTCGAACCGGCGCTCGAAGAGGAGCCGGAAGCGGCGCCGGTAGCGACTAACCTGACGCGCTTTTTGGATCAGCGGGCGCCAGGACTCGCAGGCGCTGTGGCCACGGCCGGCTTGCATCGCGGGCGGGAGCGCTTCGAACATTTCCTCGAGAAAGCGTTTGCGCAACCGGAGATCCTGGAGCGCCTGGACGGCGACGCGCGCCTGGCGGCCGGCGTGCTCGATGTGTTCGAGCACAGCGGCCATTTCGCCGACGAGTTGCTGCGCTACCCGGAGCTGATGGAGGAAATCGGCGAACCACTCCGGCTGGAAGGCAGCGCGCTGACCGACGGCGGCTCGCTGCGCCGCTATTACCGGCGGCAGATGCTGCGCATCCAAACCGAAAGCCTGCTCGAAGCTCCGCCCATTTTCGCGACCCTGGGCAAGACTTCGCTGCTGGCGGATAGCGTGATCGCAGCCGCATACCAGATCGCGGTGGGGGATGCCCCGCCGCCGGCGAACCACGCCTACGATCCTTCCAACCAGATGATGGTGATCGCGCTCGGCCGCCTGGGCATGCGCGAATTCGACCTGGGATCGGACGCCGATCTGGTCTTCGCGATTCCCGATCAGGACTCCGCGGAACACGCCTTCTGGACGGACGTAGCCGAGCGCATGGTGCAGATCTTGAGCGCCTACACGGGCGAGGGCGTGATGTTCGCCATCGATACGCGCCTGCGGCCCAACGGCCGCGAAGGCGACCTGGTGCAATCGGAAGGCGCTTACAAGGCGTATTTCGAGGGCCACGCCGAGGCCTGGGAGGGCATCGCCTACATGAAATCGCGCGCCGTGGCGGGAAACATCGAGCGCGCCACCGAGTTCTTGAACGAGCTGCAACAGGTCGACTGGCGGCGCTACGGCCAGAGCATGCGGTCGCGCAAGGAGCTGGCCGAGATGCGCGCGCGCCTGGAACGGGAGCAGGGGCCGCGCAATCCGCTGAAGGCCGGCAGGGGCGGGTTCTACGATATCGATTTCGCGCTGATGTACCTGCGCCTGCGCGCCGCCGGCATCTTCTATAAGGTGCTGAACACGCCGGAGCGCATTGACGTGAACGAGAAGATGGGGCACCTGGACCGCGAGGACGCCGGCTTCCTGCTGGAGGCCGCCACGTTCTACCGCGGGATCGACCACGGGCAGCGGATTTCGCGCGGCCACGCCGAGGGCAGCCTGCCCACTTCGCAGGCGCAAATGGAAGTGCTGGCAAACCTGGTGAAACGCTGGACGCCGGAGCATCTGCACCAGCAGCGCCTGGACGTCACGCTGCGGGAAATCCGCCGCCGCACGCGCGAGTACTTCAACCGGCTGTTCGGGCGGTCATGAAGGCGCTGCGATTCGCGGCCTCGCTGGCGCTGGTGGCGGCCATCATCGCGGTTTACCGGCTGACGCCGGTCAACAACACCACGGTGGCGCTGACGCTGCTGCTGGCCATCCTGGGAATCTCGACCTGGTGGGGACTGGCGGAGGCCACGCTGGCGTCCGTGCTGGCGGTGCTCGGATTCAACTTCTACTTCCTGCCGCCGGTCGGCAAGCTCACCATTCAGGATCCCGAAAACCTGGTGGCGTTTCTGGCGTTCCTGGTGACGGCGACCACCGCCAGTCAGCTTTCGGCGCGGGCCCGGCGCCGCACGGCGGAGGCGGAAGCGCGGCGTCTGGAGAGCGAACGGCTGTATGCGCTGGTGCGGTCGTTGGCGTTGACCGGCAACCAGCGCAAGACCATCCGCGAATTTCTCAACCGGGTGGTGCAGGAATTTGGCTGCCGGGGAGCGGCCTTCTTTTATCGGGAGACGGACGAGATCTTCCGCACCGGCCCGGAGAGCCAGCCGGTGACGGACCACGACCTGAGAGTTGCGGCGGAGATCGAGCACGCCTCGGGCGAGGCGACCGGCGACTGGGTGGCCAGCCCCGTCCGCCTGGGCATGCGGAGCCTCGGCAGCCTGGGCCTGGTGGCGCCGCTGCCTTCCGCGCAGATGGTGCGGGCCATCGCGGACCTGGCCGCCATCACCGTCGAAAAGGCGCGCGCCATGGAGGAAGCCAGCCACACCGAAGCCGCGCGCCAGAGCGAGCTGCTGAAATCGGCGCTGCTCGATTCGCTCGCCCACGATATCAAGACGCCGCTGACCTCCATCAAAGCCGCCGTCACTAGCCTGCTGGGCGAAGCCGCGGCTGCGGACCGCGAGTTGCTGACCATCATCAACGAGGAAGCCGACCGCCTGAATCAACTCGCCGCGGAAGTGGTGGCGATGGCGCGCATCGAAGCCGGCAAGCTGCACCTGGAGAAGCGGGAGGTGCCGGTGGAGCAGATCGTCACCGGCGCGCTGGCCGAAGTGGAGGCGCTGCGCAAGGGCCGCCCCATCGCCATCCACGCGGCGGCCGATCTGCCCGCGGCCGAAGCCGATCCCGAGCTGGCGCAGCAGGTGGTAAAGCAGTTTCTGGAAAACGCCCTCAAGTACACGCCCGAGGACACGCCCATCACCGTCTCGGCGGAGCGAAAGAGCGGAAAGATCGTGATCGGCGTCGCCGACCGCGGCCCGGGCATCGAAGAGCATGAGCGCGCGCTGATCTTCGACCGCTTCTATCGCGGCCGCGAGCAGCGTTTCAAAACCAAGGGAACGGGCATGGGACTCGCCATCGCCAAGGGAATCGTGGAGGCGCACGGCGAACGGATCTGGGTGGAGAGCGAGCGGCGCCAGGGTTCGGTGTTTTACTTTACGCTGGCGGCCGCGGCGGGAGGCAAAGACAATTGAGCGCCGGAAAAGTTCTGGTGGTGGATGACGATCCGCAGATCCGCCGCGTGATGAAGGCCACGCTGGTGGGGCACAGCTATGAGGTGCTCGAAGCGCGCACCGGCGAGGACGCGCTGGAGATGTTCGCCCGTGAAGCGCCCAGTCTGGTGCTGCTGGATATGAACATGCCCGGCATGGGCGGCCTGGAAACCTGCCGCGCGCTGCGCGCCGCTTCCGACGTGCCGGTGATCGTGCTGACAGTGCGCAACTCGGAGAAGGACAAGGTAGCGGCGCTCGATGCCGGCGCCGACGATTACGTCACCAAGCCATTCGGCATTGAAGAGCTGCTGGCGCGCATTCGCGCTGCGTTGCGCCGTTCCCCCACCGGCCCCGAGGGCGGTCCGCGCAGTTTCGAAACCGCCGGCCTGGAAGTCGATTTCGAGCTTCGCCGCGTGCGCGCGCAAGGCCGCGACGTGCGCCTGACGCCGAAGGAATTCGAGCTGCTCCGCTGCCTGGTGACGCACGCCGGCCGCCCGGTAACGCACCGCGAGCTGCTGCAAGCCGTGTGGGGCCCGGATTACGGCGACGAGCCCGAATACCTGCGCGTTTTCATCAACCAATTGCGCAAGAAAATCGAAGCCAACCCGGCAAAGCCGACGATCATTTTGACCGAACCGTGGGTGGGATATAGGCTGGCGGCGGGCTAGGGGCGGTGATGCGGCGCGGAGGAGGAGAACCCAGGTTTTCTGGGCACCATCTCGGCTGCCAAGCTGCACTGGCTGCGCGCGGCACAAATCCGCTAAGCTATGATCGGCACAGATGAGGCTCACAAATGCGGATTGACCATCTTACAATCGAGAATTTTAACGGTTTTGCCCACCGCACATTCAATTTCGACCCACACTTCAATCTGCTCGTCGGGGACAACGCGACTGGGAAGACATCCGTGATCGACGCGCTTGCCGTGGCAGTCGGCAGTTGGTTCCTCGGCCTTCGGGGAATCGAAAAAAGCCTCGGCATTGATGCCGACGAGGTGCGCCTTGCCGCACACCAACACTTGGATAGTTACACGTTTGAGAAGCAGTTCCCCTCGCGGATCGAATGTAGTGGCGTCGTCATGGGTCAGCGCATTAGCTGGACCAGAGAACTGCAACATCAGGGCGGCCGGACGACGACCGTGAGCGCCAAAGCCATCAGCGAGGCTGCAAGTGAAGCCGAGCGGCGCGTGATGACCGGAGAGGACATCACGCTTCCGCTCATCTGCACCTACGGCACGGAGCGACGGTGGGTTGAAAAAGTCCATTACGCCAGTAAATCTGCGGGTGACAGGACAAGGCGTAAGCCATCGCGACTCGATGGCTACCGAGACTGCCTTAACTCGACAATTCAGGAAAGGGCACTCCTGAATTGGATTCGAGATCAGACGACAGCTCCTCTGCCGTCAAAGCAAGATACCGTTGCGCTGAGAGTGGTAAAGAGTGCCATCATAAGGTGCGTCGAAGGGGCCGCCTCTCTTGATTATGACGGCCGATACGATGATCTAGTCGTCTTACTAGACGAAAGACCTCAGCTTCTAAAGAACCTGAGCGACGGACAGCGCGTCATGCTCACGCTGGTGGGCGACCTGGCATCGCGAGCCGCGATTCTGAACCCGCATCTGGCCGACGCCGCGCTACAGGAAACCCCCGGCGTCGTCATGGTCGACGAGTTGGACCTGCACCTTCATCCAAAATGGCAGCGTCGCATGATCCATGACCTAAAAACCACATTCCCATCCCTCCAGTTCATTACCACAACGCATTCGCCACAGTTGGTAGGCGAGGCTCAGCCCGGGGAGATCCTGTTATTAGACGGAGAAGTGACCACTTCGCCACCGCGTTCGTTCGGCATTGATTCCAGTCGCATCCTGGAGGAGGTGATGGGAACCAAGTCCCGAGATGGCGACGTCGAGGACCTCCTGGGGCGCCTATTTCGGTCCATCGACGCCGAGGACTTCGATGGCGCCCGGCGCCTATTGGTCGAAGTGGAGACTAAGCTCGGTCCAGACGATCCGGAAGCGACGCGAGCGCGTGCATTGATGACCTTTCTGGAATCCAAGGTATGAGGGTCATCGTGAAAGGCAAAGAGCCAGCCAGCCTTGTCGAATTTCGCTCCGCTCCGGGCGGGAATTACGACGGCTACAAAGACAAAGACACCTTGAGGCGGTGCCTCGTCAAGGAGCAGCGGGGACTTTGCTGCTATTGCCTCTCGCGAATTCGTCCGGAACCCGGCTCGATGAAAATCGAGCATTGGCACAGCCAGGATAGGTACGAAGCCGAGCAGCTTGACTATGGCAACCTGCTCGGCGCGTGCATGGGTAACGAAGGGAAGGCCCATTGGGATCAGCACTGTGACACTCGGAAGGGAGATCGGGACCTCTCGCGGAACCCGGCAAACCCAATGCACCGGGTCGATGATCTTGTTCGATTTGCGGGAGACGGAACAGTCTTTTCGAGCGATCCGGCTTTCGACGCCGAACTCAACGACGTGCTGAAGCTCAACCTTAAGTTCCTAATGAACAACCGCAAGTCCGCGCTCGACGCATTCAAGACTGCGCTTGATAAGCGTGGCCAGTTGTCGCAGACAACTCTGAAGAAATGGCTGCGAGAGTGGAACGGAGAATCGGATGTTGGCGAACTTCGGGAGTTTTGCCAAGTCGTCGTATACTGGCTTCGGAAACGACTGGCGCGGTCGTGAAGTCGGCGGCAGTAACCAAATACCCCTCGTGCCCCGAGATGGACATGACGTAAGCTACTCCGCCACCCAGAACAACTGACGGATTGCGTCGGCAGCCTGGTTCCGCTGCCACTCCCTCACTTCTTCGGGTTCAGCTCCTTCTTGAGGCGGCTTACAATATCGGAGGCGGTGCGATTCATTTCCTTGCCGGCGAAATCCTTGGGCGGGTCATATACGGACCAGATGACCTGGCGCGATTTGGCGTCAACCAGGAACACCGTGCCGCGCGCGCGGCTGAATCCGGAGCTGGTGGCGGGATTGTTCAGCGTGTTCTCCGTCTTTCCCATCAGGCCCGGCGACGATGGCTCATCGCCGGCAGCTTTGGCTTTGGAATGGGCCGGTTTCTCCGGTGGCGCCGCCTCGTCGTCAGGCTTGGCTTTGGGCTCGTCGCCGGTTTTGGCTGCGGGCTCCGCAACGGCTGGTTTCGGCGGCTCGGGCGGTTTGGGCGTCGGCGAGAAGTCCTCCAACTCCGCCTGGAAGCCTTCGCTGAGGTGGTCGGTGAAGATGGCATCGGCCAGTTTGGGGTCCGTGACGACGCGGAAAACATGCTCGTTGGCGAGCCGGTTGGCCAGATACTGGTCCATGCCGCGCGCCATCGGCAGCAGATATACGGAATGCACGCCGGCCAGGTCCGCCGCGCACGCCAAGGCGCCGGCAAGCGGCAACAGGCACAAAACTCGCTTCATGTTTTTCATCATAGCAACCGGATTCTCAAAGACTAGGACGGCGCGCGCGCGGAAAAAGTCTGCGCCGCGAGGCCGGACGGCGGACTAGACCATGTCCTCCCGGTTAGAACACGAGATCGAACGCTACCTGGCGGGACTGGCGCGCACGGCAGCGTCGCCGCACACGCTCGACGCCTACCGGAGCGACTTGCGGCAACTGCTCGATTTCCTTTCTCCGCCCGAAGCCGAGCCGCCGGCGCCCGAAGCTATCGACCTGCTGCTGCTGCGCGAGTGGATGCTCTGGCTTTACCGGCAGGAACTGCAGGCGGTCAGCATCCGGCGCAAGGTGGCGGCGGTGCGCGGCCTGTTTCAATTCCTTCAGCGCGAGGGCGTGGTGGCCATCAATGTAGCCCGTCTGCTGCGGCTGCCCAAGGCTCCGCAGAAACTCCCGGTAGTGATGACCGCGGAACAAATGAACACGCTGCTCGATGACGTGGCCGCCGGCAAGCTGGAGCGGCCGTACCCTTCGCGCGACCGCGCCATGCTCGAAGTCCTCTATGGCTGCGGCCTGCGGGTCAGCGAGCTGGCCGGGCTGAATCTGGACGATCTCGACCGCGCGGCGCAAGAGACATGGATGCGCGTGCGCGGCAAGGGCAAGAAGGAGCGCCAGGTGCCGCTGCCCGGCCAGGCCGCCGCGGCGCTCGAACGGTATCTCGCCGAGCGGCCGGTCGCGCGCGACGAGCGGGCCGTGTTTCTCAACCATCGCGGCCACCGCCTGGGTGTCCGCGGCATTCACGGCATCGTCAAACTATACGCCACGGTTCTGACTGGCGATCCGTCGGTGCACCCGCACGCCTTCCGCCACGCTTATGCCACGCATTTGCTCGCCGGCGGCGCCGACCTCCGCGCCATCCAGGAGCTGCTGGGCCACGCGCGGCTTTCCACCACTCAGAAGTACACGCAAGTTTCGCTCACCGACCTGATGAGGGTGTACGACAAGGCTCATCCCAAGGCGTAACGCGTGGCGGCCCAGCGACTCCATTTGCGTGCCGAGTTCGCACCCATGCTGCGCATGGCGGTTCCGCTGGCGCTGGCCGAACTGGGCTGGATGGCGATGGGTCTCGAAGACACCATCATGGCCGGCCGCCTGGGCGCGGCCGCGCTGGGAGCCGGCAGCCTGGGCGCGATGCTGTTCTATCCCATCGCCATCTGTGGCACCGGTTTTCTTTTGGGAATGGATACGCTGGTGGCGCAGGCGCACGGCGCACGGGACGCCGTGGACTGCCGGCGCACGCTGGTCAACGGTGTCTGGCTGAGCCTGGCGCTCGCGCCGTTTTTGGCGCTGGCGATTCTGCTGCTGATTCCGCTGCTCCGCGCCACCGGAACCAATGCCAATGTGATGGCGCTGTTCGGTCCTTTCTTGAAGGCGCTGGCGTGGGGCCTGCCGCCGCTGCTTTTCTATGCGGCCTTCCGGCGTTACCTGCAAGCCATCAACGTAGTCAAACCGGTGACCTTCGCGTTGGTGAGCGCCAACGCGATCAACGTGGTGGGCAACTGGCTGCTGATGTACGGCCACTGGGGCGCGCCGCGCATGGGACTGGAAGGCTCGGGGTGGTCGACCACAATCGCGCGCTGCTACATGGCCGCGGTGTTGCTGGCTACGATCGTGTGGCATGAGCGGCGCACCGGCAAGATTCTGCTGGCGATCTCCTGGGGCCCCTCCATTGAACGCATCCGCCGCCTGGCAGGTTTGGGAATGCCGGCGGCGCTCCAGATTCTGTTTGAAGGCGTCGTGTTCGGGCTGGTGAGCGTGTTTGCGGCGCACCTGGATGAAGTGTCGCTCGCGGCGCACAGCATCGCCATCAACGTGGTATCGACAACCTACATGGTGCCGCTGGGCATCAGCTCGGCGGCGGCGGTGCGGGTGGGGCAGGCCTGTGGCGCCGGCGACGCGCGCGGTGCGGCAACGCGCGGCTGGACGGCCATTCTGCTGGGCGCGCTGTTCATGGGCGGCGCGGGCGTGTTACTGGGAGCGGCGCCGCGCTGGATCGTCCGCATTTACACCCAGGATGCCGCGGTGATCGCCGGCGGCGCGGTGCTGTTGCGCATCGCCGCGTTGTTCCAATTGTTCGACGGATTGCAGGTAGTGGCCACCGGCGCGCTACGCGGCCTCGGCGATACGCGCACGCCCATGCTGGCGCATCTTGCCGGTTATTGGGGCGTGTGCCTGCCGGTGGCGTACCTATTGTGTTTTCGCTTTGGATGGGGCGCGGCTGGAATCTGGGTGGGCTTGAGCGCGGCGCTGATTCTGATCGGCTCGGCGCTGGTAATGGCGTGGCGTTGGCGCGCCGCTAAGATTGGCGCATGACCGCTCCCCTCCGAGCGGTCATGTGCCAGAATTTCACGATCAGCATTCCCCGGCGGGCCACTTACCCCCGCGCCATCTACCCTTGTGAGATTGGATACACCGCAAGCCGTGAAGTTTCAACTTTTTTCGATGCCCCGTGGCGCGGGCTGTCAGCCTGCAGAGCCGAGAGTCATCTCGGCTTTTCTTCGCCCCCGGGCTGCCTCAGCATCTTCAAGAAGGGTCGAGATGACTCGACCCTTCACGCACGACTGCGCGCGCCACGACCGCTCCTTAGCGCGGCAGCCGCCAGATCAGATAAGCCAGCCCTACAACGAATCCAGCGCCGGCTTGATACTCCTGGTTCTGCAAGTACAAGCGGAAGCGGAACACCGCCGGAGTTGACCCGGGATCCGGAGTCAGGCGCGGCCACAGCGCTCCCACCCGCGCCGCATAGGATGCGTATTCCGGAAACAGGTGGCGCAGGTGCTGCTCTTCGAGCTGGATGACGGGCAAATACACGAACAGGAAGACAGCGGCGAACAGCAACGCCAGCCACGGGCTGCGCGCTGCGATCGCGAGCCCGGCAGCCACCAGCAGCGTGCCCAGGTAGAGCGGATTGCGTGTGTGGGCGTATGGTCCACCGGTGGAGAGTTGCCGATTCTTATCGAGACATCCCGCCGCCCAGCCGCGCAGCAGGAGACCCAACAGCGAGATGGGAACGCCCCAGGCAATCGACGCCGGCAGCGGCCGGGACAACCAGGCGAAGACCAGCACGATCAGAAATCCGGAGGGCACGCGCAGCCGCGCCACGGCATCGGCGTAAGGTTTGGGGAATTGAATCATCTGTGGCTGCACCCGCTGTCGCCGTGCGCGCTTTCGAGCGCGGCGCGCAGGGATTCGAACACTTCCTCGGGCGTGATCCGGCGCATGCTCTCGTCGATTTCGTCGAAGCGCTTGTAACTGGTCACGGCGCCCGGCCAGCGCAGCACGCGGAGCGAACCGCCATAAGGGCCGTTGCGCGCCGGGTCGGTGGGACCAAACAACGCGACACCGGGCTTGCCGAGCGCAGCGGCCAGGTGCATGGGTCCGCTGTCCACCCCCACCACGGCGGCGGCGCGGCGGGTGGCGTCGATCAAACCGGGCAAGCCGCAGGCGTGCGGCCATACGCCGGTTCGTCCGGCCGCCGCGGGAAGCTGTGGGGCAGCCGGTTGGCAGGCGGAAGCGCCTGCCCCACCTGCCTGCGGCTCCGGCGACAATGTGGGCAAAGTGGGACAGGCGCTTTCGCCTGTCAACCCGCACATCCGCTCAATTTCCGGAACATTGAGCACCAGCGGAATTCTCAACTCGCGCAGCAGCAGCCCGGCCAGAGCCAGGTAGTTTTCAAGCGGCCACTGCTTGGCGGGCCAGCCGGCCATCGGCGAGGCGAGTACGAACGCGCCATCGGGCAGGGGCGCTTCGGGCCGGCCGGCCGGCAACGGGAAAACGCGAACTGCGTGGGCAGCGCCGGCGGCCGCGGCGAGGTCGAGATTGCGATCCACCACATGCGCGGCGGTACTCGAAGCGCGGCGCGTATAGAAGACGCCCGCCGCGGCCTCGCGCAGTTGGCCGCGGTCCCAACCGAAAATGCGCTCGGGGCGCGCTGCGGCAGCCACCACGGCGGACTTGAGCAGGCCCTGGAAATCCACGGCGAAGTCGAACGGCGCGGAGCGCAGCTCGCGCCACGAAGCCAACAGGCCGGCGGCGTCGCGGCGGTGCAACAGAATCACGCGATCGACAAACGGGTTGGCTTCGAGCAACGCGGCCCACTGCGGTTCGATCACCCAGGTGAGGTGGGCACCCGGAAAACCTTGCTTGAGCGAAGCCACGGCGGGCAAGGCGTGGACGATGTCGCCCATCGCGCCGAGCCGTACCACGAGGATGCGCGGAGGGTTCTGGTTCAACGGAGGCTGCCAGTCCCTATTCAATCACAATTCGGCGGCGGCCTTGGCGTGCAAAGCTCACCAGGCGTGTAGAGCTGAAGATGGCGCGGCTATGAAGTGGGTCAGCTCCCGATTTGCTGGTGACGCGCTCGCTGGCTCGAAGAATACCCTTCAAGCCGTATGATCGTACCAGAGGGCGAGCGGTCACAATGGCGCGCGGAGCATTCACGAGGCGGAATCACTACAACCCTTGCTTCTGGACCGCACTCTGGAACGAGCAATACTATCGTCGGTACTGCTCCGACGCTGAGCAGAAAGGTCGAGCACGTGAGCAATCGGTTTACGCCCTGAACTTTCGCGCCGACAAGATCATCCCGACAACCGTCGACAATGTCCATTTTCACCCACATCTGGGCGTTGCCGAAATTACTCCAGAGTCTTCCAAGCGGTTTTGTAAGAGGTGGTACCCAGACAGGTATGAACAGACGGCGGCCTATGTCGACCAGCATCCTGAAGTGCTGTACCTAGACTTTGAAGACATTCTCACAGGAATCGAAACGACTGGTCATTATTCGGCGTTGCTGCAGGCAGCAAAGCTCGGTGACTTTGAGTCGGCTGAGCACAAAGGCTTTCTCATCTCCATTCTCATGATCCATGCGATGCGAAGTTATGAGTTCATGTCCGCTGCGATCGAGGGGATGAACGCCGTTGGCATTGACAAGTTCGAGTACTTCTGGCTCCTGAGGCACGCTTGGAGCAGCCGGACGTTTCTGGCGCGAGCGGTCACCGCGCCAGCTTTAGCCGAATGGACGCTTTGGCGGACCCGAAATCATGCCTTCCCCCTTTGCGATTCGCCTGTCATGATAAGCCGTGACTCGCTGATGGCGACGCTGTCTCCGCGACTCCTTCTGGAGATCAACCTCGACGTCCACCGCCCTGAAGGGTCTTGGCGTTTACGCGATGACGTTCCAAAGCACAAGCTTGCCGAGTTCCGGCGCCGCAGCATCGCGAACACATTCAAAGAGATCATCTTCCACGACCCGCAGGTCCTTCAACAGTGGCGCTCCTCCAGCCAAGCCACCGCGCGAATCGCTACGTTGCGTGACCCAGCCACTGCCAAACAGTGCATACAAGAAGCGGCGGCGCGCGTCATCTATGGGTTCAATGGTTTTGGGCGAATACCAGACGCCTTTGAGAACTGGTTCAACCTGAATGTCATGTAGGTTGATCTTCGGCTACTGCGGGGCCCCTTACTGAACCTGGAATCTCGCCCAGTGTAGGACAGGCGAAGGACAAGCCGCCAACACCGCAAGAAGCTGCGAAAGATCCGCCCGCAAGCGGGCGTCGGCAAGCTGAAGCGTGCCCCACCTACTCTGCCTGGTCGTAGCCGCCCAGCCGGCGGATCCAGATATTGCGGTAGCGCACCGGGTCGTGGTGATCTTGCAGCAGCAGCGATTCTTCGCTCGCGTGGGGTGTGTAGTGGGCCACTTGCCGGTAGACCATGGGGCCCATGATCTCTTTGTGGTTGTGCACGACGACGCCGTTGTAGAACACCGTCACAAACGCCGGCTTGGTTACCTGGTCGCCCGTGAAGCGCGGCGCTTCAAAGACGATGTCGTAAGTGTTCCACTCGCCCGGCTTGCGGGCCGGGTTGACCAGCGGAGGCCACTGGCCGTAGATCGCGGCCGTCTGTCCATCCGCGTAGGTCGGGTTCTCCCACGCGTCCAGCACCTGGATCTCATAGCGGCTCATCAATATAACGCCGCTGTTGCCGCGGCCCTGGCTGGTGCCATGCGGCGGCGCGGGCGATGCCCACTCCACGTGCAACTGGCAGTCGCCGAATTTCTCGCGCGTCAACAGGTCGCCTGAGTTGCCCAGCACTTCGAAGTAGCCGGTTCCGAGCTTCCATACGGGGTCAACCATCTTCCCGGTGTCGGCGCCCCTGCCGCGCTGCACCCAGTGCGAAAGATCCGTGCCATCGAACAGCACGATGGCGTCCGAAGGCGGACCGCCGGGCACGCTCGCCGGAACCACCACTTTGGGATGCGGGCGAGCCGGATCGTGCACATGCCAGGGCATGCCCGGAAGCATGGGCGTGTCAGTGAAACCCAGGTCCCGATTGGGATGCTGGTTTTGAGCCGTGGCCGCGGTGGAAAGCGCGGCGGCGGCGGAAAACTTCAGGAAATCGTTCCGCGTCATGGCGTTCATCAGGATAATGCGAATGCCACCCGCAAAACAAGCGGGCTGAGGCAGCCCAGGCAGCCCGTTCACTCTCGCCGCCGGCGCCGTCAGCCCTTCCCCGCTCCCATCGCTTTCTGGATGAAGCCCCAAACCTCCGGCGTGATGCGGAATGGCTGGGCCTGCTTCTGGGCTTCTTCCGGCCAGTTGGCTCGATCGGCCCAGACGTTCTTCACCGATTGAGCGACATCGGGGTCGCCACCGGTGAACTCTTCCACCAGCAGCTTCCAGCGGCTCGCCAGCTCTTTGGCGTGTGCGCCGGCCGGGTCTTCCTTATGCTCCGCGGCTGCTTCGACTTCGGCGATGAGCTCGACCCATTGGCGGCTGACGCGCTCCTGCAATTCGGGCGACCAAAGTTTCCGCCGCTCGTCGATCTTGGCGCGCGCCGCGTCGTTGGCGTATTGATCCATCCAATTCCGATTGTCTTGCATGACGATCACCTCGATAATTTTCTTGAGTGCCGCTGTCTCCGGCGCCTGCCCGTTCCTCATGGTCTGTTCGGCCTCGACGATGGCGGCTATCGCGCGGTCGAGGAGCAGCCGCTTTCCCTCCAGCACACGCCGCTGCGCGCGGAGCGCACCGTCGAGCGGATCTCCCTTCCGCTCGAGCAGGCCGCGGATGCGCTTGAGAGGCACCCCGATGAACTTGAGCGCCACAATCTGCTCCAACCGCGCCAGGTCGTTGTCGCTATAGAGGCGGTAGCCAGCTTGCGACCGCCGCGCCTTCAGCAGCCCCATCCGATCATAGTGATGCAACGCGCGGACGGTCACGCCGGCCAGTTTGGCGAATTCCTGCGCGCGATACATCGGGGCCACTTTCTCCCTCTTCCATCCTCAGGCCTGACGCTACGTCAGAGTCAAGCTTTTTTTCGGTCAAGGCTGGAGAGTGTGCGGCGGGCCGCGGGAGGTGACGCGAGAACCGCGCTGGAGCGTGGCGTGGGGCAGCCCGGACTGAGCCGTCAGAGGCGCTGCACGGCCTTTTGCGCCAGCGGCCGGAGCTTGTCGAGCATCTCCTTCTTGCCGGCGATATCCTGCTTCTCCGCCGAATCGGTGACGAAGATTGTAATCAACTTGGTGCCTTTGACAGCCTCGAAACCGCACTTGCCGGCCGAACTCTGGGCGCTGCGCCGGATCAGTTCTCCATAAGCGTACGTGCCCATCCCAGCCTCGTCGCCGACCAGCCAGTTACCCTTCATGCTGGTCGCTTTCGCTTTATCCCAGACTGCCTTGGCCGAGGCGCCCCAGTCGGTCACGGTGATGGTCAACCGCACGCCGAGCGTCCGCTCCGAGTAGCCGCAAGCCACGGCCCCCATCGCCAACCGGTTGGCGCTGCCGCCGAGCAGGGCGTTCGCTTCGTCCTGCGTCACCAGATCGCAGGCGGAGTGGCTCTGGGCAAACAGCGCGGGAGCAAGGAAGATGGGAATAAGAATGAGTGTTCGCACACGGATATACGCAGAATCCGGCGGCAAGACGGCTCATTCGCCTTCTGCCCTGGCGCCGGGCCGGGTTGCAAGCATGGGATTGGTGGGTCGTAGAATGTGATGGGGGGGACAGTCGTGGCGAGCCTCGGAGGTGTGAAGGGCGCCAACGCCGCGAATCGGCCGAAACAGCTTCGAATGGTGCCGCGGTTCTTCGCCAACCTCGGGCCGGGGCTGGTTACGGGCGCGGCGGACGACGACCCTTCGGGAATCTCGACCTACTCGGTAGCGGGCGCGGTTTTCGGATATTCCTTCCTGTGGACTGCCCTGGTTTCTTTCCCGCTGATGGCGGCGGTGCAACTGATGTGTGCGCGGCTCGGAATGGTGACGGGACGCGGGCTCGGGGGCGCGATCCGATTGCAGTATCCGCGGTGGGTACTGTGGCCGTCCTGCCTGCTGCTGATTGTCGCGAACGTGTTCAACATCGGCGCGGATCTGGGCGGCATGGCCGATGCGATGCACATGGTATCCGGAATTGCGTCCTATTACTGGACACCCTTCTTTGCCTTGCTGATCGCCAGCCTGTTGATCTGGACTTCTTACAGTCTCATCGCCCGCATCTTCAAGTGGCTGACTGTGGTGCTGTTCGCCTACGTCGTGACGGCATTTCTGGCGCGGCCGGACTGGGCCGCCGTCTTGCACGGAACTTTTCTGCCGCACGTGGCATGGACGCGATCCTACATGGCCGTGCTGGTGGGGATCCTGGGGACCACCATTTCTCCTTACCTGTTTTTTTGGCAGGCGTCGCAGGAAGTGGAGGAAGACCGCAAGCACGGGAAGACGACCGTGGCGCAGCGGCACGGTTCCACGAATCTGGAATTGAGCGTGGCGAGGAACGACGTGTTCACGGGAATGCTGTTTTCCAATCTGATCATGTTCTTCATCATTCTCACCACCGCGGCGACCCTGCACGCGCATGGCGCGCGGAACATCGAAACGGCCAAACAGGCGTCCGAAGCATTGCGGCCGTTAGCCGGTAACGGCGCGTATTTGCTGTTCACGCTGGGCTTGGTCGGGACCGGCATGTTGGGCGTCCCGGTACTGGCGGGTTCTTGCGCCTATGCCATTGCGGAAGCGGCGTCGTGGAGAGGAGCATCGCTGAGCAAGAAGCCGCTCCGGGCGGCGCATTTCTACATGGTCATTGTAGGCGCGCTGGCGGTGGGGCTGGCACTTGATTTTGCCGGCTGGAATGCGGTGAAGATGCTGTTCTGGGCGGCCGTGGTGAATGGCGTTCTCGCGCCGCCGCTGGTGGTTTTGGTGGTGCTGCTGACGAGCAGCAAGAAAGTAATGGGCGCGCGCGCGAACTCGCGGGGAGCCAAGGTGCTGGGATGGATCTGCGCGGCGGTGATGGGCGCGGCGGCTTTGGCGCTGCTGGCGACGTGAGGAAGAAGGACAAGGAATCGCCAAGCGACTACATTGCCAACCGCTCCCTCACGGCCGCGACTCCGATAGCGTTCAGGGCCGCGACCGCAAGGGCGATTGAACTTGCCATTTTCCCGGCCGGCCCTTAATTCTTGGCCGGGCCTGCGGGCGACGCGCTGGCAATCTTGGATTTACCGGAGGCCTTCGAAGAGCCGGTGGTCTTGGCGGACTTCTTCGTGGTCTTCGTGCTCTTGGTCTTCGTGCTCTTCGGCTTGGCAGTGCTCTTGGCCGTTTTGGTGGTTGGCGCGGGCGTAGCGGCGGGCGCGGGAGCCGGCGTTTGCGCGGCGAACGACAGGGTGGCAAACGCGAGGGCGATGGCGAACAGCGTCTTTTTCATTTTTTTCTCCTCTGCGGGCCTCATCGCCCGCTTACAAATCCATATTGGAGCAAGTACGAAAAAAGCACGATAGCCGCGGCAGGCTATTCCAGGCACCGAATCCGGGGTGATGACGGTTAAGATTTGTTAGTGTGGATTGGACGCGCCGCATAGCCGGGACCGGCGATTCAAGCTGGGCGCCCGAGTTGCGATACTGATTAACGCGATGCAACCGAAGCCGATCACCCACGGCAACATCTTCCGCGTGCTGACGGCCGGGTTCGGCCTGGTGGTGATCCTGTTGCTGGCGGCCGCGCTGGTGGCCGTCCGCAATATCCACGCCATCCGGCAGAGCGCCGCCGGCCTGATTGGCGAACAGGAAGTGGCGCGGCGGCTGATTGGCGAGCTGCACGGCCAGCAGACCAGCCTGACCGAGGTATTCTCCGTGCTGGCGCGCGATCCCGATTCGGTGGACGAGGGCGCCATCCTCAAACAGCTCGATGCAGCCGACGCCGACACCGCCCGCATCGCGGCCGAAGGCGCCCGCACGGCGGATCGCGATCTCTGGGCGCGCCTCAAGCAGGCATCGCTCGCGTTTTCGGCCGAGGCGCGCCACATTCTGGCGGAAGACGAGCCGGAAACTTTCGCGCCGGTCGAACTGTTCCGCGAACACGAAGACTTCATGACCGTGGTGGCGCGGCTGGTGGAGCGGGAATACCGCCATGCCGGCGCGGCGCAGGCGCAACTCAACCAACTCACCTCGGAGTTGCTCCATACCACCGTGATCTTCGCCGGCGCGAGCGTGCTGCTGGCGCTGCTCTTCGCCGTCATCACGGTGCGCATGGTGTCGCGGTTGATTCGCGGAATGGAATGGCAGACGGCCGAACTGGGCCGCGTCTCCTGGCACATGCTGGAGGACCAGGAGGCCACCGCGCGGCGCTTCTCGCATGAGCTGCACGATGAGCTGGGCCAGTCGCTCACCGCCATCAAGACCAATCTTGCCGCGCTGGCCGCGGGCGGGCAATCGAACGCGGAGCGGCTGAGCGACTGCCTGCACCTGGTGGACGAGTCGATTGGCAATGTACGCCAGATGTCGCAACTCCTGCGGCCCACCATTCTCGACGATTTCGGACTGGCAGCCAGCCTGCGCTGGCAGGTGGAGGGATTCGCCGCGCGCACCGGCATCGATGCGCGTTTCGAATCGAACTTCGACGGCCGGCTGCCCGGCGAAACCGAAACTCACCTGTTCCGCATCGCGCAGGAGGCGCTCACCAACGTGGCGCGTCACGCCGTGGCGCGGCGGGTGACGGTGAAGCTCACCGCCGAAGACCGCGAGCTCCGCCTGAGCGTGGAGGACGACGGCAAGGGGCTGGCCGGCGTGCCGGCGGAAGGCCGCGGCATGGGTATGATCGGCATGCGCGCGCGGGCACGCATCGCCGGTGGCGAGCTGACGGAGCGCTCGCGGCCCGGCCAGGGTGTTCTAATTGAGGTTCGGCTCCCCATCCCCCATGAAACGGATTCGCATTCTGCTGGCTGACGACCACCCGGTGGTGAGGCGCGGGTTCCAGATGATTCTCGCCGAGCAATCCGACATGGAGATCGTGGGCGAGGCGGGCAACGGCCGTGAGGCGCTCGAGCTGGCCGCCAAGCTCAAGCCCGACGTGGTGGTGATGGATGTCGCCATGCCGGAGCTGAATGGCATCGAAGCCACCCGCCGCATGGCCGAGAATGCACCGCACGCGCGCGTGCTGGCGCTCAGCATGCACAAGGATTCGGTGTATGTGCGCGAGACTCTGCGCGCCGGCGCGCGCGGCTACCTGCTCAAGGATTCGGTGGCCGCCGACCTGGTGAGCGCGGTGCGCGCCGTGGCCGCGGGCGAAGGCTACCTCAGCCCGGCCGTTTCCGACGCCGTGCTGGACGATTATCGCCGCCACGTCACCAATCCCATCGACCTGCTGACCAGCCGCGAGCGCGAGGTTCTGCAAATGCTCGCCGAGGGCAAGACCAACAAGGAAATCGCCGGCGTCTTGAACCTGAGCGTCTACACCGTGGATGCGCACCGCGGCCGCATCATGGAAAAGCTCAACGTGCACAGCATCAACGAGCTGGTGCGCTTCGCCGTGCGCAACGGGCTGATCGATTAGTAGGACGGACGATCGGTTTTTGTCGTCTGTCAATTTCCCGTGCTTCGGCGAAACATGACAGACCACGTAAGGCGATGGTCTGTCCTACCAGCGCTCGACGGCAGAGTGGGACAGACGCCTGGGTTTCGGGTCCGAAGCGGACTTTCGTCTGTCAACCCGCGCTCCGTCACGCCTGTTCGGTGGCGATACCGGCGCCGGAAAGCGCGGCTTCCACCTCGGCCGGCCGCAGGCGGGTGGCATCGTATTCCACCATGAGGCTATCCATAGCCGGCGACAATTGCACGCGCTGAATGCCGTAGAGCGTGTGCGCACTGGCGATCGTCTGGAACAGGCGATCGCTGAGCGGCTGGCGTAGGCGGAAGCGGATCTGCACCCTGGTCATACTCATCTACAGAATAGCAGCGTGATGATTGATCGGCCCCGCGCCGCGGCCCAACCCGGGGTTGGTGCGAATGGCCTCCGTAAGCCACCGCTTGGCGCGCGCGACGGCTTCGGGGAGCGCCACGCCGAGCGCCAGGCATGCGGTGATGGCCGCCGAATAGGCGCAACCGGTGCCATGGGTGTGCGGCGTCGCGATGCGTGGCGCGGCGAACTCGTGCCACGTGGAGCCGTCAAACAGCAGATCGACCGGATCGCCCGGCAGATGTCCTCCCTTGAGAAGTACCGCGCGCGCGCCCATTTCATGCAGGCGCAGCGCGGCGCGGCGGGCATCTTCCACGCCGTGGATGGCGATGCCAGTAAGAGCGGTAGCCTCGGGAATGTTGGGAGTGACAAGCGCCGCCAAAGGGAGCAACTCCTCCGCCAGCCAACGGACTGCTTTCGGCGGGAGCAGCGGCGGGCCCTGCGTGCTGAAGATGACCGGATCGACCACCAGCGGGAATTCGAAACGCCGCGCGGCCTGCGCCAGCGCGCGGACAATCGCCGCCGAACCGAGCGCGCCGGTCTTGGCGGCGGCGGGCGGGATGTCCTCGAGGACAGCCTCAATCTGCTGGCGCACCAGGCCGGCGGACAGCACCTCCACGCGCGAGACGCGCACGCTGTTCTGCACTGTGATCAGCGTAGCCACGGCTTCGCCATAGACGCCGAACTGGTGAAACGTCTTGAGATCGGCTTGCAGGCCGGCGCCGCCGGTAGGATCGGATCCGGCGATGGTCAGTGCCACGGGCGTCATGCTGTAACAAGAATAACGCGCAAGGGTTCCGAAGGTGCCTCAGCGTGGATTCCGCGGCCGCATAAGGCGGTCATCGAAGACGAATGGAACCACCGGCCGCACGGCTATTCCCGCGAAGCCGGGATGCTGTGGGTTCAGCAGATAGTTATGTTCGAGGGGAACAATTGTGGAGCGAACCTCAAGAACCGCCGAAGCACGCGAGTCGATCCATCGGTCGCCGAGTTGTTGCTGACTGGCGCCACCGAACCGGGTTACCAGATCTTCTTCCGTCAGCATCCGGATGTCCTCGGGCACGACCGCCTCAACTACGACATAACCGGTTGGAAAATCCTCACCTGCCATGTGCACCAGATTCTCCAACACGGCTAGCGAGATAGTTTCGGCCATGTACACCACCGATCTGCCGGGCGAGTTCCATCGCCCGCCAACCAGTTTCGCACCCTCGCCGTCCAGGCGCGCATAAGTCGCTCGGCAGACTCGGTAGATAGGTCGAGGCATCTACGACGGAATATTGTGCTCGATGCGAGTGAGGATTCGGTCGACGGCTTCGACGCCGCCGCTTCGAGCAAGGACATGCGCCGGGCTCTGGTTGCCGAGCAGGGCCAGCGGCGTCGCCAGCCAGTGCGAGGCCTTGTGTTCGTCTCCGAATACCGCTACCGCATGCGCCACGACGGGCACGAGGCGACCGATGTCAGCGGTGGCACCTTTCGCTCGGGTTGCCCGAGTTGTCACGGTCCTGGCACGGGTGTCTCTCTGGACAGGCACCATTCGGCTCAACTCAACAATCCTGGCCATGAGCCGCGACTTGATCAGCCGGAACTGCGTCTCTGTGATACCCATGACAGCGCAAATCTCGACCGCCGATTGCTCGTCTAGGTAGAAGCGCTTGAGGATCTCCTGTTCGGTCAACGCCGCCACAAGCTCATAGGCAAGGGAGTCCTCGTCTGACCGGCCGGCGGGCCGGTCCGGCACTGCGGGCTTCCGCATCTCTGAGCTTGAACGGCTAGGCATAACTCAACTTCATTCTAGACGAAACCCGGGCCGAGGTTGGCGGCTGCTCCCCGCCGGACGCCTCAAGCCACGCCAAATCCTAGAGGCGCCGGCCCCACCCCCTCCCATTTAGGACGTCTAGGTGCTATTTTGGGGCCATGGAAGCAGCATTCATCGACCAGGTGATTGCCAGCCGCAACGGCCGTCCTGGCGCGTTGCTGGCCATCCTGGAAGCCGTCCAGAACCGTCATCCCCAGAAGTATCTCCCGGAGGCGACCCTGCGCTACATCGCAACGGCGATGAAGATCCCGCCGGCGCGGATCTACAGCGTGGCCACCTTCTATGCGCTGTTCAACCTGAAGCCGCAAGGGGAGCACACCATCTGCATCTGCCGCGGAACCGCGTGCCACACGCGTGGCTCGCGCAGCCTGCTCGAAAGCGTGCGGCTGGATTTGGGGATCGGCGGCGGCGAAGACGAATCGCCCACCTCGCCGGACGGAAAATTCACCATTCGCACCGTGGCATGCTTCGGGCAATGCGCTTTGGCGCCCGTGGTGGAACTCGACCATCGTATCTGCGGCCACGTGAACGAGCGGACGCTGACGCGCGAAGTGGCGGCCATCGCCGAGGGTCACGACCGATGACGCGGATTCTCGATATCAACGCTTTTAGCGAAGTGCGCGAGCGCGGTTTGGCGAAACTGGTGCCGGCGCGCGCCCGCATTGCGGTCGGCATGGGCACCTGCGGGCGTGGCAACGGCGCCGAGGGTCTGTACCACGCCTTCGCCGAGCAGATCGACCGCGGCGGCGCGGACGTGTCGCTCGCCAGCGTCGGCTGCCTGGGGCCTTGCTCGGAGGAGCCGCTGGTCTCCGTGCGCCTGCCGGGACGGCCGCTGGTGATCCTGCACCGCGTGCAGTCGAGCGATGTGACGCGCATCCTGCACGATGTGGCGACCGGCAACGTGACGCCGGACTTGGCCTACTGCAAGATCGAGGAATGGGACCACATCACCTCGCACATCAAATACGGAGCCGCCTGGCCGGAGCTGCGCAATTGGGATGAGGTTCCGTTCTTCCGCGGGCAGAAGAAGATCGTCACGCGCAATTGCGGCTTCGTCGATCCGGACGACCTGGAAGAGTACATGGCGGTGGGCGGCTACCAGGCCTTATATAAGGTCCTCATCGAAGGCCACCCGGAGGCGGTGATCGAGCAGATCAAGGCCTCGAAACTGCGCGGACGCGGCGGCGCCGGATATCTCACCGGCAACAAGTGGGAGTTCCTGTCCAAGAACAAGGCCAGCCAGAAATACATCATCTGCAACGCGGACGAAGGCGACCCCGGCGCCTACATGAACCGCAACGAAATCGAGAGCGACCCGCACTCGTTGATCGAAGGCATGATCATCGGCGCTTACGTGATGGGCGCCACCGAAGGCATCGTCTACGTGCGCGCCGAGTATCCGCTGGCGGTCCACCGGCTGGAACGCGCCATCGAGCAGGCGCGCGAATACGGCATCCTGGGCGAAAACATCCTGGGACGCGGGTTCCAGTTCGATATCTCGATGGTGGAAGGCGCGGGAGCCTTCGTGTGCGGTGAGGAGACGGCTCTCATTGCGTCCCTCGAAGGCATGGCCGGCCGGCCGCGCCCGCGTCCCCCGTTTCCGGCGCAGAAGGGGTTGTGGGGCAAGCCAACCAACATCAATAACGTCGAGACCTGGTACAACATCGCGCCCATCGTCACCAAAGGCGCCGCATGGTTCACCGAAACCGGCAGCACCAAGAGCGCGGGAACCAAGGTGTTCTCGCTGGTCGGCAAGGTAACCAACTCCGGGCTGGTGGAATTGCCGCTGGGAACGCCGCTGAAGACGCTGGTGTACGACATCGGCGAGGGCGGCATCGCCGGGAAGGCCATCAAGGCCGTGCAGACCGGCGGCCCATCGGGCGGTTGCATCCCGCATGAGATGTTCGACACCACGGTGGATTACGAAAGCCTGGCGCAGATCGGCTCCATCATGGGGTCGGGCGGCATGGTGGTGATGGATGAAGACAACTGCATGGTGGACGTCGCGCGGTTCTTCATCGAATTCACTCATTCCGAATCCTGCGGCAAGTGCGTGCCCTGCCGCGTGGGTCTGGATAAAGCGCTGAAGATTCTGAACTCGTTTACGCAGGGCGTCGCCACGCACGAGCATTTCGAGGTGCTCGAAGACCTGGGCCGGATGATTCGCGACTGCTCCTTGTGCGGGCTGGGCCAGTCGGCGCCCAACCCGGTGCTGACCGCGCTGCGCCACTTCCGCCACGAATTCGAAGACCACATCGTGGCGCGGCGCTGCCGGGCGGGCGTCTGCGAAGAGCTGGTGCTTTCGCCTTGCGAGAACAGTTGCCCGCTCCACATGAACATCCCGCGCTTCCTGCAACTCTACAAGGAAGGCAAGCTGGATGAGGCTTACGAATCGGTGGTGATCGACAATCCGCTGCCGGCATCCACCGGCCGCGTATGCCAGCATCCGTGCGACAACCGGTGCCGCCGCCAGACGCTGGACGAAGCGGTGAACATGCGCGATGTGCACCGGCTGATCGCCGACTCGGTGTTCGCCTCCGATCGATATGAAGAGCTGAATGCGCGGGTGGTGGCGCGGCGATTCCAACCGAGCGGGCGCAAGATCGCGGTGGCGGGCGCCGGGCCGGCCGGCCTGACCGCGGCGTACTACCTGGCCATGCTCGGTCACGACGTCACCGTGTACGAGAGCAAAGCCGAGGCCGGCGGCATGCTGCGGTATGTGCTGCCGGAATACCGGCTGCCCAAGGACGTGCTGCGAAAAGAGATCCAGCTCATCGAGCGGATGGGGGTCAAATTCGTATTCGATACGCGGGTCGGTTTCGACCTGCCGCTGCACGAGCTCGACGACCGGTATGACGCGGTCTTCCTGTCCTTCGGAACCTGGAAGGAATCGTGGGTGTATCTGGCGGGCACCGAATTGAAAGGCGTGTGGCCGGCGCTGCCGTTCCTGGAAGCGGTGGCGCGCCAGGAGGAAATCCTGCTCGGCCGTAAAGTGGCGATCATCGGCGGCGGCAATGCGGCCATCGATTCGGCGCGCACGGCTCTGCGCATGGGAGCCGAGGCGCTGATCGTGTATCGCCGCGAGCGGAAAGACATGCCCGCTATTGAAGAGGAGACGCTGGCAGCCGAGGATGAAGGCGCCAAAATCCTGTTCCTGGCGGCGCCGCACCGCATCATCGGGACGCCGGACGGGCACGTGAAGGCGCTCGAGGTGGTGAAAACCAAGCTGGGCGAGTACGATTCCTCGGGCCGCCGCAAGCCGGTTCCCACCGGCGAGATTCAGCGCTACGAGTGCGACAGCGTAATTCTGGCCGTCGGGGAAGCCGTGGATATGGACCTGCTGCAAGCCTCCGGTCTGAAAATCAGCGAGCAAAAAACCATCGAGATAGACCGCTACTCGATGGAGACCAGCCGGCCGCGGTTCTTCGCCGGCGGCGACGTGGTCAGCGGCGCTTCGAATCTCTCCAACGCGATGGGTTACGGAAAGAAAGCGGCGCGCAACATCGACGAGCGGTTGATGGGCGTGCGCCGCTGGGCGAAGCTGTTTCCGGAATTTGAGTACGCGCAGGAGGCGCCTGTGCAGCCGAGCGAGAGCCGCCGTCACCATCCGAGCCAACTTCCGGCACACGAACGGGTGAAAGGCGTCGAGGAGGTGGTGATCGGGCTGACGCCCGAGGAGGCTCACGAGGAAGCGTGCCGGTGCCTGCGCTGTGACGTGAAAGCGGTGGGTGGGAGATAACCATGGCGCAAAAGAAAATCTCGATCCGGATTGACGGCGAGCTGGTGGGCGCCACCGAGGGAATGACCATCCTCGAAGCGGCGGAAGGAGCCGGGAAAGAGATCCCGACGCTCTGTCACATGGACGGGCTCACCGCGGTGGGAGCCTGCCGCTTGTGCGTGGTGGAGGTGGCGGGCATTGGTCGCCTGCTGCCGGCCTGCACCACGCCGGCGCAGGATGGCATGTCGGTGACCACGGTCTCGGCGCAGCTTACGCGATACCGGCGGATGGTGATCGAACTGCTCCTCGTGGAGCGCAACCACGTTTGTTCCGTGTGCGTGTCGAATGGCCATTGCGAGCTGCAATCGCTCGCCAAATCGCTGGGCGTCAGCAGCGTGCGGTATCCGTACAATTATCCGCGGCTGCCGGTGGATCTCTCGCACACCCGTTTCGTGCTGGATCACAACCGCTGCGTGCTGTGCACCCGGTGCGTGCGCGTCTGCGCGGAAGTCGAAGGAGCGCACGTTTGGGAGGTGACCAACCGCGGGATTAAGTGCCGGATCACCAGCGAGATGAACCAGCCTTGGGGATCGGCATCGAGTTGCACCAACTGCGGTAAGTGCGTTCAGTCCTGCCCGACCGGTGCGTTGATCGAGAAAGGGTTCGCCGTGGAAGAGATGACCAAGCGCCACGAAAACATCAGCGCCCTGGCGCTCGCGAAAGGAGCCCGCCCATGAACCGGCTGAAGCTGGCGACAGTGTGGCTGGACGGCTGTTCGGGCTGCCACATGTCGCTGCTCGATATCGACGCCGCCATCATCGACGTGGCGGGCAAGGCGGACCTGGTATATGGCCCCCTGGTGGATGCGCAGGAGTTTCCCGAGGGCGTGGACGTCACCTTGGTGGAAGGCGCGGTGAGCAGCCAGGAAGATTTGAAGAAGCTGCAGAAAATCCGTAGCCGGACGCGGACCCTGGTGGCGCTGGGCGATTGCGCGGTCACCAGCAACGTCTCCGCCATGCGGAACGGCCTGCCGGTGCAGAAGATGCTGCAATCGATCTACATCGAAGGCGTGTCGGCAGCCAAGGGCGTGCCGACCGATGGCGTGCCGGCGCTGCTGCCCCAGGCGCGGCCGGTGCGCGAATTCGTGAAAGTGGATCTGTATTTGCCCGGATGCCCGCCCCCGGCCAAGGCTATCCTCGGCGTTTTGGGCGACCTGCTCGCCGGGCGAAAGCCCGACTCGAGCGCCAAGTTGAAGTTCGGGTAGGAGACTCCCGCATGAAACGTATCACCATCGATCCGGTAACCCGCATTGAAGGGCACGCAAAGATTACCATCCATCTGGGAGACGATGGCAAGGTGGCGCGCACCCAGTTCCACGTGACGCAGATCCGCGGGTTCGAAAAGTTCACCGAAGGCCGCCCGTTTTACGAAATGCCGGGGATCACCTCGCGCGTCTGTGGCATCTGCCCCATCAGTCATCTGCTGGCGTCTTCCAAGGCGTGCGACGCCATCCTCGCCGTGCGGATTCCCAAGGCGGCCGCGCTGCTCCGCGAACTGGTCCATTATGCGCAATTCGTGCAGTCCCACGCGCTGAGCTTCTTTCACCTGTCATCGCCGGACCTGCTGCTCGGTTTCGATTCCGACATCGCCAAGCGCAACGTGATCGGCGTCATTGAAAAGCATCCCGAGCTGGCGCGCGATGGCATCGAGCTGCGCAAGTTCGGGCAGCACGCGATTGAAATTCTGTGCAAGGAGCGTGTGCACCCGTCGTGGATCGTGCCGGGTGGAATGAAGGAACCGCTCAGCGCCGCCGGGCGGAGCGAGATGCTCGCCGGCCTGCCCCAGGCCAAGGAAATTGCGCGGCGGGCGCTCGCGCTTTTCAAGAGCGTGCTGGATCGCTTCGACGAAGAAATCAAGAACTTCGGCACCGCGCCGATGATGAGCGCGGGTCTGGTGGATCGCTCCGGCGCGGTCGCGCTCTACGATGGCGGGCTGCGCTTCCGCGACGCCGAGGGCGCCGTGGTCGAGGACCAGATTCCGGCCGAAGACTACGCGACCTACATCGCCGAAGCATCCGCCAAAGACTCCTACATGAAGTCGCCGTACTTCCGGCCGCGCGGGTTTCCGGCGGGTATCTATCGCGTAGGTCCGTTGGCGCGATTGAGCGTCGCCGACCGCTGCGGCACGCCGGAGGCGGATAAAGAGCTGGCCGAATTCCGCGAGCGCTTCGGGCGGACGCCGCGCAGTTCGTTCCTCTATCACTACGCGCGTCTGATTGAAGCGCTGTATGCGCTGGAGCGAATGGAAGTGCTGCTGCAAGATCCGCGGATCCTCGACACTCACGTGCGGGCGCGGGCCGGCGTGAACGCGCTCGAGGGAATCGGCGTGATCGAAGCTCCGCGCGGAACCCTCATCCATCATTACAAAGTGAACGAAGATGGCGGCATCGTCTGGGCCAACCTGATTGTGGCCACCGGACACAACGCGCTGGCGATCGCCGGCAGCGTGGAAGAAACGGCCAAGCATTTTGTCGATGGCGGAAAGCTGCAGGAAGGCATGCTGAACCGCGTCTCGGCTGTGGTGCGGGCCTATGACCCGTGTCTGAGCTGCTCCACGCACGCCGGCGGCGCAACCCCAGTCGCCGTCGAGTTGCGCGCGCCCGATGGGTCGCTGCTCGATGAGGCACGCACGTAAGAGCTGTAACCTCTTGCCCGTACCGTCCTGGCGCACACCGCCGTGGCGCGGGCTGTCAAGCCTGCAGCGTCGAGAGTCGTCTCGACGTTTCCTCGCGGTAGGACAGACCATCGCCTTTCGTGGTCTGTCATCGCGCGCCAAAGTGCAGCAAGTTGACAGACGACAAAAACCGATCGTCCGTCCTACCTCCGCGCGACGGCACCCACCTCGCAGCAGGAAAACGTCGAGACGAATCTCGACGCAGCACGCAGGACTGCGCGCGCCACGCCGCCCGCCATTGATTCTCGGCTACGGCAATTCCCTGCGCGGCGACGACGCCGTAGGTCCGCAACTGGCCACCATCCTGGGCGGATTAGCCGTGCAGCAGTTAGTCCCTGAGTTAGCCGAGCGCCTGGCATCTGAGGAGCGCGTCATCTTCATCGACGCGCGTGCAGACCTGCCGCCCGGCGAGGTTCAGATGATGCCGGTCGATGGCGAAAGCGCATCCACCCACTGGTGCTCGCCCGGATCCCTGCTTCGCCTGGCACTGGAAGTTTACGGCAAAGCCCCCGAGGCCATCCTGATCGGCATCGGCGGAGAATCCTTCGACCTAGGCGCCCCGCTCTCAGAAGCCGCGCGACAGGGCATGGAGAAGGCGCTTGCGCAGATCCGGGCGATGGGGTGAAGTGGCCGGCGCGGTGCGCGCGGGAAGCACTGGCAACCGTTACGAAACGGGGTAATTGGTTACTGTCCCCATGGGTCCCCTACCGTTGTGGCTTGGGCTGGCGCCCTCGCTGGTCGACCGGCCCTTCCACCGGCCACGGGTTATACTGAACAGGACACGGGAGTCCAAAATGAAACTCTCACGAATCTGGGGACCCGCCGCCCTCGTTCTCCCCCTTGTCCTGGTCACCGTCCGCCCGGCGGCAGCCGACGATGTACTCTCACGGCAGACCCTCCGGGGCATTTCCGGCATAAGCGTCGTAGTTGAAAACCTGAAGGAACAAGCAAGACAGGGTGGCCTGCACGAGGAGGATATCCGGACTGACGTTGAGCTGAAGCTCCGACTGGCTGGAGTCAAGGTCCTGACTGCACCCGAATCGACTGCGCTACCCGGAAGCCCACACTGTATGTTTCTGTGACCTCGGTGCTGAGCGGTGCCGGTGTATACGGGCTTTATGTCGAAGTCAGCCTGAACCAACGGGTTCTTCTTGCGCGCGAGCAGTCCATTTCTGTCACTGCGCCGACGTGGTCAACGTCATACATTGTGACCATCGGGATGAACAACCTCCTCGAGGTCAGAGACGACATAAAGGAGCTGGTGGATAAATTCCTCAACGCTTACCTCTCCGTGAACCCAAAGAAGTGAACCTGTGTGCGGGGCTTGGGAAAGTACCCGGAACGAGGCCTTCTCCGTTGGCTTGCGTGGAGTGTATGCTTGGGGCATGAAGAATCCAAATACCGACCCGCTCCCGGACGTAGAGTCGTACCTGATCGCCACCATCGGAGGACCCTGGGCGCTCGCCGTGTCCGTCCTCAATGAGTGGGTGCGTAAACCGCAACCAGAGGATAAGCACCACCCGGCCGAAATCCAAGAGGCGATTCAACAGACGAGGGAACGTTCATACGAGCAGACCATTCGCGCCCTCGCACGGCAACGCCTCACCGAATTAGCCCCCTTAGCTCGGCCGGCTTCAGAACGGTGACCCTACGACAAGAAAACAAGGAAAACGAGGGGAAACGGGGCAGCAACCGAAACCACCGGGACAGCGCGGGAAGTTCTACCGATGCGCTTGCCGCGTCGGCTGGCTCTCCATCACAACGCGCAGAATGTGGTTAATGCGCGTTTGGTAGCCCCTGCCATGACCCTTGGGGGAGAGCCGGGACAGCCTGAACCGCGCAGGTTTTCGTGGAACCGGGAACAGTGACCACTTGGACACTTTCGTCCACCTCTCAAGCGAATTCTCCCGAGCCGGCCGCCGCCAACAAACCGTTTCGCCCTCCCTGTAACACAAATTGACACAGGAACCCGTCATGTGCCATTAATTGAGCATGCCGACCCGCACCAGCATGAACGTCTCCCTCACCCCAGAACTAGAGCAATTCGTCCAGTCCCGCGTGGCCTCCGGCCTGTTTCAAACTGCGAGCGAGGTGGTGCGCGAAGGCCTCCGCCTGCTCGAAGAGCGCGAGCAGGCGCGCGAGGCCGCCCTCGCAGAGCTGCGAGCCAGGATACGGCGCGGCATCGAACAGGCAGACCGTGGCGAGCTGCTCGACGGAGATGCCGTGTTTGAGGAGATCCGCCAGCTAAGTGCCCGGCGCCGGGCCGCCAGCACGTGAGCTGGCGGCGGTTTGTCCTCACGCCGGAAGCGCGGGCGGACCTCATCGAGATTTGGAACTACATCGCCGAAGACAGCATCGACAGCGCGGACCAGGTTGTTGCGCGGCTCTACGATGCGTTCGCAGGCTTGGGGCAGACGCCGAAGGTGGGCCGCCACCGCGAAGACCTGGCCGACTCGCGACACCGCTTCTGGACGGTTTACTCCTACGTCATCGCCTATCGCTGGGAAACGACGCCGGTGCAGATCATCGCCATCGTACATGGGGCACGGCAACTGGAGGTCTTCTTTCAACAGCGGATCACGTTGGGATCATGACACGGGCGCGCTGTCCTTCACGTTGCCCGTACCAATCACCGCGAATCAGGGAGACCTACCGACGAACTGGCGGCTGGCTCTCCATCACAACGCGCAGAATGTGGTTGATGCGCGTCTGGTAGCCCTTGCCCTGACCCTTGAGCCAATCGAGCACGTCCGCGTCCAGCCGAATCGTCAATTGCCTCTTCACCGGGGGCCAAGCCGTGATTGCCTTCTTGAGAAACGTCTTGTCGAGCGGCGGAATGTCCGAGTAGTCGATATCGGCGTCCCGCATCCGGTCAATCCGTGCCAAGTCGCTTTTGATAGATTTCTTGTTCACGCCGGTTCCCCTTCCTCATGGAGATGATGCGCGTTCCCTCGTCGCGCGGTGAATGGGCTATTACGACCAGCCTCCCGGCCAGCAGGCCCAAAGTGACCAGCCGTTCCTCTCCGTAATCAAAGCGGCTGTCTTC
>PLOR01000040.1 GCA_003142185.1 Bryobacterales bacterium
CTTCTCATTCCATCTAAAGCCCTTGGCTGTCGATGTGTTGTGGCACGGCTGAAGCCGATGCCCTGATACAAAGCCAGCCGCGGAGTTCCCACTTCCATGTCACGCACCCCTCTGCAATCTCCGTCGGGGTGCGCGCGGCGTAGAAGTGGGAACGGTGGGACGGAAGCCCGTTCACGGGCGCGGACTTCCGGTCGGCTTCAGCCAACGGCCGAACCAGGCGAGCAGCCCGGAAAGTTGCGCGGCCTCGCCGGCGGGATCGCCTTCCGCGCCGGGCGACAGCAGCGCCGATTCCACCTTCCGCGCCTGGAGAGCGAAATACAGCTCCTGGCTTTGCGCATCGCTGCCGATCACTAGTGTGGGAGTAGCGAAACTGGCAGCCGCATAGAGAGGCGAGCGGGTCACATACCGCGGCGCCTGCTCCCACGGCGGCCCGCCCATCCACGCGGCGCGGCGCCATCCCTCGGCGTCGAGCGCAACCTCGCTCGACCAATCCACAATCGGACGGCGCGCCACCACGGCCGCGAAGCGCTTGGTGTGCCCCAGCGCCCAGGCGGCCACTGCGCCGCCCACCAGTGCGACGCGCCTTGTGTCGATACCACCCCTGGCGATGGCGGCCTCCACGCCGCGCATCGCGTCGTCGAAATCGTCGCCCGGCAGGCGCGTCGGCAGCAGGTTGCCGAACACCTCGCCATAGCCGGGCGAGCCGCGGACATTCACCCGCAACACCGCGTAGCCGCTCGCCGCCAGGATGTGCGCCTCCAGCGCAAACTCATAGCCGAACATGATACGCGGCTCGCCCGAAACTTCGACCACCAGCGGGATCGGGCGCGCGCGGTCCACGTTGGGCGGCCAGACCAGCCAGCCCTGCACGGTGTTGCCCGCCGATTCGAAATGGATCTCTTCCAGCTCGCCGATATCGCGCTGGGCGAGTAGCGCCTGGTTGGTCTCGTCCAGCGTAATCACGCCGCCTGGCAGATCCACCGCGAACGTCACCAGATTGCTGCCTTCGGTCGCGTTGGAACGTACGGCGACGGCGCGGCCGTTATCGGCCAGCGAGAACCCTTCCAGCCTCTCCTCGCGGTTCGTCACCTGCCGCACGGCACCATCGCCGTGGGCCGCATACACGTGGGTGGCGCCGTGGTCGTCGGCCAGAAAATACAAAGTGCGCGAATCGGAGCTCCATTGCGGATCTCGCGCATCGCGGTCGAGCGCGCCCGCCAGCACCTTGCGATGCTCGCCGTTTCGACCCATCACGCACAATCTGCGCACCGAGTAGAAGGCCGGCTCGCCCGGAGCGCAAATCCAGGCGATCCGGGAGCCATCGGGCGAGGGCAGCGGATCTTCGTTGGCACCGGGACCCTCGGTGAGCTGGTGGGTTTCGCCATCGGCCGCGCGCAGGGAGTAGATTTGCGCGTCTTCGGCGGGACGCGCGGCGGCATTCAGTATCCAATCGCCCGTGGGCATCCACGCCGGCTCGCCGCGCAGGGTGAAACCGCCGTGTGAAAGCTGCCGCGGCGCGCCGCCAGCCACCTCGACCACAAATAGCTCCACTTCGGGCGGCGGGGGGCGCAGCAGGCCAAGCAACTCGGGCGGCGCCCAGGATAGCGCGGCGGCGCTCCGCGGCGGAACGGCGGCCGTAAACGCAATGGATCGCCCGTCCGGCGACCACGCTAGCGCCAGCGGCAGTGACTGGCCGGTCGAAACCACGGAGGGCTCGCCGCCCTCCACCGGCACGATGTGTATGCCGCGCCCGCCATCGCGATCGGAGAGGAAAGCGATACGCGCGCCATCCGGCGACCAGCGCGGCGAACGGTCGCGCCACGGCCCCGCATTGAGCGCGCGCTGTTGCTTGCCGTCTGTGGTTACGACGCGCAGGTTGGCGCGGATGGCCGCCGCCGCGCGGTCGTTCCATCGCTCCACGTAAACCACCAGGTGCCCGTCAGCAGAGATGCGCGGATCCTCCACTTTCCGCCAGTCCCACAAGTCGGCCGGCGCAAACGGCGCGCGGGCGAAGGCGCCAGCCGCCACCGCCAGCCACGAAATGACGCACCCGATTCGCATAGGTAGGGCACGCTTTAGCTTGCCCGTTTCTTTCGATATACGCCATAATCCCATAGGCCGAACGCAGTTTGAGGGCAAGGTAAAGCACACCCCACCTCATAAACATTATCTTTCTATCCTGTTTTGGCCTTTTTCGGTGTATTCTGAAGATCGGGAGGCGCGACACGGTCAAATTCTGCGTGCTGGCGAGTGGCAGCTCCGGCAACGCCACGCTGGTGGCGACCGCGAACACGCGCATCCTGCTGGACGCCGGGCTGAGCATGCGCGAGCTGGGGAAGCGCCTCGCGGCCGTCGGCGAACAGCTTTCCGATATCGACGCCATCCTCATCACCCATGAGCACTCCGACCACGTGGCCGGGCTGCCAGTGCTGGCGCGCAATCGCGGCGTCCGGGCGGTGATTTACATGACCCGGCTCACCGCGCCCTCGATCGACTGGGGCGAAACGCCGCCGGCGCGCCTCGAGACATTTCAGGCCGGCGCCGCGTTTTCGATCGGTGACCTGGAGGTCGAAAGCTTCGGCATCCCGCACGACGCGGTGGACCCGGTGGGCTACGCCTTCACCGCCGAGGGCGTGCGCATCGGCGTGGCTACCGACCTCGGCTACGTTCCCGAATCGGTCAAGTTTCATTTGCGGCGCACCGACCTGCTGCTGCTCGAGGCCAATCACGATCTCGACATGTTGAAAGTCGGGCCGTACCCGTGGAGCGTCAAACAGCGGGTGATGAGCCGCGTGGGCCATCTTTCGAACCTGAGCATGTCGGATTTCCTGGAGCACGATCTGGACGCTTCGACGGCGCACCTGTTGCTGGGCCATCTGAGCCAGCAGAACAATCATCCGGAGATTGTGCGCATGGTAGGCCAGCAGGCGCTCGAAGCCCGCGGCATTGGCGCGCGCCTGGAAATCGCCACCCAGCACCGCCCCTCGGAAGTTTATCGGTTTTAGGAACAATTAGCCACGGATGAACACAGATAAACACAGATAGAAAACAAGAAACCTTAAAGTCTTGGGTTTCTTATCTGTGTTTATCTGTGTTCATCGGTGGCTCAATGCTTTTTTCGATTGGAGCACTGGCACGATATGATTGCGCGTTACACGCGGCCTGCGATGGGCCGGATCTGGAGCGATCAGAACAAGTTTCAGCAATGGCTGGAGGTGGAGCTGGCGGCCGCCGAGGCGCTGGCGGAGATGGGCACTGTTCCGGCCGAGGCGGCGCGTCTGCTGCGCGCGCACGCCGGCTTCGACGTGGCCCGCATTCTCGAAATCGAGCGCGAAGTGAAGCACGACGTGATCGCCTTCACCACGGCGGTGGCGGAGAGCATGAAGCAGGCCGGCCACGCCGAGTCTTCCCGCTGGCTGCACTACGGGCTGACCTCGAATGACGTTGTGGATACGGCGCAAGCGCTGCTGCTGGTGCAATCGGCGGCAATCCTCGAAGCCGATCTGGAAGCGCTGCGGCTGGTCCTGAAGCGGCGGGCGCTCGAATTCCGCAAGACCGTGCAGGTGGGCCGCACCCACGGCGTCCACGCCGAGCCGATCGTGTTCGGTCTCAAACTCGCCATCTGGTACGAAGAAGCCGGGCGCAATCTGAAACGCCTGGCCGCCGCCACCGAGGATCTGCGCGTCGGCAAAATCAACGGCGCGGTCGGCACCTTCGCTCACATCGGCCCGGAAGTCGAGGAACGGATTTGCGCGCGGCTAGGCCTGCAAGCCGCGTCGGTGACTTCGCAGGTGATCCAGCGCGACCGGCATGCCGCGTTTGTCGCCGCCCTGGCGCTGGCCACCGCGCTCTGCGAGAAGGTCGCGCTCGAAGTGCGCCATTTGCAGCGCACCGAGGTGCGCGAGGCGGAAGAGTATTTCGCGCGCGGCCAGAAGGGCAGCTCGGCCATGCCGCACAAGCGCAACCCGGTCACCTGCGAGCAGATCTGCGGCCTGGCGCGCGTGGTGCGCGCTAACGTGCAGGCGGCCTTCGAGGACGTCGGCCTGTGGCACGAGCGCGACATTTCGCATTCCTCCGTCGAGCGCGTCATCCTGCCCGATTCCTGCATCCTCGCCGACTATCTCCTCGATAAGACGGTGAACCTGGTGGACAAGCTGCTGGTGTACCCGGAGCGCATGCGGCGCAACCTGGACCTGACGCGCGGCCTGGTGTTCTCCGGCCAGCTTCTGCTCGATCTGGCCGCCGCCGGTATGCTGCGCGAGCAGGCTTACAAAACAGTGCAAGCCCACGCCATGCGCGCCTGGGAAGAGGAATCAGATTTCCGCGCCGCGATTGACGCCGACCCGGAGATCCGCGCCGTCCTCACCCCCGAGCAGATCGCCGAGTCATTCTCGCTAGACCGCCAATTACGCAACGTAGACAAGATCTTCGCGAGAGTGTTCCCGGAAGCGTAGTCGAGCGATGGAAAATGTGCCTGCTGTCGCCTCTACCTAAGGTGGAGCTGAGGGGCTTCGCGGGTCGAGAAAGTGCAACTGACCGTTGAATTTCGGCACGTCCCCCCTCAGCCGTTTTCCAAACTGTCTTGGAACTATGAGCCTCTCCACGTCGGCGATATCGAAAACAAGATCGCCGAGGATTCTCCACTCGCGTTCCATGTAGTAATGGTCATGATGAGCGTCGTCCAGGGCGGCCTCGAAAGGGACGCAGTAGCTGAACACATACTCCGTAAGATAGGTCTGCAGCTCCGCCATTTGCGTTGCTGCTTCCTTCAGGTCCTTCACAGAGCCGCTGCAGCTCTCTGGCGGGACGCTCCGGGCGCTGAGCGCCAGTCTGGATTGGATGCCGATGAACTCCGAAACCAGCAGATCAAAGAGATCGGATCTCCTGCACGGCTGTTTCTCGACTCCCAGGGCCTCGCAAGCAGCTGGCTCGATGCGCGAGTCGTTGGCGATGTAGAAGACCGGCGAGGCGCCCCGCTGAACCAAGAAGTCCCTTGGAAACGCTATGCCGAAGCAACTGTACTTGTGGACGTGAATTTCGAGGTCGGCCAGCGGAATGTCACAAAAGCAGACACCTGGAAAGTCAAACGTCCTGCGCCGGCTGAAATGCGCCCGGGGGCCGAACTGCGTTCGGCCGGAGACCGGGCTCGTGCCCGGTGCGTAGTTCGGATCCCTTCTCAACTGGCCCGAGCGTACAATCTGAAGCAAAATCTGGTACTGATCCTCTAGCGCCTGGGAGTGCCGGCCGGCGAAGTGGGTAAGCTCTCCCGAGACGTAGCGCTGCTGAAACGAGCCCATGGCTCTATTCTATTCGTCGCCGGAGAACGGGGCCGGGTGGCGCGAATTCAAGCAAGGAGGTACTGTTATGCACGTGAGGAAAAACACATCAGCTTTCGCTCTGGCAGCTGGCGCGGCAGTCTTCATCGCGGCGTCGATGGCACACGCGCAGACGTCCGCCTGGACCGCGACAGACAAGTCCGACGTGCTACACCAGATCTCATTCAAGGAATTCCGTCTTGAGGGCAGGTTCCTTGCTCCACCGCATCAATCGAGTCTTTCCGCCCCGGTCCTGGTGCTCCATTGCCAGCCAGGGCGCCACGATCATAGGGGAACGAAGTCTTATGCGGCCGGAAAACTTGTCGAGGGTTGGATTGCGACCGGCGCGGCACTGGATTCGCACGCTGGACCACTCGGCACCTGCGCTTCGGTTGAGTATCGGCGAGATGACATGAAACTACAACTGAATTGCTGGGGTTCAAGCACGGATCACTCGGCTGTGTTCCTGAGTGACGTTGACCTGAACAACCTGCTTTATGGACATTTGATGCCGCATAAAGAGTGGACGAACAGCCCCCAGGTTCGGAAGATCATCCTTGGCGTTTCCGAGTACCTTGCTGCACAAATTCAGATTGAATTCGACTTGCCAGAATCGACCGAAGTGGCCGATGCCTGCGGAGTGATTGAGCACAAGAGATAGCGGGGAAGCCGGGGACGGTAACCAATAGCACGGTTTGACCCGCCAGACCGTGGCATAACACCTGAACCATGTTCAATCGCGCGGCTTTATCAGCAAGGAGACAAGATAGTCCTGCGCGATTTTCTTGTTCTTGATTGCCCGCCAGGTCGAAAATGCTTTTGCGGCGGTTGTGACCTCTCTGAGGGCTTCGGTGCGAGTCCAAAAAGTAGTGTTGTCGTAATCGGCAATGTGCCGGTTGTCCTGCAATTCAACGAAAGCTTGGGCAACGGTCTTGAGGTTCTGAACTACCTTGGGGTCTTCGCCGGTGAATGGAAAGATCCTAGAGTCGGAGATTCGTCCTGAGACCTTCCTCATCACCGAATGTTCGAACATCCTGCCCAACGCATCCCTCGAACTGGCAAGATTCCAGTGTGCAATCGTTTCGCTGATCAATAAGTGGAAGAGAGCATAGTAGGCCGTTGAAACGGACCGCCGAAGGTCGGCTTGCGTTGGGGATGCTGGATTCTTGTCGGCCAGATCGATTGCCTGCTGCAAGAGATCGTCATGATAGGCCATGATCCTTACGCCCACTCCGGTTCGCTTCGCGTCGCCTGCTCGGACTGGCTACGAAACCTGAAGTAGGGTGTCAAGCCCCAGTTTTCGATAGGGCGAATCTCATCGAAAAGCGTTGTCGCGATATCGCCCGTCACATCCGCTAGTGTATCCTCCCGACTCGCTGCATCCGAAAGCACGATTCGAAAGAATATCGATGGCTCGCCGCCGGTATCGGCGCCGATGCTGTGGTTGACGCGAACGACGTCCCCTTTGTTCAGCTTCTTGGCCGCTTCTTCGACCGCCTTCGCGAGTTGCGCTTGATTGACAAATCCGGGAATGTACGGCACGCCTTCATTATCTCCTTTCGCGCGGCAAGCGGAATAGCGCCTGCGCCAGGCCCGGAAAACGGGACTAAACAGGACGGATTCCTGATGCCGGTTCGCGGTCCGCAGCTCCCGGGAGGGCCGTTATGAGATTGGCAGATCAGCCCGCCGTCCAAACACCCCCTCCGAGACGTCCTTTAAGAGTTGGTAACGTCTGGTTTATGCCTCATCCTCCACAATCCCCTCCTCCCGAAAGCCGAGCGGCCAAGATGCTGCGGGAAGTCTTCGAGTCCGGACGGCCGCTTACGTACGTGCGTTCCTCGGAGGAGCAGCGGGTCGGCAGCGTGCTGCGCGAGGTGGGCCTGCGGCTGCTTCCATCTACACCCGTGCCCGTCTGGACCTGGAGCCTCACCGAGGGAATGTGGTCCGATGACGAAGGTTCCATAGCCGGCACGCACGATCCTCGCGCTGCTCTGGACTTCATCGCGGCGCATGAGCAAGCCGGCATCTTCCACCTCAAGGACTTTCACGAGCCGCTGCGCGGATCTCCCGAAATCCGCCGCCGTTTCCGCGACCTCTACGAAAGTTGTCTCGACCGGCAAAAGTTCATCGTCATCAGTTCCCCCGTGCGAGCCATTCCCGAGGAGCTCGAACGCAGCATCATGTTCGTCGATCTCCGCTCGCCCGATCGCATCGAGCTGGCGGCGCTGCTGCGCGATGAGGTGCAGAAACTCCCGGCGGCAGGCGCAAGAGACGATGCGAGCGACGAAGTCCTGCTGCAAATGGCGGGCGCGCTCAGCGGGCTCACGCTCGACGAAGCGCGCTACGCGTTGCGCCGCGCGCTGGCCACGGGCCTGCGGCTCGGGCCCGAATCCATGCCGGCCTTGCTCGAAGAGAAGCGGCTGCTGGTCAACCGCAGCGGCTTCATCGAATACATAGCGGATGTCACCAAGCTCGGCGAGATCGGTGGCCTCGAGTATCTCAAGAAATGGCTGCTGGAGCGCCGCAAGCTGTTTCAAATGCGCGAGAGCCTGAGCAACGACATCGTCCCCAAGGGAATCCTCATGATGGGTATCCCGGGCTGCGGCAAGAGTCTCTCCGTCAAGGCCATTGCCTCCTGTTTCGAACTACCCCTCTACAGAATTGACATGATCGAGATCTTCTCCGGGCGCCACGGCAAGCCGGAAGGGGTGTTCGTCCAGGCCTGCCGGATGATGGAGGACCTGGCGCCGGCGGTGCTCTGGTTCGACGAGATCGAGATGGGCGTCACCGCGACCGAGTCGAGCGGCGAACAAGGCAGGATTTTCGCGTTCTTCCTGACCTGGATGCAGGAGAAGACGCGCGGCCTTTTCGTCGCCGCCACCGCCAACCGCATCGACCTGCTGCCCGCCGAAATGATTCGCAAGGGACGTTTCGACGAAGTATTCTTCGTGGACCTGCCGCTTGACGACGAACGGATCGAGATCTTCAAAATTCACCTCCTCCGGCGCGGCGTGGAAGCGGCCCGCTTCAACCTCGATGAATTGACGCAGTTTACGATCGGCTGGTCCGGCGCCGAGATCGAGCAGTGCGTGGTGTCGGCCATGACCAAGGCGCGTCTCGAAGACCGCGAGCTCACCGCCGACGATCTGATCGGCGTTGCCGCGCGCCTGGTCCCGCTCTCGCGCACCATGCGAGAGCAGATCGATCACATCTCCCGCTGGGCGTTCGAGCGCGCCGTTCGCGCATCGCCGCGGAGGGTGGTGTGAAGCTCGACATGTGAAGCTCGACAGACGTGTGAAGCTCGACAGACGGGACGTGACCTACGCGTAGATCGTTCACCGCTCCGCCAAATTCTCCCAAACCGCTGTCCCCACAGGCCCTACACCCTGTTCCAGCACTCCGGACGCGGTACCCGCTTCCGCTCTTATGCCACACTGAAATCAGGAAGCAGGTGTTCGCCTCCCACGGACCGTTTGCTTTTGTTTCGGCGACCAGCGGAAAAGTGGGCACGATTGGCCCACTTTCGAACCACGGTTTTGATTGTTTCAATAGCTTAGCGGTTTCCCGTGGGCACGATCGGTCCCACGGAAGGCTAGGAATGGGACGAAAACACGGAGCGTAAAGGGGCCACACGCACTTTCTTCCGCCACCTCGTAATCCGCCGCCACACCCAGATCGCAGCCGCCCAAGCGTAAACGGAAAGTGGGGCAGGCGCCCCGGTTTTCGGGTCCGAAGCGGATTCCGCCTGCCAGCCAGTCTCTTCACGAAGGGACCGCTACTGGATGACCTCGCGGCCTACGGCCATGTTTAACTGGCTGGCGGCGGTCAGGTATGATCCCACCAGGTTGATGTAAGCCACTTCGGTTAGGCGATAGTCTCTTTGAGCGTCCAGATAATCCAACAACGCCGCCTGGCCCCGCTGGTAGGCAAACGACATGGTGTCGCGGATTCGCAAGGCTGTCTCCAGATAACCGTCCGCGCTCCGATACGGCCGCAATAGATTCGCCGAGCTCATCAGCGTGTAGTAAGCCGAATCGACATCGCTGAATACCTGCGCCGCCGCGGCGTCCTTCTGTCTCTCCGCATGGGCGATGTCGATTTGCGTGCGCTCTTTCTCGCCCTGGTTTCTGTCGAAAATACGCAGCGGGATGTTTACGCTAACTCCCATGTAAACCGCGATCGGGGGATTGTGCCCAAAGTCCACGCCGAAGGTGGGATCCGTGGAACCGTTCGAAACGGCAAGTTTGTGGTCGGTTTCGGCTTTGTCGATGGTTTCCATGGCGGCCTTCAAATCAGGTCTGGTTCCGAGCGCCACGGAGCGGAACTCTTCGAGAGCCATAACCTTCTCCTGGAATTCGAACGGCCCGGTCACGTCGAACTGGTCCACCGGCGTCCGCTCGTTGAGCAGCGTCAGCAAGGTGATCTTCGCGGTGCGGGCGTTGACCATCGCGGTTTGATAGTCGGATTCGTATTGCGCGCGCTGCAAGACCAGCCGGTCCAGATCCACGCGCGCAATGTCGCCGGACTTGAAACGCGCGCGGTTAATCGACAACTCTTTCTCGAAGTAATCCAGGTTCTCCTTGGCACTCTCGAGCAGAGCCTTGGCCTGCAAAGTCTGGACGAAGGCGCTGCGCAGAGTAAAAAGCAGCGTGCGTTCCAGATCCAGTTGTTGCGATTCCGCGATGGTGGTGCCCTTCTGCGCGCTTTCCAGGCGCAGTTCGCGTTTGTGCTGCCTCTCATGCAGATAATCGAAGGCGACAAGAGGAAAGGTATAGGCAAACGGCCGATAGGGACTGCCGGTGAAGGGATCTAACTGATCCAAACCCGCAGTCAGGTTCGGATTCGGGCGCAGATATGCCGTAACTTCTTGCGCCTTGGATTCCTGGATATTGAGTTGGCCCGCGCGCAGGTTGGGATTGTCCGCCTCGAACTTGGCCTTAACCTGCTGCCATGTCAAAGCGGTTTGCGCGAACGCCTCAGGGCAGAGGCACACGCCCACTAACAAGCCGATTGGTAGATACAGAATGGATCGACGCATGTTACTCCTCAAACCTGCAAGGTATCGCCTTCCCGCGCCGTCAGCGCGTAGAGCACCGGCGAAAGGAAAATCGACAGGAACAGCCGCGATGCCAGGCCGGCTACGATTACGATGGCAAACGGCTTCTGCGAATCGCTCCCGATCCCCGTGGACAGGGCCGCCGGCAGCAGGCCGAAACAAGCCACCAGCGCCGTCATCATGATCGGGCGCAGCCGCAGCACGGAGGCTTCGAGCGTGGCCGTGGCGATGTCTCTTCCTTCCAGGCGCAGTTTGTTGATGAACGAATACAGAATCACGCTGGTCTGCACCGCAACGCCCATCAGCGCCACGAAGCCTAACATCGACGAAACGCTGAAATTAGTGTGCGTAACCCACAACGCCAGCAGTCCGCCCACCGGTTCCGTCACCATCACGCTAAAGAAAATGATGAGCGGGAATTTCAAATTTCCATATAGAGCGAATAGGATCAGAAGAATCAAGAGCGCGGTCAAAGGTAAGATCACCTTCATCTGCTCCCGCGACGAAAGATACTCTTTGTACTCTCCGCCCCAGTCGAATTTGTAACCGATGGGAAGCTGGACCGCTGCCGCGACTCTCTCGCGGGCTTCGCTTACGGCGCTGGCCAGGTCGCGGCCTTCCACGCTGAACTGGACTCCGATGAAGCGCGAATTGGCTTCCCGATAAATGAAGGACGCGCCACTTTCCACCTTGATTTCGCAGAACTGCGAGAGCGGCAGATACTGGCCATCGGGCGTGGCGATGAGCAGGTTCCGGATGGCGTTTTCGTCGCTGCGGTACTGCTCCTGCATACGCACCACCAGGTCGAACTGGCGCTCGCCCTGAATCACCTGCGTCGCGGCCGAGCCGCCGATAGCGGTGCCCACCAGCGTATTCACGTCGCTCACGTTGAGGCCGAAGCGAGCCAGCTTGGCGCGGTCCGGCGTAATCACCAGGCTGGGTTGGCCCAATTCCCTCACCACCGTGATTTCCTTGATGCCCGGAACCTTGGTGAGAACGTTCTTCACCTGAACGGCCCTATCTTCCAGCGTGGCCAGGTCCGGGCCGAATATCTTCACCGCCAGGGAACTCTTCAATCCGGTTTCGGCCTCGTCCACCGCGTCCTCGGCGGGCTGCGTGTAGTTGAAGATGACGCCGGGGAAGGCCGCCAACTTATGTTGGATGGCTTCAATCAATTCGGGCTTGGTATGGATGCTGCCCTGCCAGGTGCTGTCGTTATAAGGCTTCAGGCCCACATAGAATTCGTTGTTGAAGAAGCCGGTCGAATCGGTGCCGTCGTCGGGGCGTCCTAACTCGTTGGCGACGGTCGTCACTTGCGGGAAGCTCGACAGAAGATCGCGAATCTGCGGAGATAACTTGGACGCCTCTTCGAAGGAAATGGTGTAGGGCGTGGTGGCGCGCACCCACAGCGCGCCTTCGTCCAGGTGCGGCATGAACTCGCCGCCGATATAGGGAATCAACAGCAGCGAGGCGCCGAAGATCGCCAGTATGATCGCCACCGTGATCATCCGGTTGCGCAGGCACCAGCCCAGCATTCTGCCATAAATGCCGCGAACCCATTCGTAGAGCCGCGCCTTCGGTTCGTGCACGTGTCTGCGCAGAAAGAAGGCGCACAGCACCGGAAGCAAGGTCAATGTACACACCAGCGAGCCTATTAGGGCGAACGACATGGTGGCCGCCATCGGCTGAAAGAGCCGGCCCGAAGCCCCGGCCAGCGCGTAGATCGGCAGATACGCCGCGATGATCACCGCGATCGCATAGAAGATCGGCCGTTCGACGTCATGCGCCGCGGCCCGGATCACGTCGATGAAGTTGTAATCCTCGTCATAGCGGGCCGCCAGCTCGCGGAAGATGTTCTCCACCATGACCACGGACCCATCCACGATGATGCCGAAGTCGATGGCGCCGATGGAGAGCAGGTTCGCGGGAATGTGTCTCCAGTCCAGGCAGATGAACGAAAACATCAGCGAGAACGGGATGGTGACGGCGACGATCAACGCGGTCCGCACGCTGAACAGGAAAAGGCCAAGAATAATCAACACCAGCACCATGCCGCGCAGAAGGTTGGCCTCCACCGTCTTGGTGGTCTCCTCGACCAGCCCCTGGCGGTCGTAGTACGGCACCACCTTCACGTCCGGCGGCAGCACGTGCTCATTGAGTTCCTTGGTCATGGCTTCCACGCGCCGCAGAATCACTTGCGCCTGTTCGCCGACGCGCATCAGAATGACGCCTTCCACCGCCTCATCCTGCTTCCTGTATCCGAACTGGCCGAGTCTCGGCGCGTAGCCGATTTCCACCTTGGCGATATCTTTCACGTAAACCGGAATCCCATTCTTCTCTTGCAGAATGATGTTGCCGATATCCGCCTTATCGCGCACCAGGCCCAATCCGCGGACATAGTAAAACTGCCCGCCCTGGGAATAAAAGCCGCCACCCGCATTGGCATTGTTGTTACTCAGTTGCTGTGTAACTTGCGGGACCGTCACGCCGTAAGAGAACAGCTTGTTAGGATCGAGCAGCACCTGATACTGCATGTCGGTGCCGCCGAAGCCCGAGTCATCGGCAACGCCCTGGATGGAGCGGTAATGCCGCTCCAGCACCCAGTCTTCGATCACCTTCAGGTCCTGCGGCGAACGATCGGGACTCTGCAAAACGTAGCGGTAGATCAGGCCGCTGGGGCTGAATAACGGCGAGATAGAGGGCTGCAAACCGGCGGGCACCGAGGCATCGGCCATGCGTTCAAACGCCTGCTCGCGCACGAAATACGGGTCGGCGCCGTACTCGAAATTCATCTCGATGGCGGAAAGGCCGTAGAGCGAGATCGAGCGCAGCGTATCCAGCCGCGGAATGCCGTTCATCTCGATTTCGAGCGGAATGGTAACCAGCCGTTCGACTTCCTCGGCTGCGTGGCCGGGCCACTGCGTGATGATTTCCACGTGCGGCGGCGAGAGATCCGGATAGGCGTCAATCGGCAGATTGAGGAAGGAGAACGCGCCCCAGACCATCAGGGCCAGCGAGGCGATCACGATCAGGAACCGCTGCTGAAGGGCGAAGGAGACTATTCTTGCGATCATGCCGTTTGCGCCTCTATTGAATGGCGTTGGCGAACTGGAGGAAGAGACTTCCGTCGCTCACGATGGTTTCGCCCTCCTGCAATCCACTGGTGACAGCGACCAATCCGTTCTGCTGCGGCCCGGTCGCCACCGAACGCTGCGTGAACTTGCCCGGCTCGGCCTGCACGTACACGATCGGCTCGTTCTTGTCGTCGCGCAACACGGCCGCCACCGGGACCACCAGAATGTTGTTCTGCGTGCTGGTACGAACCACCGCGTCGACGAACATATCCTTCTTCAACAGGCCGCCGGGATTTGCCGTGACGATGCGGACGGGCGTGGTGCGCGTGTTCGGATCCACGAAGGAACCGATGTAGGCAATCGTGCCGCTGAAGTTGCGGTTGAAGGATGGATTGGTCTCCTCCACTCGATCCCCGATCCTTATCGAGGGCAGGTCGCGATCGAAAATGTGGCCTTGCACCCAAACGGTGGAAGTGTCGCTGACCTGGAAGCAGACGGTCTGCCCCGCTTGGATCAACATGCCTGGCGAAATGAGTTTCTGCACGACCACGCCGGAGATGGGAGAGCGGACGGCCAGCTCGGTATTAATGGAGGCGCCCTGCTGCTCCGCGTGGTCGATCTCCTGGGCGGTGATGCCGAAAATTCTCAGCGGCTGCAGGCTGTTCTGGACGTCGGTTGCAGCGTCGTTGTAATCCGCCACGCTGCTTTCGTAATCCTTGGTGGCCACCGCCCCTCGGTCCAGCATTTCCTTCATGCGGTCGATGATTGTCTTGTTGAATCGCTCGCGGTTGCGGGCCTTGCGATACACGGCGATGGCGTTGGCGACATCGGGGCTCGAGACATAGAGCAGCGGCTGGTCTTTCTGAACCGGCGTGCCCACGTCCACCAGAATCCGCGCGATCGGCCCGTTCACCTGGGTGATGGCCTGCGTGGTGTGGTCCTGGTCCCAATCCACCGTTCCGGTAGTGTGGATGGCGACTTCCCAGGAGGTCTTCGCCACCTGCGCAGTTTTCAGATGAGCCAACTGATCCGGCGGCACGGTGAAAAAGCCGGCGGACGGGTTGGACTCATCGGCGGGTTTGCTTTCCGCCTTTTTCAACTCACCGCAAGCCGCTTGGAATAATCCGAGCGCCGCTAAGAGAACTGCAGGGATACACGCGGCTACCGGAAATAGCTGCGTGCCAATGCGCGATGTTGCCTGCATGGCAAACTCTTCTCCTGATTCCTGTTCCAAAAAACACATGATCCCGCGCCGCGCAAACGGCGCCGGACCAACGAATTGACAGTGGGAGGAGCTATGCGGCGGGAGGGGCGCGCGAGGAGCTCGCGGTGAGCAGCACTTCGTGGAAAGACTGGAAATCGGGCGCGGGCGCCAGCCAGGTCACTAGGAAAACCGGCGTCACCGCCGCCGGCACGGTAGTCCGCAGCATGGGCAGCGGCCCCGTATAACACAGCAGGCAGCAATGGCCCGGCGCATGGTGCGATTCGTGCCGCGGGTCGAGTGCGGAGGACTGGGCCGCGATGGTCACCGACAGCAGCAGCAGGACGAGCAAGGCTCGCCCGAGGGGCTGCAGGCAGCGCGCCGTCTCGACTAGTCTGCCACTACGAAGTTGTGACACAGCAATATTATAGTTACGAATTTCAGCCCGTTTGGGTTACCAGAAAACCCTCGGTTCGAGCCACACCGATATTATAGTAGTATGAGCGTCGCCAGGTCTTCCCTATCGGCTGCCGTGCTGCTTGCATTTTCGGTTGCAACTGCCGCTGCGCAGCAATCCCACATTTCCTACGTTTCGCTTAACCCCTGCTGCATCGCCCCGGATGGGCAAGGGAACAATTTCATCGTAAGTTCGTCACCTTTGCCGCCGGGTCCCAGCGAGGAACTGGTGGCGATGACGACGATTACGGTGGTGAAAGTGGATTCGAGCGGCAACGCCATCTCGCTGTTCACTTTCCCGGCAGGCAATGACGGCCAAGCCGCCGCCGCGGCCGTGGACCCGCTGGGCAACCTTTGGATCGCCGGTTCGATAGCCGTTTCGTCGCAGAGTTACCCCACGCTCGGTCTTATCGCCAAGCTCGATAGCACCGGCACTCATCTGCTGTCGAGCGGCACGTTCGGCGGGCTCGACCCCATTGGCGCCACTGCGATCAGCGCCATCGCGTTCGATCCGGCCGGCAATCCGTACCTGGCAGGTTCAACCAGCCAGACGGATTTCCCGGTCACGCCGGGCGCCTTTATTAGTGCGCTGATTACCGCGCCGGCATACGTGCCCAACGGCTTTGTGGCAAAGCTCACGCCGGCCAGTCAATCAACTCCACCCTACACGTTGGCCTATTCGACATTGCTCGGCGGTCAGCCTTCCGGCACCTTGGCGGCGCCCACTTTCATTCTGGCGTTGGCCGTGGATTCGAACGGTGTAGCCACGGTTGCCGGCTACACGTATGCGTCCGATTTCCCGGTTACACCGGGGGCGTTTCAAACGCAATTTCAAGGCGGCGCTAATGACTCCGATGGGTTCATCACGCGTTTGAACGCTCAAGGCACCGGCTTGATTTGGTCCACGCTGCTGGGCGAAGGGGCGCCGGACGCAATCGCACTGGATTCGAGCGGCAATGTGGTGGTCGCCGGAACTACTTATGATCCAATCCCCATCACACCCGGGGCGATCCAACCTCAGCTCGCCCAAACGACATTCAACCTGGTCGATGGCTTTGTGACCAAACTGAATTCGACCGGCGCCAGCCTCCTGTTTTCGACGTATTATGGCATCGTCAATGCTGCGCCGAGACTGAGACTCGACGCGCAGGGCGGCGTGTGGATCACCGAATCGCTTGCCGATCCTTCAGGCTTGGTGTTGGGCCCGAACTCGATCGTTTTGGGCGATGCCGTGATTGCCGAGCTCGCGCCGGATGGCTCGAGCGTGCTGTTTGCCGAACTGGTGCCGAACGGCATGGCGGGTCAGGACCTGGCGGTGAATCCGGATGGCAGCCTGACGGTAATCGGACCGCCGCAGGCGGCATTCAACGCGAAAATAGGGACTGGCTTCGTCTTGCGGCAGCCGCGCGCGGCACCCACCGGAGTATCCATTCTCGGCGTGGCGGATTCGGCCGCGAACGCCGCGAACGACGTGGTGGCGCCCGGCGAATTCATCAGCATTTACGGGAACGGCCTGGGGCCGGCCGTAGGAGTCGGAATGCAGATCGATTCCAACGGCAGAGTTGCCAGCTCGCTGGGAGGCACGCAGGTTTCGTTCGGCGGTGTTCTCGCGCCGCTTTTCTATGCGGCGGAAAATCAAATCAATGTGCTGGTGCCCTACGAAGTCGCGGGGAGCACGCAGGTGAACATGACGATCTCGACCGGCGCCGGTTCGTCGCAGACCCTGCCTTTGCAGGTGGCCGCGGCGCAACCAAACATAATGGCCGTTTTGAATTCCGATGGCAGCGTCAACTCATCGTCGAACCCCGCGTCCACGGGCGACACGGTAACCATCCTCGTCAGCGGAGCTGGCGCGCTCAATCCCAACTTACCGGATGGGACGATAGCCGCGTCGCCCGCTCCGGCGCCAGCCGCGAGGATTCAGGTTGATTTTTTCTTTACTCTATTCGCGTTCTGCTTGGTCGACTGCCCTCCCAACATCGGTATCGGTACGCTGACGGCAACGCCGGCGTACGCTGGCGGCATTCCAGGCGCGGTGATCGATATATTGCGGGTGGATGTACCGGTGCCGGCGAATTTGTACATGGCCGGCCCGCCTCCATTCGGCGTCGCGGTCGGGGTGGGTAACTCGACTTCGCCTACGTTGCAGTTTTATTTAGCCGCCCAGAACTGAGGAGCATGGTAGCGCCGGCGGTCTTGCCGCCGGCGTCCTGCGGCAAAGAAAAAGAACCGGCGGCAAGACCGCCGGCGCTACCGAGAGATCCTCTCCCTATTTGCCGGCGCGCGCGGCGCGATCCAACAGAATCCTGACGGGGCGCACGGCGGCCAGGCGCAGGTCCGCGTCCGGCTCCAACATGCGTTTGAGTTCGGTGTCCTGGCTGGCGAGCCAGTCGGGCGGCGCCGGTCGGCCAGTGGCGATGATATCGAGCAGTCGCAGCCCCAGCGCGCCCGCGGCCGATAGATCCTTCGAAATCGGCTTCAACTCCTCCAGCAGCGAATTGGCCTGGGCCAGCGGCTCGAAGTCGCGGTCGTTGGCTGCCCAGCGGGTGAACTGCGCGCGTAGGGCCGCCACGTCGGCCGCGGCGGCGGCCGGCTCCGCCGCCACACGGGCAGCCGCCAATTCGAGCGCGCGCACACTCTCACTCTCCGGGCGGGCGGCGTCCACCATGCGGTTGAACGGCGTCTCGGTGGTGATGCCATCGACGTGCCGCGGTCCCAGCCCCAACGCTTCGCAGGCATCGGCCAGCACGCGCACCGGCGGCGCGAAATGGTTGCCGCTCAGCCGGTCGAGCATCGGCGCGTAGTTGGATCGATGCTCGATGCCGGTCCACTCCAGCATCCGGCTGACGGCTTCCAGGCGCTGGTACATCGAGTCCACATCGGTTACGTCCGGCGCCGACCAGAGCCGCTCGGCAATCGCCGCCAGCCGCGGCCAGATGCGCGAATCCACCGTCTCCGCGCTCGCCAGCTCCGCCCACATGCACGCCTCGCCGCCCAGAATGTGGCGAGTCTGCTCGGGGGTCAATTGCGCCGCGTCGCCGGCCAGCGGCTCGATGCCGTAATGAAAACTGGCCGGGCTGAGGTGATCCAGGTAGTAGCCCCACGACAAGATGCCGCGATAGCCCTGCCGCACCGATTCGGCCAGCGCCGCGCGTCCGCGCCAGGTCTCAATCACGGTGCCCGAACCCAATCCCGGTTGCAGGATCTCGTCCCAGCCGACCATGGTTCTGCCGTGCCGCGCCAGGATCTGACGAATGCGCTGGCTGAAATACAACTGGATGTGGCGCGCGTCCTTGAACCGGTGCTGTTTGGCAAACGCCTTAACGTGCGCCGACTGGCCCCATTGCTTGCCGTTCACTTCGTCGCCGCCCACGTGGAAATAAGGGTCGGGGAAGAGCGTTGCCATTTCGCCGATAAAGCCGTCCAGGAAGCGGTAGGTTTCCTCGCGGCTCGGATCCATCACCGGATCGAACATGCCGTAGTCGCCGCCGGTTTCAAAGGGGCCCGGCCCGCTGGCCAGTTGCGGATAGCCGGGAAACCAGCTCGCGGTGTGGCCCGGCATGTCGAACTCGGGCACCACGCGGATCCCGCGCTCGCGCGCGTGAGCCACCACGGCGCGGATTTCGGCCTGCGTATAGTAATGGCCGCCGGAACCGAACTGCTGCAAACGCGGATAGCGTTTGCTCTCCACGCGAAAGCCCTGGTCGTCGGAGAGGTGCCAGTGGAAGACGTTCAGCTTCACCGCGGCCATCGCATCCAGGTTGCGCTCCACCACCTCGACCGGCATCCAATGGCGCGAAACGTCCATCAGCAGCCCGCGCCACGGGAAGCGCGGCCGGTCGTCAATGCGCACCGCTGGCGCCTGGAAGCCGGTGGCTCCGGGCTGGACCAGTTGCGCGAAAGTTTCCAACCCGTGCAGCGCGCCATCCACAGCGGCGGCCTTCAGCAGCGCCCCTTCGGGCGTGACCGCAAGCTGGTAGGATTCATCCTCGCCCAGGGTTGGATACAGCGCGCCACGTGCCGCGCATTCCACGCGCAACGTGGCGTGCGCGCCGGCGGCCGGCTTGCCGCGCGGAATGGCCATGCCGGTCTGGCGCGAAAGGCGGGCTACCAGCCGGTTCAGCGCGCTCTCGAGGCGTGGGTCGGCCAGCGAAGCGGTTACGGTGAACTTCTGGTCAATCGCCAGCGCGCCCGCGCCCGCTTCCAGCTTCAGCGGCAGCGGCATCAGCGCCGGAGGGTCGGCGGCGCGGGCGCCAAAGCCCGAAACCGCGATGGTTGAAATCAGGAGCAATCGATGCATCCTCTATACTCCAACACTGAAACGGGCCGGCGGGCAAGCGGCGCGAAATCTTGAAACCGATGGCGGCCTCCGTCATTGCTCCGGGAGCTGGGCGGAATTGGGAAGGGTGGCGTGGACACACTACGCCTGTGTGCGAGGGCGGGCGGTGACGGAATCGTGTTCGCGGAGAGCGATTTCGGAAGCTGTTTTTGTGGGCTTTGCGTTGCGATGGTACGTAAATGCCGGCGCGGAAACGCCGGGGCTGCGAGGAACCGGTTCCTTTCTCCTCTCGAGGAGGAGTACAAGCCTCTATGGCCGCCTATGCGAACGTTGCACCGCGCGACCCGGTTTCAAATGCCCCCTGCAGGCGGATAGGCACCGGACGTGGCTCCGAAACGGGCTGCGTCTTGGCGAGCGAGCAGCTCTTTTTCGATTTCAGAATAGCCTGGGCACTGGCCCGAAGAGCCGGGCGCAAAGGCCCAAGCGATTGAAAACGGGCGGCAAACATTTTTGCAAGGGCGGTGAACGGCATGTGTCGCACACCCGCAACAAGGGCGCAACGGATAGCCGATTGGAACCGTCTGATAGACTGAGAATTCCAACGCTACAGATGCGCGTTCGTGTGTTGTTTTTCGGGGTTTTGAAGGACCTGGCCGGCCGCAGCTCGGAGGATGCCGAGTTCGCCGAGGGCGCCGATCTACGCACGGTGCTGGATCATTACGCGGCGCTCTCGCCGGGCGTCGGCAAGATGGCGGGAAGCATCGTGGTGGCGCGCAATCAGGCGTTCGCGGAGCTGGCCACCAAGCTCGCCGAAGGGGACGAGATCGCGCTTCTGCCGCCGGTCAGCGGCGGCTCGGAAGATGGCGCGGACGGCCTCGAAATCGAAGAATCCGGCAACTACTTCGCCATCACCCACCGGTCGATCGATACGCGCCGGATCGCCGGCCGGCTGCTGCGAGGCGGAGAAGGTGCGGTGGTGACATTCGAAGGCACCGTCCGCAACCACACCGGCGGGCGGCGCACGCTCTACCTCGATTACGAAGGCTATGCGCCGCTGGCATTGCGCACCATGGCGGAAATCGGCCGCGAACTGGCCGCCTCTTTCGCGCTCGAACGCATCGCCATGGCGCACCGGCTGGGCCGTCTGCTGGTGGGCGAAACCAGCGTGGTGGTGGCGGTTACCGCGGCCCACCGGCGGCCGGCGTTCGAGGCCGCGCTCGAAGGTATCGACCGCCTCAAGAAGCGCGTCCCCATTTGGAAGAAAGAGCATTTTGCCGATGGCGAGGTCTGGGTGGAAGGAGCGTGGGACCCCGATGTCCCTTTGGCGCGCTAGCTGGCGGCCGGGGTGGCGCTCGCACCCGTGCGTGCCGTGTCGAGACTCTTCTCGACACCTGCTCGGCGCTGGGAAGCCGGGCGTCGGCACGAGTGCCGACGCGGCACGCACGAGTGCGTGCACCACGATGGAATGGCGAGGTTATTTTCAGGCGAGCCCCCAGGAAAACACGAGAGGAACAGTGGGCAGGCGAAATCCGGCACGGGCCCAAAAACCGGGGTGCCTGCTCCACCTTGGCGCCATGTTCGCCGCGGCGGTAGCGCTGACCTCTGCGCTGGGCGCCCAGGACCTCGTGATTCCGGTCAAGGTCAACCTGGTGCACGTGGCCGCCACGGTGAAGAATCGCGCTGGCCAGTTGGTGGGCTCGCTGCACCAGGAGGATTTCGAAATCTTCGACAACGGCGTGCGGCAGGAAGTGGCGATCTTCGAACGCCAGGCCGATCAGCCGCTCTCGGTCGCGCTGCTGGTGGATGTCAGCGGGTCTACCAACCAGGACTTGAAGTTCGAAACCGATTCCGCCGTGCGCTTCGTGCGCACCCTGCTTTCTTTCCGCAACTCCCAGGACCAGGTGGCGCTCTATGCCTTCGACGACTCGGTGACGCAGGTGCACAACTACACCCGCAACATCGTGTCGCTCGAAGCCATGCTGCGCCAGATGCACGGCTCGGCCGGAACTTCCCTCTATGACGCCATCTGGCTGGCTTCGCACGACCTGGAGCTGCGTGAAGGCCGCAAGGCGCTGGTGCTGGTGAGCGACGGCGGCGAAACTACCAGCAAGATCGACAGTCACCGGGCGCTTGAAGCGGCGCAATTGGCCGATGCGGTAATTTATCCGGTGATCGTGATGCCGATCACCAACGATGCGGGACGCGATATCGGCGGCGAGCACGCCCTGCAATTCATGGCCGAAGGCACCGGCGGACGCACCTTCCTGCTCTCCGAGGGCCCGCAGCTCGACCGCGCCTTCAACTCCATCATCACCGAGCTGCGCACCGAATACCTGCTGGGTTATTACCCGCACGACGTTCCGCTCACCAAGGAGCGTTTTCACAAGCTGGAAGTGCGGCTCAAATCTCCCGAATTGCGGGCCTCGGCGCGCAACGGCTATTATGGGGAAGCGGAGGCTAACTCGGGAACGCCGGCGGAACAGATTACGCTGAAGCCCGATAGCCGGAAAAAGCGTTAGGAGAAGCGTACGATACAAGAGCCAAAGTCCGCGCGCGCGCCGGAGCACACCCTGGAAGAGGCCAAATACCTCAAGCAGTTGATCGAGAAGGCGACGCCCGTGCGCGTCAAGCTGGCCGGCGGCGAAGAAGTAACGGGCGTGATCGAATACTACGATCACTCCTTCATCCGGATTACCCGCCAGGGCGAGCCGAACCTCTTCATCTTCAAGCACGACATCAACTACGTGGTGGAGCTGGGTTAGGCCCGGCAGCCGTCTTTCTCGCGCATGCCCTATCTCGAAACAGCCGTGGAAATCGCCCGCGAGGCCGGCGCCTTGCTCGCCAACTATTTCGAGCGGCGGGTGGCGTTTGAAGTCAAGGGCGAATTCGATCTGGTGACGGAAGCCGACCGGGCCAGCGAAAAGCTGGTGGTGGAGCGGCTGCGCTCGCACTTCCCTTCCCACGGAATTGTCGCCGAAGAGGGCGGCGGCCACGACCCCCAAGCCGAATACTGCTGGTACGTGGACCCGCTCGACGGCACCACCAATTTCGCGCACAGTTTTCCGGCGTTCAATGTCTCGATCGGCCTGGCGCGCGCGGGCCAGATGGTGGCCGGCGTGGTATACGACCCCATTCATCAGGAGATGTTCACCGCCGAACGCGGCGCCGGCGCGTACTTAAATAACCGGCGGATTCACGTTTCGCAAATCAAGCGGATGGCCGAATGCCTGGGGTCCAGCGGATTTCCCGCCCGCAAGCGGGATCACAATGTGAACATCCACTTCTATTACCAGATGGCGATGGCTTCGCACGGCGTGCGCCGCACCGGGTCGGCGGCGCTCGATCTGGCCTTCGTGGCGTGCGGGCGGCTGGACCTGTTCTGGGAATTCGGACTCAAGCCCTGGGACGTGGCGGCGGGCACGCTGCTGGTAACCGAAGCCGGCGGCCGCGTTTCCGACATGCGGGGCGCGCCGCACAGCGTGACCCAATCCGACCACCTGCTGGCCGATAACGGCTCGCTGCACGGCGAAGTGCTGGAAGCCTTCGGCGAAGTCTTTCAAGGGCGTCTGCGCGTGCCGCTCCCGCCGGTGCCGTAGGAGCCGCCGGGCTGGGCAAGGCGGGCCAGGTAGGACAGACCATCGCCTTTTGTGGTCTGTCATGCCTCGATCGAGCACGACCTTGACAGACGACAAAAACCGATCGTCTATCCTACCTCTTGGCGATCTCCCGGAATGTGTATAATTGTTTAGTAGGATACACATCATGCGGACGAATATCGTGATCGACGACAAGCTGATGCGGGACACGCTTCGCGCAACCGGCCTCAAGACCAAGCGCGAGGCCGTGGAACAGGGTTTGCGGATTGTGCTGCGCCTCAGCAGACAGGCGGAGATCCGCCGTCTCCGCGGCAAGCTGCACTGGCAGGGCGATCTCGACTCGATGCGGAGCGATAGTTGATCCTGGTCGATTCCAGCGTGTGGATCGACTATTTCAACGGTACGATCACAGCGCAGACCGAGAAACTCGATAGCCTGCTGGGTAATGAGCCTTTGGCCATCGGTGACTTGATTCTGACCGAGGTCCTGCAAGGATTCACCGACGAGCGGGACTTCAACCATGCCAGGAGAATGCTCACTTCGTTGATTGTCGTCGAGTTGGGCGGGCAGAGGATCGCGATTCAAGCGGCGAAGAATTTTCGGGCGCTGCGCAACCGCGGCATCACGGTTCGCAAGACTATCGATACGGTGATTGCAACCCGCTGCATTGAGGGCGGGTACACCCTGCTGCATAACGACAGGGATTTCGATCCGTTCGCGAAGCACCTGGGGCTGCGCGTATCGGTCTGACGACGGGGCGGCCACGATTGTCGCCGGGGCCCGGCTTCAAAGCGCCGGGCTCACAAGTCTTCCGGGCGAAGACCTGTATCTTTTCCGATCTTGGCCAGAGCCGCTGGGCCAACCTCTACGCCATCATGAAAACAGAAAGTGAAGTTCGACCACCCGGGGCGCTGTAGCTTTCGATGAGATCCGACCTGCTTCTTGAGCGTCCAACCGAGACGTAAGAGGGCGGCGTACACCCGTTTGGCTTTCGTTGCGCGCCAGACACTCACGCGGCAAATAGCGCCTTCAGCGGTTCGGGCACATTCTCGCCGCTCTCGATCATGTCAGCCAGTACCTGCAGAGCTATCGCCTTAACCCTTCGGACAGCCTCGTCTTCGGTGCTGCCGTAAGCCATGACGCCCGGCAGGTCCGGCACCGAGGCCAGGATTCGGCCATCTTCCTCGCGTTCGATTTCGACACGAATCGGTTGAATCTCCACCATCTCAGCCTTAATTCTAACCGAACCGCCGGCCGTTAGGACGGGTTGCGCCGCAACCCGCGTCGCCGCACACGCCGATGTTAAGCTGGGGGTTGTCCCGGCATCCCCTCTTCAAACCGTATGTAGCGCTGGCGGCGGTGTGTTTCTTTTGGGGCACCACCTACCTGGGCATACGGATGTCGCTCGAAACCTTTCCGCCGCTCACGTTGGTCGCGGTGCGTTATTTGATTTCGGGAACGCTGACGCTCGCGTTCGCCTGGTACCGCGGCCTGTACATTCCGCGCGGAAAGGAACTGGCCGCGGCGTGCATCGCCGGTCTGGGAACGCTCACCATCGGCAACGGCGCGCTGGTGATCTCCGAAACCCTCATCCCTAGTGGCATGGCCGGCCTGATCACTGCCATGTCGCCGTTCTGGATGGTGGGAGTGGAAGCGCTGCTGCCCGGCGGCGAGAGCCTGCACGCGCCGACCATCGGTGCGATGGCGTTGGGTCTGGCGGGCGCGGCGCTGCTGGTGACGCCGGGCGCGGGCCCGCAGGGCGCCGGTCACAGCTTGCTGGTCGGCTTTCTGGTTCTGCAAATCGGCATGGCGGGCTGGTCGTTCGGCTCCATTTATCAACGCCGCAACGCAGGCAAGGCGCACCCGGTGGTCGCCGGCGGCATTCACCAACTGGCGGCGGCCTTGGCGATGGTGCCGTTTGCGTGGCTGGTCCCGCATCAACCCATCCACTGGAGCACGCGCGGCGTTGGCGCGCTGCTCTACCTGGTGGTCTTCGGTTCGCTGGTGGGCTACAGCGCTTTCGTCTACGTGATGGACCGGCTGCCGGTAGCCGTGGTATCGATTTACCCGTACGTGAACGCGGTGGTCGCGGTGGCGCTGGGATGGCTATTCTACCGCGAGCCGTTCGGCCGGCGGGAATCGGCGGCGATGCTGGTGATCTTCGCGGCGGTGGCGCTGGTCAAGCGTTACTCCCGCCCCGTGGCGGGCTAGGCTGGCCGAGCTTGGCGGCCAGTGCGCCGCCGGCCATGCTGAGGCAGGTGGTGAGGATGAACAACTGCAGCAGCAACACGGCGATGTCCGACCAGCTTTTCAGCAGGCCCAGCAGCTCCTGAAAACGCGGTTCGGCGCGGAACTGCGGCAGCGCCGACGCCACGTTGATCACATAGAACACGGCGGCATAAAACACGGCGGCCAGCGGGAAGGTGAACAGCCCGGTGATCCAGCCCAGGCGCACACCCGCGCCTACGTTGATGGCGCAACCGGTCCGCCGCCGGTAGAGGAACACCGCGAAATACCCCGCAGCCAGCCAGTTGACGTACGGCAGGAAGAACAGTGCGGTCGCGCCCAGGGCCACCAACAAGGCAATCTTCAGCGCCAGCGGATTGCGGAAATCGAGCGGCGCCGGCGGTGGCTGTGGCTGCGTTCGTTCGTGCGGTGGTGGCACAACGACCGGCGCGGGCTCCGGCGCCTCGGCGGCCACTTCCGTCAGCTCTCTCTGCGGCTTGCCGCACTTATGGCAGAACAATGCATCCGGGGGAAGCTCGGCGCCGCAACTGCAAAAGTCAGGCATGATGATCGAAGGGAACCACTCTCAGTGTGGCGCAGCGCGGGCCGCGGAAGCAACTTGCAATCCATGAGCGGGTGCGCGACCGAGAAGTGGCGGAACTCTCCATTCCTTGTGAATTCGCATGAATCGGAACGTAGGAGTACGCAAGGCTGTGGTCTGTCAGGAGGCTTTGTATCAGGGCGCGGCTTGAGCCGTGCCGAAGGATCGGGAGAAAGGTTTGGGCTTCAGCCCCTGCGGACTCAGGAAAACTCCAGTGGCTTCCATGAGAAGGCCGGCCGATGTCAAGGAAATACTGTTTAGGAGTTTCCTCA
>PLOR01000102.1 GCA_003142185.1 Bryobacterales bacterium
GGCGGTAATACTCCATGCCGGTGCCGGCCGGGACCAGGCGTCCCATGATGACGTTCTCCTTCAGGCCGCGCAGGTAGTCCACTTTGCCGTTGATGGCGGCCTCGGTGAGCACGCGCGTCGTCTCCTGGAAGGAGGCGGCGGAGATGAACGAATCGGTGGAAAGCGACGCCTTGGTAATGCCCAGCAGCACGGCCTTACCCTGCGCCGGGCGGCTGCCCGCTTCCATGACTTTCGCGTTTTCGGCGCGGAATTTGAATTTGTCGACCACTTCTTCGGGCAGAAATTCCGTATCGCCGATATCTTCCACCTTCACCCAGCGCATCATCTGGCGCGAGATGACCTCCAGGTGCTTGTCGTTGATGTTGACGCCCTGCAGGCGGTAAACTTCCTGGATCTCGTTGACCAGGTACTTCTGGAGTTCTTTTTCGCCGAGCACGTCGAGGATGTCGTGCGGATTGCGCGGGCCGTCCATCAGCGGCTCGCCGGCCTTGACCTTCTCGCCTTCCTGGACGTTGATGTGAACGCCGCGGGGCAGAGCGTATTCGCGCTGCTCGCCATCTTCGCCCACCACGTAAATCTTGCGCTGGCCCTTGCTGACTTCGCCGTATTTCACGACGCCGTTGATTTCGGCGATGATGGCGGTTTCGCGCGGCTTGCGGGCTTCGAATAGCTCCACCACGCGCGGCAGACCGCCGGTGATGTCCTTGGTCTTGGTGGTTTCGCGCGGGATCTTGGCCAGCACGTCGCCGGCATGCGCTTCTTCGCCGTCGCGCACCATCAGGTGGGCGTGGGTTGGCATGAGGTATTTCTTAGCTTCCGAGCGCGAGCCCGCCGCCCCTTCCGGCCGCACCACCACCATCGGCTGCCGCTTCTCGTCGGGTGAATCGGTGACCACGAGCTGCGACATGCCGGTGACTTCGTCGACCTGCTCCTGCATGGTGAGGCCGTCTACCAGGTCCTTGAAGTGCACGACGCCAGAAACTTCGGTAAGAATCGAGAACGTGTACGGATCCCATTCCAGCAGGATCTGGCTGCCCTTCACCGGAGCACCGTCGTCGACCGTGATGCGCGCGCCGTATACCACTGGGTAGCGTTCTTTTTCGCGGCCCTTATCGTCCACCACGGCCATGATGCCGGCGCGGTTCATGGCGATCAGCTCGCCCAACTTGCTGCGGACGGTCTGGATGCCGATGTAGCGGGCGAAGCCGCCCGACTTGGCGTCCTGCGTGGATTGCTCGCTGATGCGCGTCGCGGTGCCGCCGATGTGGAAGGTGCGCATGGTCAACTGCGTGCCAGGCTCGCCGATGGACTGCGCCGCGATCACACCGACCGCTTCGCCGCGCTCCACCAGCCGTCCCGTCGCCAGGTTGCGGCCGTAACAGGAAACGCACACGCCGCGCTTGGATTCGCAGGTCAGCACGGAGCGGATCTTCACCCGCTCGATGCCGGCCGCCTGAATGGCCGCCGCCAGGTCTTCGGTAATTTCGTGGTTGACGGCGACGATCAGGTTGCCTTCGTAATCCTTCTGATCCTCGAGCGCGACGCGGCCCACGATGCGGTCGCGCAAGGGCTCGATAATTTCGCCCGATTCGATGATCGGCTCCACGTAAATGCCTTCGGTGGTGCCGCAGTCGTTTTCGCTGATGATCACGTCCTGCGCCACATCCACCAGGCGGCGCGTCAGGTAGCCGGAATCGGCGGTCTTCAGCGCCGTATCGGCCAAGCCCTTGCGGGCGCCGTGGGTGGAGATGAAGTACTGCAACACGTCCAGCCCCTCGCGGAAGTTGGCCGTGATGGGGGTCTCGATGATTTCGCCCGACGGCTTGGCCATCAGGCCGCGCATGCCGGAGAGCTGGCGGATCTGCTGCTTGGAACCGCGCGCGCCGGAATCCGCCATGATGTAGATCGGGTTCAGATAGCGGCCGGTACGGTCGTCCTCTTCCATGGCCGTGAACATTTCATCCGAAACGCGTTCGGTGACCTTGGACCAGATTTCGATGATCTTGTTGTAGCGTTCGCCGTGGGTGATGGCGCCATCCTGGTACTGGCTTTCCACCTTCACAACTTCGAGTTCGGCCTCGCGCACCAGGCCGGCCTTTTCGCTCGGCACCACCATGTCGTCGATGCCGATGGAAATGCCGGCGCGCGTCGCGTAGAGGAAGCCCAGCGACTTGATTTCATCGAGCATCTGCACGGTGATCACCAGGCCAAACTTGAGGTAGCAGTACTGCACCAGTTGGGCGAGGCCCTTCTTCTTCAGCAGGCCGTTGATGAACGGCATGTCCTGCGGCAGGTGATCGTTCAAAATCACACGTCCTACCGTGGTTTCCATGTACTGCTTAATAAACTCGATTGGCTCGGTGTGCAGAATATTCTGGTTGTCGAAGGCGTGGACCAGGTCGATCACGCGGCCGGTGTAGCGCAGTTTGATGGGGGTGAGCGTTTCCACTTCGCCCATTTCGAGCGCGATCAGCACATCGTCGGCGGAAGCGAAGGTGCGGCCTTCGCCCTTGGCGCCCGGGCGTGCCTTGGTGAGGTAGTAGCAGCCCAGCACCATGTCCTGCGTCGGAATCGCAATCGGCGCGCCGTGCGCCGGCGAAAGAATGTTATTGGACGACAGCATCAGCGTGGTGGCTTCGATCTGCGCTTCGGGCGATAGCGGGATGTGCACGGCCATCTGGTCGCCGTCGAAATCGGCGTTGAAGGCGGTGCAGACCAGCGGGTGAATCTTGATCGCCTTGCCTTCCACCAGCACCGGTTCGAAGGCCTGGATGCCCAGGCGGTGCAGCGTGGGAGCGCGGTTCAGCAGAATCGGATGGTCCTTGATGACCTCTTCGAGAATGTCCCACACCACCGGGTCCTGCTGCTCCACCAGCTCCTTGGCCTGCTTGATGGTGGTGCAATGGCCGCGCTGCTCAAGGCGGTGGTAAATGAACGGCTTGAACAGCTCAAGCGCCATCTTCTTGGGCAGCCCGCACTGGTTGAGTTTTAGGTCGGGGCCGACCACGATCACGGAGCGGCCGGAATAGTCCACGCGCTTGCCGAGCAGGTTCTGGCGGAAGCGGCCCTGCTTGCCCTTGAGCGTGTCGGAAAGCGATTTGAGCGGGCGGTTGTTGGCGCCGCGCAGCACGCGGCCGCGGCGGCCGTTGTCGAACAGCGCGTCCACGGCTTCCTGCAGCATGCGCTTTTCGTTGCGCACAATCACGTCGGGAGCGTGCAGCTCCATCAGCTTCTTCAACCGGTTGTTGCGGTTGATCACGCGGCGGTAGAGATCGTTGAGGTCGCTGGTGGCGAAGCGGCCGCCATCGAGCGGCACCAGCGGGCGCAGTTCCGGCGGGATCACCGGCACCACGTCCAGAATCATCCATTCCGGTTTGTTGCCGCTCTTGCGGAAGCTTTCCACCACGCGGAGGCGCTTGGCGAATTTCAGCTTCTTCTGCTGCGACAACTCGGTCTTCATCTTTTCGCGAATTTCTGTGGAAAGACCTTCGATGTCGAGCTTCTTGAGCAGCTCCTTGATGCCCTCGGCGCCCATCATGGCGACGAACTTGCCTGGAAACTCCTGGTCGAGCTGGCGCTTGCGCTCATCGGTGATGACTTCGCCGCGCTTGAGGCTCTCCACCTCGCCCGGCTCGACGATGACGTAAGCCTCGAAGTAGAGGACGCGCTCGAGTTCGCGCAGCGTGATATCGAGTAGATGGCCGATGCGGCTGGGAAGGCCCTTGAAGAACCAGACGTGCGAGCACGGACTGGCCAGTTCGATGTGGCCCAACCGTTCGCGGCGCACGCGAGCCAGCGTGACTTCCACGCCGCACTTGTCGCAGATCACGCCGCGGTGCTTCATGCGTTTGTACTTGCCGCACAAGCACTCCCAATCCTGAGTCGGACCAAAGATACGCGCGCAGAACAATCCGTCGCGCTCCGGCTTGAAGGTGCGGTAGTTGATGGTTTCCGGCTTGGTCACTTCGCCATGGGACCAACTCCGGATTTTTTCCGGAGACGCCAGAGAAATGCGGATCGAATCGAAATCCGCGATCAAATTCGCCCGATCGTACGGAGAGGATCTCAAAATAGCCTCCAGTTCGAAAAACCTAAAACCCTAAATCCAAAAACCTTTAGCCACGGATGAACACAGAGAGAATCAACACAGGGCCTAAAACATTCTTGTCTTCGCTGTCTTTCTTTCACTTGCCTATCTGTGTTTATCTGTGTTCATCCGTGGCCCAATTTTCCTAGTCCGCCGCCGGCGCCAGTTCCGGCAATTCGCGCGGCTTCTTCATTAACTCGACATCCAGACACAGCGATTGCAATTCGCGAATCAGCACGTTGAACGATTCCGGCACGCCGGGCTCAATGGCCGCTTCGCCCTTGACAATCGCTTCGTAAATCTTGGCGCGGCCATACACGTCGTCCGATTTGGCCGTCAGCAGTTCCTGCAAAATGTACGCCGCGCCGTAGGCTTCGAGCGCCCAGACTTCCATTTCGCCGAAGCGCTGGCCGCCGAACTGCGCCTTGCCGCCNNAGCGGCTGCTGGGTGATCAGCGAATACGGCCCGATGGAACGCGCGTGAATCTTGTCGTCCACCAGGTGCGACAGCTTCATCATATAGATGTAGCCCACCGTCACCGGCTGTTCGAACTCGGTGCCGGTCAGGCCGTCGTAGAGCTTGGTCTTGCCCGAGGTCGGCAGCTTGGCTTCGGTGAGGCTGCGTTTGATTTCTTTTTCGGTGGCGCCGTCGAACACGGGGGTGGCGAACTGCACGCCCAGCGCCTGGGCGGCCCATCCAAGGTGGGTTTCCAGAATCTGGCCCACGTTCATGCGCGAGGGGACGCCCAGCGGGTTGAGCACGATTTCGACCGGCGTCCCGTCCGGCATGTACGGCATGTCCTCTTCCGGCAGGATGCGCGCGATCACACCCTTATTGCCGTGGCGGCCGGCCATCTTGTCGCCCACCGAAAGCTTGCGCTTCATGGCGATGTAGACCTTCACCAGCTTGATGACGCCGGGAGGCAGTTCGTCGCCCTTGCGCAGCTTGGCGGTTTTTTCGTCGGTAATTTTCTCCAGCACCGCGATCTGGCGCGAGGTCATCTCCTCGATTTCGTCGATCTGCTCGTTGAGCCGCGGATCCTTGCTGGTAATCCGGATGCGCTTGAGATCGCGCGATTTCACCTTCTCGATGATTTCGCGCGTCAGCTCGGTGTCCTTGCTGAGCAGGCGCTTGTTGGTCTTTTCGTCGTGCAGGTCGGCCAGCAGCTTCTTGCCTTCCAGCAGGTTGCCCAACCGCTTGGCGCGCTCGTCGGTGAGGATGCGGATTTCGTCCTGCAGGTTGCGCTGCAGGCGCTGGATCTGCGTTTCTTCGATCAACCGCGAGCGCTCGTCCTTTTCCTGCCCCTTGCGCGAGAAGATCTTGCAATCGACGACCGTGCCTTCGATGCCCGGCGGGCAAAACAGCGACGCGTCCTTCACGTCGCCGGCCTTTTCGCCGAAGATCGCGCGCAGCAGCTTCTCCTCGGGGGTGAGCTGGGTTTCGCCCTTGGGCGTCACCTTACCCACCAGGATGTCGCCCGGTTTTACCGTGGCGCCGATGCGAATGATGCCGCTTTCGTCCAGGTTGCGTAGGAACGAATCGGCGATATTGGGAATGTCGCGGGTGATTTCCTCGGGGCCCAGTTTGGTGTCGCGGGCTTCGATTTCGAACTCCTCGATGTGGATCGAAGTATAGTAGTCTTCCTTGACCATCTTCTCGCTGACCAGGATGGCGTCTTCGAAGTTGTACCCGCGCCAGGGCATAAAGGCCACCAGCACGTTGCGTCCCAGCGCCAGCTCCCCCATGTCGGTGCAAGGGCCGTCGGCCAGCACATGGCCTTTCACCACCCGCTGCCCGACTTCCACAATCGGCTTCTGGTTGATGCAGGTGTTCTGGTTGGAGCGCTTGAACTTGGTGAGCTGGTAGATATCGGCGCCCACTTCGCGCGAAAGCTGGCCTTCGTGCGCGTTGCCTTCCACACGAACGATGATGCGCTCGCTATCCACCGAATCCACCACGCCGGAGCGCTTACACAGCACCACCGCACCCGAATCGCGCGCCGTGACGTACTCCATGCCGGTGCCCACGTAAGGCGCATCGGCGCGCAGCAGCGGCACCGCCTGGCGCTGCATGTTGGAGCCCATCAGCGCGCGGTTGGCGTCGTCGTTTTCGAGGAACGGGATCAAACTCGCGGCCACCGAGACCAGTTGCTTGGGGCTGACGTCGATGTATTCGATCTCCTCGCGCGGCTTGAGCACGAAGTTGCCGGCCTGGCGCGCGTTGCACAGCTCGGGCACGATGCGGCCCTTCTCGTCCAACGCTACGTTGGCCTGGGCGATGGTGTACTTGTCTTCCTCCCAGGCGGAAAGATACTCGCAGTGGGCTTCGAACTCGGCCTGCTGCTTCTTGGCGCTGAGCTTGCGGTTGGCGTCCTCGGCCTGCCCGCGCGATACCGTGTCGCCCACTTTGTAGTCCATGTCGCCGGGGTTGAGGATCTTCACCTGGTCGATCACAACGCCCTTTTCCACTCTGCGGTACGGGCTTTCGATGAAGCCGTAATCGTTGATCCGCGCAAAGCAGGAAAGCGAGGAGATTAGCCCGATGTTGGGACCTTCCGGCGTTTCGATCGGGCAGATGCGGCCGTAATGCGTGGGATGCACGTCGCGCACTTCGAAGCCGGCGCGCTCGCGGCTCAGACCGCCCGGTCCCAGCGCCGAAAGACGCCGCTTGTGGGTGATCTCCGAGAGCGGGTTGGTCTGATCCATGAACTGCGAAAGCTGGCTGGAGCCGAAGAATTCGCGGATCGCTGCCATCACCGGCTTGGCGTTCACCAAGTCGTGCGGCATGGCGGTCGACATTTCCTGGTACACGGACATCTTTTCCTTGATGGCACGCTCCATGCGCACCAGGCCGATGCGGAACTGGTTTTCGAGCAGTTCGCCCACCGCGCGCACGCGGCGGTTGCCCAAGTGGTCGATGTCGTCCACCGCCCCGATGCCCTTGCGCAGCTTGAGCAGGTAGGTGATGGTGTTGCGGAAGTCTTCGCTGTCGAGCGTGCGCTTGTCCAGGCTAGTCGCGTCCGCCCGGTCGTGCAGCTTGATGTTGAACTTCATGCGGCCGACGCGCGAAAAATCATACTTGCGCGGGTCGAAGAACATCCCCTGGAACAGTTGCGTGGCGGTGTCGAGCGTCGGCGGATCGCCCGGGCGCAGCTTGCGGTAAATCTCGATCAGCGCTTCGTTCTGAGTCTTGATCGTGTCTTTCTTGATGGTCGACGAAATCACCATGCCCACTTCGTCGCGCTCGGGGAAGAACACTTCGACTTCATCCACGCCCGCCTCGATCAGCTTGGCGAGGATGGGGGTGGTGATCTCGCTGTTAGCGTCGATGAAAACTTCGCCGGTTTCCTTGTCCCAAACGTCGGCCGCGGCGTAAGCGCCTTCCAGATCGTTGGACGCCACTTCCACGCGCTCGATCTTGGCCTTCTGAATTTCCTTGAACAGCGACGGCGTGATCTTCTTGCCCTGCGCCACCACGGTTTCCCCGCCCTTGGTCGAGATGGCGTGCGAGAGCTTGAGTCCGGTCAGACCCTCGTCCACGTTCCAGTAAAGTTTCTTGTCCTTGAAGGTGATTTTGCTGATGCGGTAGAACGCGCGCAAAATGTCCGCGTCGGTCTTCAGACCGAGCGCGCGCAGAAACACGGAGCCATAGAATTTACGTTTCCGGTCGATGCGGACGTACAGCAGATTCTTGTTGTCGTACTCGAACTCGACCCAGCTTCCGCGGTACGGAATGATCTTGCCCAGAAAGTAGCCCTGCGCGGGAACGCGCTCGAAGAACACGCCGGGCGACCGGTGCAACTGGCTCACGATCACGCGCTCGGTGCCGTTGATGATGAACGTGCCGTTGTCGGTCATCAGCGGGATTTCGCCGAAGAAGACTTCCTGCTCCTTGATGTCGCGAACGCTCTTCTTCTGGGTTTCCGGATCTTTCGAATACACCGTCAGCCGGATGGTCACCTTCAGCGGCGCGGCGTAGGTCATGCCGCGTTCCTGGCACTCCTGCATGTCGTATTTCAACTGCAGCCCGACCGGGTCGCCGCACTTGTTGCAGAACGTGACCACGTTCTTGTTGAAGGTTCCGCAGTGCTGGCAAAGAATGTCGCCGCCGTGGAACGGGTCGGTGCGCACGGCTGCTCCGCAATTGCGGCAGGTCGAACGCAGGTGGTGCAGCCCTTTGAGGTTGCCGCACTTGCATTCCCAATTGCCGATCGAGTAGTCGACGAACTCCAGGTCGCTGACGCCGCGGAAGTCCGAAATCGGAAATACCGAGCTGAAAACCGTCTGCAGGCCGATGTCCTCACGCTCATTCGGGAGTTGGTCCATCTGCAGAAACCGCTCGTACGATTTCTTCTGCACCTCGATCAGGTTCGGAATCGGGATCGAGGTCTTGATCTTGGAAAAATCCACTCGCTCGGGGACGGCGCCGTTATTTTGATTTGCCATTCTATAACTCCTGACGGCCGGACAGCCAACGCAAAGGGACCGGGGCTATAAGCACAGAACCAAAGGCGCTCCCGGAGGCGAAACCTCTTGGAGCGCCGAATGTATGAAAAAGGGCAGGGTGCGAACGGGCGTTGCGAAAGAACCAGCGATGACGCTTGCGCCCGGGGCCGGGCGGGTGCAGGAATCCTGATGGCGCGAAACAGACAGAGATACCCTCTCGGCAGTTTCACGCGAACTGCAATTGAAGTGCCAGGATTCGGGAATCACTTTCTCCAATGGGAATCGAGTCCGCGGAATCGACAGCCCAACTACTTATACTAGCAAGACTTGCACCGGCAAGTCAAACCACAAAAACACGGGTAGCCCCGACGGCAAGCGCCGCGGGGCAAACGCCGGAGGTTCACGCCTCCGGCCCCCGGAATTCTTACTTTACCTCGACGGTCGCACCGGCGTCGACGAACTTCTTCTTGATGGTCTCGGCTTCGTCCTTGCTGACGCCTTCCTTGACCGGCTTGGGCGCGCCATCCACCAGGTCCTTGGCTTCCTTCAGGCCCAGGCTGGTGACCTCGCGAACGGCCTTGATGACGTTAATCTTGTTCGCGCCGACAGCCGTCAGAACCACGGTGAATTCGGTCTTCTCTTCAGCGGCCGGAGCAGCCGCTGCGCCTCCGCCGGCGCCCGCCATCATAACCGGACCGGCCGCGGCGGCCGATACTCCCAGCTTTTCCTCGAGCAGCTTGACGAGCTGGGATGCCTCCAGCAAGGTCAGGCCTTGAATCTGTTCCGCAATTGCGTTAATGTCCGCCATCTCTTGAACTCCTTAGAATCAAAAATCGCCGGCTCGGGCCGCGTGCCCGGCCCTTACGCCTGAAACTTGTTTTCCTTCACTCCCTGATCCACTACCACGGCCAGGTTGCGACCCACCGCCTGCATCACCGTCACCAACCGCTGGGCCGGAGCGTTGATCAGGTACAACAGCTTCGAAAAGATCTGTTCCTTCGACGGCATGCTGGCCAGCTCGATGATGGCCCCCACGTCGATCGCCCGGCCTTCCACAATCCCCGCCTTGAAGGTGAACGAGGGGTTCGCCTTCGCATAGGTGGTCAGCGCCTTCGCCAGCGCCACTGGATCGTTGCTCGTGTAGGCGAGCGAGGTCATGCCGCGCAGGTTCTTGAGCACCGCTTCAGACGGCGTGCCCTGGGCCGCGATCTCGGCCAGGTTGTTCTTGATCACCCGGTACTTGCCGCCCGCGCCGCGCACCGCTTTGCGCAGTTCGAAATCCTGGTCCACGCGCAGCTTTTCATAGCCGGTCACGAACAGGTTGCCGGACTGCTCCAGGTCCTGGTGCAGCGCGTCGATATCCTTCTTCTTCTCTGACTTCTTTTTCATGGAAACACCTGTCGGCGCTCTAACCCGCCGCCTTCACGCTGAACGGGGCGGTATCGACGGCAACGCCTGGCCCCATCGTGGAGCAGATGGTCGCGCTTCTCACGTATTTACCCTTGGCTACCGCCGGCTTGGCCTTGATCACCGCCGTGATCAGGGTCGCGGCGTTCTCGACCAGCGCGGGCGTGGCGAAGCTGAGCTTCCCCACCGGCGCATGAATGATGCCGGTCTTATCCACGCGGAATTCCACCTTGCCGGCCTTGATTTCTTTGATTGCCTTCACCACGTCCACCGTCACGGTGCCGGTCTTGGGGTTCGGCATCAGGCCGCGCGGCCCCAGCACCTTGCCCAGCTTGCCGACCGAACGCATCATGTCCGGCGTGGCAATCACGGCGTCGAAATCCGTCCAGCTTTCCGACTGAATCTTGTTGACCATGTCCTCGCCGCCCACGAAGTCGGCGCCGGCCTCGGTTGCCTCGCGCTGCTTGTCGCCGCTGGCGATCACCAGGACCGTCTTCGACTTGCCCAGCCCGTTCGGCATCAGCACCGTACCGCGCACCATCTGGTCGGCGTGCTTGGGGTCGACACCTAGCCGCAAGTGGACCTCAACGGTCTCGTCGAACTTGGCGAACTTGATTTTCTGGATGAGCGTCACAGCCTCTTCAAGCTGGTATTCGCGGGTTTCCACCTGTTTTCTGGCGGATTGATAGTGTTTGCCTGGTTTATGCGCCATGTGACCTCATTGGTGCAAGCGGTTCGCTTTCCAAACAGACAAACGAACCTCCCACTGAGCCTTACGTTCGGGACATCCAGCAGTGTAGCAGATCGAAACCGGCCCGCGCAACTGGGGGTTGTGGGGCAGGTCCCCGACCTGCCAAGCGCCGGTTTCGTCTGACAACGATAAGCCGGCGGCAAGGCAACGCCGCTGGCGCAAACGTGCTGTTATCCCGGTCCGGCCTTATGCCTGGAAGGAGCTGCCGCAGCCGCAGGTAGATTTTACGTGCGGATTGTTAAATTTAAATCCGGCACCCTCCAGCGTCTCGACGTAGTCCACTTCGGCGCCGTCCAGATACAGCATGCTGGCCTGGTCGATGTAGACCTTCAGCCCGCCGAATTCGTACGTCTTGTCGAGCATATTGGGCTGGTTTTCGAACGCCATTGAGTAGCTGAAGCCGGAGCAACCCCCGCCTACAACCGCGATCCGCAGTCCGACCGGAGACGGAGACTGCGAGCTCATGATATCCTTCACCTTGCCGATGGCCTTTTCGGTTAGTTGCACCATGCGTTTAGACTCCTCTGCGGGGCTCACCCCTGGTTGGTATTATACAAAAGCGAGCCGGGCGCTCTCCCTTGCACGCAGTTAGATGAGCCATCGGGCGGTTGGGTCGCGAGAAAATTTGGGGCGAGCGGGGGAATTCGGCCGGCGGCCCGCTAAAAGCGATGGTTTGGAACCACTGCCCCGCCATCTGGCAAACTAGTATTGACCCGTCTTATTTGAAACGCTTACCCCGCGCTTAACGTCGGAAGCCATGTATGGAAGCGGCCACCGGCACTTTGACGATCCCGGGGTTCGGCAACAAGGTTGCGGCAAAGCCCAGAGTGGACTATCAGAACACCCCGGAAGGCGTCCTGGTCAGCCGCGCGCAAGCCGGCGAAGAAGGAGCGTTCCGCGAAATCGTGGAGCGCTACCAGACCAAGGTATTCTCCATCATCCACGGCATCGTGCGCCAGCGCAATGACGTGGAAGACATTGCGCAGCAAGTATTTGCCAAAGTTTACGTTTCCATCCGGAATTTCGATTTCCGCAGTTCGCTGATCACCTGGATCTATAAAATCACGGTCAACGAGTGCTTCGATTACCTGCGCAAGCGCAAGGTGCGCAAGCTGGTTTACGAAAGCGATCTCAGCGAGGACGAAGTGCGGCGGGTGGAGAATTCCGAGCCCGCTGTGAACCGGCAGACACCGGCCGACACCAGCCTGTCGCAAAGGGACTACGTTGTGAAGCTCCTCACTAGGGTGTCCGAGGAGGAGCGCATGTTGTTGATGCTGAAAGAAGTGGAAGGTTACTCCGTGGAAGAGCTGGCGGAGAGAACCGGGATGAACGAAAACACCATCAAGGTGAAGCTTTTCCGCGCCCGCCAGAAATTGGTGAAGGCGGCACAGCGGTTGGACCGTCCGGCCGGCTTGACGGCAAGCTGAGACCGGTGCGGGCGGTGTTTTTGGTTGGTATGAGGGCCTCCGAAGCGGGCTGGCCGCGACCCGGCAAGAAGACCCGCGGTGGGGCAGGATCTGGGCGCAGTATTGCAGGTTGGTAAGGGAAGAAAAGTATGCACGCAGTAGTGATGGAGAGCCTCGAAGAGTACCTCTCCGGTCTGCTGGAGCCGGCGGTACGCCGGCGCATCGAAACCCATTTGAATGAGTGTGCAAGCTGCCGTGCCGGGATGGACGGCATGGCCGGCGTATCGCGTTTGTTTGGCGCCCTGCGGAGCCAGGAATGCGATCCGGCGCCGGGCTTTTATGCCCGTGTGGTGGAGCGGATCGAGACCACCAGCCCCGCGCCTTCCTTTGCCGGTCTTTTCGCGTTCGACTTGGTCTTTGCCAGACGCCTGGCGTTTAGCTGCATGTTGACACTGGTGGTGTTGGGCAGCTTCCTGGTGTCGCGGGAGGTCGCTTACCGCGGCAGTTTCACGCCCGATGCGGTCTTGTCGCAAGACACCACTGCGGCATCCGGCAACGCACTGGCGCAGGACAACATGCTGCTTGCGCTGACGGCGTATGAACGCTAACTTGATCGAGAAGGCCGCCGCGAGCCGCGCCTGGAACCCCAAAGTGGCCGGCCTCACGGTGCTGACCCTGGTGTTTCTGTGCGGCATGGCCGCTGGCGCGCTGGTGATGCACCTGGGCTGGCACCAACACCTCCATCAGCCGGCCTTCGATACACCCGCCGGCCGTGCTCTCTACTTCGAAAGTCTGCGCAAGCAATTGGATCTGACGCCGGCACAAGCCGAGCAGATGCAGTCCATCCTCGGCGACTCCTGGCAGTATTACCGCACCGTGCTGAGCGACAGCAAGAACCGCATCGACCAGGTGCTCACCGAAGAGCAACGGCGCAAGTTCGAGCGCATCCTGCAGGAAGCGCAGCGCCAGTAAGCTCGCCGCGCGCGTGCCAATGATTGACACGCCGGGCGCCGGTCGCGACAATGGTTCTGCCGATGCGCCTTCATGGTTGGCTGTTAATACTGGTTCCGTTGTGCGCCGCATGCCTGGCTTCCTGCGTCGATCACACGTGGGAAGTTCGCACCTACACCCTGGGGCAGAAAGTGAAGTTGGGGGATCTGACATACCTCGGCCTCGAGACGCAATGGTTTCCGGCGTTCGGCGAGGGCCCCGCAGCCCGCGCGGCGCAGAACCAATTTCTGCTGGTTCGGCTGAGTGTCAGCAACGGCGGCAACTCCGACGCGGCGGTGCCCAATTTTAACGTCGAAGACAGCACCGGGCGCCACTTTCCCGAACTGACCGACGGGGCCGGCGTGCCGGACTGGATCGGCGCGCTGCGCACGCTGGCGCCCGCCGATACGCTCGTCGGCAACGCCGTTTTTGACGTGCCTACCGGCCACTACACCCTGCACATTCTCGACGAAGACAGCCAGCACGAAGCGCGCCTCGACCTGCCGCTCAATTTTCAAAATGGTTCGGTCGAGGGTCCCGGCGTGGACCTGAGAACCGGGCCCGCCCCGGTCAAGAAGTAGGCACAGCGTCAATTCCGGGGAATCGTTTGCATGCAACCCGCCGCAAAAAACAGGCTGTGAACTGGCCTGGCCGGCGAGAGGACTTAGAATTGAATTATGTGGGCCACGCTGGCCGTCCTCTTATTGCTGGTGCAGTCGTCCGACCACGCGGCCGAAGGGCTGAAGGCGCTGGGGAGCGGCGAGTATGAAACCGCCGCCGAGGCGTTTCGCAAAGCCGTGGCGGCGGACCCCTCCGATTACAGCGCTCATTTCAACCTGGCGCTGGCTTACGGGTTTCTGGCGCGCGACGAGGATGGGATTGCGGAATACCGCAGGACGCTGGAGTTGAAGCCCGGCCTGTACGAAGCCGAGCTCAACTGCGGCATGCTGCTGCTGCGGCGGAAGGATGCGGGCGCGCAGGCGTTGCTCGAAGCGGCCGCCGCACAGAAGCCCGGCGAATTCCGGCCGCGCTACTACCTGGCGGAAGCCGAGGCGCAGGCAGACGCTTTCGATCGCGCCGAAGCCAGCTACCGCAGGGCCATCGAGCTGGATCCGAAGTCCGCCGCCGCCGAATCCGGCCTGGGCCGGTTGCTGGCGCGCGAGGGCAAGCTGGCGGACGCGGCGCCGCATTACCGCCAGGCTGCCTCGCTCGACCCCAAGTACCGGAGCTGGATGCTGGAGTTGGCCGGCGCACTCGAAAAAGCGCATCAGCCCGCCGAGGCGGCCGCCATCTATCGCGATTTCGCCGACGATCCCGCGGCGCAGGCGCACCTCGGCCAGTTGCTGCTCGATGGTAAACAATACACCGAGGCCGTGCCGGTTCTCGAAACCGCATACGCCAGCGAGCCGTCCACAACTAATGCCGTGGCCCTGGGGATGGCATACGTATTTTCCGGTCAACCCGCCAAGGCGGCGCCGCTGCTCCAAAAGGCGGTGGCCGCCGACCCCGCCAACTTCGAGTTGCGCATGGTATATGGCCGCGCCTTGCGCGATGCACGGCAATTCCCGCTTGCCGGCGCGCAATTCGCCGAAGCCGGCAAACTCAAGCCGAACGCCATCGAGGCGTGGCGCGAGTTGGGCGACGCGCTATATATGGCCGGAGACCTGACGCGGGCGCTCGAAGCTTTCGACCACGCCCGCCAGTTGGGCGAGAACACCGCGGGCCTCGCCTTTATGCGGGCCATCGTTCTGGATAAGATGCGCCAGTTGAAGCCGGCGCTCGAAGCCTACGAGCAATTTCTCGAGCTGAGCCAGGGCAAGCACCCCGACCAGGAATTTCAGGCGCGGCAGAGAGTGCGCATCATCCGCCACCAGTTGGAGGCACATCGATGACGCGCGGCTGGTGGGTGGCGTTGGTGGCGCTGGCGTGGATGACCGGCGGCGCCCGCGCGGACGACTTGGCGCAGGCGCGCGCCGAGCCGAACCTGGAAAAGCGCGCGCGGCTGGCCCTGGCCGAATCGGACGCGGCGCTGGTGGCCGCCCGCTCCGATTACCAAAAAGGAGACACTGATCGGGTGGCGGCCGACGTTGCGAAAATCGTCGATTCCGTGGATCTGGCCTTTCTCTCGCTTAACCAGACGGGCAAGGACCCCCGCAAGAGTTCCCGCTGGTTCAAGTACGCCGAGATCCAGACACGCGGCCTGCTCCGCAAGCTAGACACCTTTGAGCGGGACATGAATTTCGCGGACCGCCCCGTGCTCGAGAAAGCCAAAACCGAGGTGCAGCAGGTGCACGACAAGCTGCTGCTGGGACTGATGGAGGGCAAACCAAAATGAAGACCCTGACGTGCTCGGTTTCGATCGCCTTGCTGCTGGCGGCGGCCGGCGTAGCGCAGCAGCGGCGCGATTTTCTTTCGACCGACGAGGCGGATCAGATCCGCGAGGCCCAGGAACCGAATCAGCGTCTGGCCCTCTATGCCGGCTTTGCCCGCCAGCGCGTCGACCTGGCGAAGAATCTGCTCGGCAAGGAGAAGCCCGGCCGCTCGATTCTGATTCACGATGCGCTCGACGACTACAACCGGATTATCGATGCGCTCGACGATGTTGCCGACGATGCGCTGCACCGCAAGATTGACATTACCGAGGGGCTCAGGCTCGTCGCCGGCGCCGAGAGCGAACTACTGCCCGCCCTGCACAGGATTCAAGACAGCCACCCCAGGGACGCGGATCGCTTCGATTTCGCTCTCAAGGACGCCATCGACACCACCAGCGACAGCCTGGAACTGGCGCGGGAAGACATGGGGCAGCGCGAGCACGCCGTGGAAACGCGCGAGGAGAAGGACAAGAAGGCCTTGGAAGACGCCATGTCGCCGGCCGAGCGCAAAGCCAAACAGGCAGCCGATCAAAAGGCCGACGCGGAGGAACAAAAGCGGAAGCCGCCTACCCTCTACCGCCCCGGTGAAAAGCCTGGCGACAAATTCCCCGACGCCGCAACCGACAAGACCGGTAAAAAGGATACCGGCGACGACAAGCAGAACTGAGGATCGGCGTGATCGGCCGTGACGAAGCGGCCCGAGTCCAATAAAACATTACTGGATCTTCTTGTTGCCGTATGGTAGGTTTTTAGGCGGAGCTATCAGATAGCCGTAAAGAGGAGGAACTGGAGTGAAGCGTTCATGGAGTGCCATTCTGCGAGTGGCGTGCGGTCTGTTGGTTGTGGCTTGGGCGGCATTTTCGCTGGTCGGCCCGCTGATCAATGGAAACTTTGCAACCGGCGACCTGACTGGATGGAATACGTTGGGGAGCGCATCCGTAGTCGGGACGCAAGGCAATATCGTTCCGACAACCGGAAGCTTCCAGGCGCAGATCGGAAGCGGTAACGATAGCGAGGTCGCCAGTGTGGTTCCCGCCTTCGGGTTTGCCAAGCCCGGTTCAGTCCACCGGAGCGCTCGCCCCGCACGGCCCGCGGTGAGCCATTCTGGGAATCAGTCATCCAGTGACCCCAACTTCGCCGATGTAGCGGAAGCCACGCTGGAAACCACTCTGAACTTGCCGGCCGGCGCGATTGCGACCGCCCTGCCAAACAACTTTGCGCCCACTTTCGGCTCCGCGATCTATCAGACTTTTTCCGCGACGGCCGGCGCCACGCTCTCCTTCCACTGGAACTTCGCGACGAACGAAGAGATTCCAACGCAATGGGACGCCGCGCTCTACAGCCTGCAATCAGGCTCAAACCCGGCGCAAGTATTTGAGCTGGCCGATACCACGCAGTCCAGCGTTTTGACCGTGGCTGGCACCGGGGCCAATCCTTTCGCCATCATGACAGGTTACAAAACCGCAACCGTGGTCCTGCCGAGCACCGGAGCATACACGGTCGGGTTCATCTCGATGCAGACAGGGGATAATTCGGTCGCCTCCGCCACCTATATCGGCAACGTGCAGGCCAGCGGATCGTCCTCACCGACGCCGGCTCCCGCTGCGTGGTCTCTAGGACTACTGGGATTGGGATTCATCGCGATCTATTCCGGCGTGCGCAGATTACGCCGGGCTATGTAAGGCTCCGCCGGCGGCTGAACTCATGCGCCGCGCCCAGGTCCTTTTTTTCATATTCTCCGCAATCCTGTCGGTCCATGCGGGACAATTGCCCTCTGGTCGCCGCTCCGATCAGAGCCGCGACCGTCAGGGAGCGGTTTCTCAATAGCATCGAATTCTACGGTCATGGTACTACCCGGCTGCGTTGGTGCGGTCGACGATGCGGCCATCGCGCATATGGACGGTGCTGTGGGCGTATGCCGCGGCTTCGGGATTGTGGGTGATCATGAGGACGGTTTGGCCCAGCCGCTGATTCAGGTCGCGCAGAATTTCGAGCACCGCTTTGGAGTTTTCGCTGTCGAGATTGCCGGTTGGCTCATCGGCCAACAAGATCGCGGGGTGGTTGACGATGGCGCGCGCGATGGCCACGCGTTGCTGCTCGCCGCCGGAGAGCGCGTTGGGCTTGTGATCCAGCCGGCCGGCGATGCCGAGCAGGCGCAGCACCTCCTCGAACTGGGCGTCCGGGTGCGTGCCCAGGCCCGCGATGTAGCGCGACACCGCGATGTTGTCCCGCGCCGTCAGGTTGGGCAGCAGGTTGAATTTCTGGAACACGAATCCGACCGTCCGACGGCGCATTTTCGTGCGGCCCGCATCGCTCAAGGCGGCCAGGTTCTGGCCGCCCACCTTGACCTCGCCCGCGGTGGGAGGCGTGAGCCCTCCGATGATGTGAAACAGCGTGGACTTGCCCGAACCGGAGGGTCCCACGACGGAAAGGAACTCGCCGGGCTGGACGTCGAGGTCGACGCCCCGCAGCGCCGCCACGTCCACCTGGCCGACGCGGTAGACCTTGCGCAGGTCGCGGGTTTCGATGATGGCGCCGTTACTCATAAGCCAGCGCCTCGATGGGGTCTTGCCGCGCCGCGCTCAGGCCGGGATAGAGCGCGCCCAGGATGGCGGCGGCCTGTGTGATCGCCGCCACGCGCGGCCACCAGGCGTACACGATCGCCATTTGAAAAGAGGCCGGCACCAGCGTGCGAATCAACCACTGCGCGCCATAGCTGAAGACGATGCCGAGAATCGTGCCTCCCGCTCCCAGCAGCATCGCCTCGATCAGAATGATGCCGAGGATGAACGCCTTGGACGCGCCCAAGGCTTTCAGAATGCCTATTTCGCGCGTTCGCTGCAGCACCACCATGTACATCGACAGCCAGACCACGGCGACGCCGATCACCACCCCGATCGCCGCCACCACCACGGTAAACTCCTTGATCGCCGGGATCTGGTTGACGTTGTACATGGCCGTGTATTCGGCCATCGTGTTGACGGGGTAGTTTTTCAGCAAGCCGCGCAGGCCTTCGACCACCAGGTTGATATTGGCCGGGGCGTCCACGGTGACGTAGATCTGGCCGAGCTTGCCGGTTGCCGCGTCGAGTTCCTGCAGCGTCCGCATCGGCACCACCAACCGGGCCATTTTCCCGGGTTCAATCACGCCGGCCAGGCGCCAGTCATGGTTGATCAGATTGACCGTCTGGCCCACCCGCAGATGGCGCTGTTCGGCGTAATACCGGTCCACCAGAATATCGTCGGGACCTTGCAGCGGGCCACCCTGGTCGAACGTAAATCCGCCACTCATTTGCGTAAACTTCGCCACGTCCATGCCGGTGATGAACAGGGGCAGATCGACCGGATGATTGATGACGCCCATGGCAAGCTTCACGTGCGGCTGCTGCTGCACCTTGTCCGCCACGCCCGCTGGGATCGAGGCGCCGCTGAAGCTGATCACCGAGGAAACCGTCGAGCCTCGGATGATAATGTCGGCGCCCACGCCACGCTGCCGGTTCTGCGAATCCGTCAGCATCCCCTGCGTCAAACCAACCAGGGTCAGAATCAACGTCACCGGCACGCCAATCAGCAGGATGCTGAGCAGGCTGCGCATCGGCCGGTTTTTCAGATTTTCCAGGACGATTTTGCCGGTCACTCGGGCTTCGTCTTTCGTTTAGTGGACGGCGCGGGCGTTTGGCTGGCCGGCGCCGCGGGCGGCTGCCCGAGAACCCGCAACGTGGTCCCAGGCGGCCGCTCTAGTATGAATTTATCGTCTGTCACGCCCTTATTGATCTCCATTTTCACGATGTCAATGACCACGCCGTACTCATCCTGCGGGCGGTTGATCTCTACGTGTTTGGGGAAGGCCACTTTGTCGTAGGTTTTCCACTCGGAATAGCGCGCATCGGTCAGGATGTTGCCGGCGGCGTCGAAAATCATCTGGCGGGCGATTTCCAGGTTCGCGCGGCTGAACCAGATCGTCCGATCGAGCCGCAGCGCGCCACTTTCTTCGTGGACCACGTGCACGATATAGAAGGCCCCGTCTTCGTCGGTGAGGTTTTCGAGCAGCACCTTGTCGGTCGCCCCATCCACCGGGTGCACCAGGAGGGCATCGACGAAATGCTGCGGCCGCAGATTCTCGATCTTGTTTCCCGAGCGCTGGACGATCTCGTTGCTGCCTTCGATAAACGCATCGCGGGCCGGGATGTAGAGCTGGAATCGGGCGCCATCCGAGGCCATGTCAAACGCCTTGTTGCGGACCACCGGGTACAGCCCGATGATGCGGATGTACGCCGGCTGGCGAAAGAGGATGTAGGCGCGGACGTCCTTGTACTCGGTAATTTTGCTTTTTTCAGCGCTGCCCAGAGCCGGCACCATATCGACGGTGGCGCTGAAATCGTGGACTGCCCGGTATTGGCGGGAGACCGCTTCGAGCAGCGCCGCCTGATCCGCCACCAGCAGCGGCTGGGCGACGTTCGAGCCTTTGCGCACGATCAGTCTGCGGCGCGCCAGGCACGATGACAATCCCATCGACCAGGAGCAAACCAGAACCACCGCGACTAAATGGCGCCCGAAACGCATCTTCTCATTGTAGGCAGCCGCGAAAGCACCCTGTCAAACCCGGTGCCGCACGCCCGCATGTTATAGTGAAACGAGTTGCCAGTGGGCCTGTGGCGCAGTTGGGAGCGCGCTTCCATGGCATGGAAGAGGTCGTGAGTTCGAATCTCACCAGGTCCACCAAAACTTTTCATAGACTTACCGTTTCCCCGCCCGCCAGAACGTAGCCACCGGAGTCCAACTGGAGTCCAAAACCAGTTTTCAGCATGGGCAGCCATGGGCATCGTGTGAATTTCGGTGCCTGCCCACGACCAAGCCAACCGATTCAAGGCGGTGGTAAGTTTGGGCACCGTGGGCACCGTTTTCGTGCGTGCCGTCGTCTTCCTGAGACGACAACATTTCGTTTCCATATAAGGACGATGCCCACTGCGCCCGCCGCCCGCGACGTCTCCGCGTACCCGTTCAACACTGTCTGTTGACGAATGAAAATCGCAACTGGTATTTAAGGGGCAGACGATGCGAAAGAGTGCGTCGCAGGAGGGCCGTCACGATGGTCACGTCGCTAGCGCCGATGGAGATTCAAGTCTGGCCCATTGATCGGCTGGTCTTCTACGCTCGCAACCCGCGTAAGAACGATTCCGCCGTGGATCGCATGTGCTCCTCGATCCGCGAGTTCGGCTTCAAGGTGCCGGTGCTCGCCCGCAGCGACGGAACGGTGGTGGACGGCCACCTCAGGTTGAAGGCCGCCCGCAAGCTGGGATCGTGGCCCGGAGGCGACACCACCAGTATCCCGATAATCCTCTGTGACGAGTGGACCGAATCTCAGGTGAAGGCCTTCCGGCTGATGGTGAATCGATCCGTCACGTGGGCTACCTGGGACGAAGAGCTTCTGGTCCTGGAACTCCAGGAACTGAACGAGTCCGATTACGATCTCAGCTTGACCGGCTTCGATCCGGGCGAGATCGATGGGCTGCTGGCGATTCCCGACGAAGAGCGCGCCAATGCCGCGCCGCCCCTTCCCGAGAATCCAGTGTCCCGAGTTGGCGACCTGTGGCTTTGTGGGAATGGACGCAATCAACATCGTATCCTTTGTTCGGATGCGACCAGTTCGGAAGCGGTGTCGCGCCTGCTGGGTGAGCGGAAGCCGCGGTTGATGGTCTGCGATCCGCCTTACGGAATTTCACTGGATTCCGAATGGCGGGACCGCGCCGGCTTGAATGGTTGCGGGCCCGCGGAGCCCAGCTACTTGAAGCACCGCACCAAGGGCCACACCGAAACTACCATCTCCGGCGACACCCGGGCCGACTGGTCCGAGGCCTTCGAACTCGTGCCGAGTCTGCAGATCGCCTACGTCTGGCACGCATCCGTCTTCACGCGCGAAGTGCTCAACGGCCTGCTGCGGATCGGCTTCTTGTACCCGCAGCAGATCATCTGGAACAAGGGCCGCACTGTGCTCACGCGGACGCATTACTGGTACCAACACGAGCCATGCTGGTACGTCCGTAAGAAGAACGCGCCCTGGTTCGGGAAGGCCGGCGAGAACTCCACGGTCTGGGATTCGCCGTCGCCCAAGTTCATCATGGGCGGCTCCGACGAGCAGAAATTCGATCACCCCACGCAGAAGCCTGTCGAGTTGATGCGGCGCCCGATCCAGAACCACCTCAAGCGGGGCGAGTTGGTCTACGATCCGTTTCTGGGTAGCGGCACAACGCTCGCCGCGGCCGAACTGACCGAGCGCGTCTGCCTGGGCCTCGAGCTGGACGCGAAGTACATTGACGTCGTGATCGAACGCTGGCAGACGCTGGCGGGCAAGAAGGCGATCCTCGACGGCGACGGGCGCGCGTTCGAGGAGATCGCCGAGGAACGCCGGAAGGCGGCCGCATGAATCGACCGCTGCCGCCAGGAGATCGCCGCCATCGAAGCCCAGCTCCGGGCCGGCCATCCGGACGTAGAGGGGCTATGTCGAGCGTTGTTGGACTGGTCGTGCGAGTTGCGGCTGTTGCGGGGGAGCCGAGGGTTGGCCCCCGTTGCGCCACGTTTGGCCCACGTTCGCTCGGGCGGCAACGGGTTGGCGTAGCGGCCAAGGCTACCTTGACTTGGGCAGGGCGGGCAGGAAGTGGGGCCAGAAGAAGAGAAGCCCGCCGCGGCCGGGGCCGGGCGGGCGGAAGGGAGGCGTTCGAATGCTACGAGTTGATGCGGTAGCTGCGTTCGCCGCCCTCGGGTTTGAAGGACTCAACGCTGTAGCCGGCCTTCTTCATCGCGCCAGCCATGAAGCCGCGCACGGTGTGTTTCTGCCAGCCCATCCTGTCCATAATCTCGGCCAGGGTCGCTCCGTTTTTCCGCTGGAGCATGGCGACCACCTGGGCAGTCTTGCTCCCCTCTCGCGGCCCGGCGCTTTCCTTCGCCTTGGCGGTCTTTTTGGGCTTGGGCGCCTTGGCGGGCTTCTTGGCTGGGGTAGCCTTCTTCCCCGACTTGCCCTTCGCGGGCGCAACACGGCGCGCCTGCTTCGCAGCCTTGGCCTTCGTGGGGGCTTTCGGCTCCGAGATCTCGGTGGTGGCGGCGGCTTGCGCCTCCAGCGTGGTGCTCGCTTCGTCTTCGATCGTTTTCATGGCTTTATCTCCTTGGCGGTAATCACCGCGTCAGGACATCAATCGCTCTGGTCGCGGCCTAAAGCAAGTGGATTCTGTGGCTGGGGCGATGGAAAGGCGATGGTTCGATATAGCTCCCAGATGTCCCCAGGTGTCCTCAGATGATAGGCCACGGCACGAAATTCCCCCGCAAGATGGAGCAGGCAGTCGCGGCTCTGCTGACGGCACGGAATCAGGAGGAAGCCGCCCAGTCCGTGGGCATTTCGCTGAAGACGTTACAACGCTGGCAGAAGGAACCCGAATTCGAGCGGGCGTCGCGCGACGCTCGCATGAGCGCCTTCCGGCAGTCCATGGCACGACTGCAGCAGGCCTCCGTCCCGGCGGTGACGACTTTGCTGAGGATTATGGTCGATCCCGTTTCGCCCGCGACCGTGAAAGCGCGGTGCGCGTATTACATCCTGGACCAGACCCGGAAGGGGATCGAGACGGAGGAGATCGAAACGCGCGTCGCAGAGTTGGAGCGCGCGGCGGAAGGCTGGGACCAGGGTGGGTAAAGGAGGACCATGAGCCTTGGAAAGCGCGTTCGAGCACTGGAAACCAGATACATCAGAGAACCGGTGATCCTCACCTTTCCCGATGGCACCACGGCGGAACTCCGCGGCCACGGCGACTTCCTGTTGCGCCTGCTCGCTGACTTCTGTGGGGGAGCGGAGCTCAGGCCGGAGCAGGTTGCGCAACTGAACCTGATCCGCGGGTCGTCGAGCGCGCGGGAGCCAGACGGTGCACGCATGACGGAGGTGCTGCGCTGCGTCCTGGAGGGACCGGTTGGGACACAAGACAGTGCGTTCGTCGACGCCTTCAATTCGTAGCGCTCCCGCGCGGGGGGACCAAGTAGGCGGCGGAGTTCCCCGATCGCGGGCCCGAGCGCACGGGCGAAATCAGCTGCCGATAGAGGTGATAACGCTCGCCGAAGTTGTGCCGCGACGCAACCGTCTCGGAGTCGCCCACTATCCGGCCGGAGCGCACACCCCACCAGATCGCCGCGTGGGGAAGTGTACGGGCCGCTCCTTCGCGGTTGCGTGCAACCTTGAGGCTAAGCGGGCCGCCACGATTTCGATAACGGCCGGTCGTCATGCATTCAGGGACAACGTACAAACGAGGCGATCCAGATGCCACGCGACTACTCGGTGTACGTCTCACGGACCGAGCTCAAGAGCATAGCCCCATGACATGCGTTGCCATCGGCGTCCAAGACCTCACACTCAAAGCCAGCGTATGATTGCTTGAAGCGTTGATCGCGCCACGCGCTCACATTCATCGCACCCTTGGCCGCTCGGGCGAACGAATAGCTCGGCATGTTTCCCTTGTCAGATCGAACGTCGGTACCATCCGGATGGTAGAAGCGAACGTCAAAACCCTCCAGATTTCCAATCTGGCGTTCGATAGTCTTAATAGAAGCCATGATCTCCTCCGCCGGCGAGTGTACCAGATAGCATGCTGGCTCGCCATCGCCCGTGGCAGTTTATGCACCCGGCAGCTTAGCGACTGATGAGCCTGAGGTCCCGTTCTGAAGCTCCGTCCGCATGACGGGCTATTCGGAGACAGTGCGGCGGGCTGCCTTGCCTGCGGAGTTGGCTTCCGATAATGGTACTTAACGCCCGCATGGATCAAGCTACTCGGTAGCAGGCGCAGTCGTGAGTCCGATTCATAGGCGCAGCCGTCAAAGCGAGCATTGGACGTTGCGGGCAGCCGGCGCGAGCTGGAACAGTACGAGGCGGTTCCTAGTGCCGTGCTCTCGCGACTTTCAAAGCGGATCGCCTGTCCTACGTGTTTCCCTGAAGAGCTCGCGCAACCACCAAAGTGATATCGTCCTGTTGTTCTCCTCCGCTGAACTGCAGAATCGCATCGACGACCGTGCGAACCAGGTCCTCTGCGCCGCATCCGCGATGCCCCTCCACGACTGCGATCAACCGGTCCTCGCCAAAGGAATCGCCGTCCGCTCGCTCCGCTTCGGTTACACCGTCGCTGTAGAGGACCAGGGTGTCCCCGGGCGCAAGTTCCGTTTCCGCGATTTCGCACTGCCAGGATTCAAACAGACCAACCACGGTGCAGGTAGAAGGCAAGCGTTCCACCTGGCGATTGGCGCGGAATAGCAAGGGCGAGACGTGGCCGCAGTTGGCGTATCGGAGGCTGCGGTTGGAGTCGTCGTAGTCGCCGAGAAACATCGTCGCGTAGCTGGACGGTTCCGTATTCCTGTAAAAGAGGTGGTTGACGGAAGCCAGAAGCCCCGGCAAATTGTCGACCGCAGTGGCGCACTGGCTCCGCAGGTTGGCTTGCAGATTGGCCATCAGGAGCGCGCCGGAGACCCCTTTGCCGGAAATATCGGCGAGCACCAGCCCGATTCGGCCGGGGGCGAGCTCCAACAGGTCGTAGTAGTCTCCTCCAACGTGCTGCGCCGGGAGGCACACGGCCGCGCATTCCAACGTCTTCATGGGAGGGAACTCTTGCGGGAAAAGCCTCGCCTGCACCTTGCGTGCGATGTCCCCCTCGAGAGCGGCGCGACGCTCGGCCTCTTTTCGCTCGTCCACAGCGCGGCGCCGGGCGTTCAGGATTTCCACCATCTGCGGGTTCTGGATTAAGGTGAACTGGTTTCCATCGAGATCCTCGAACGAAGCATGGACGCCCCATGGCACCGTTGTCGGCAATTGAGGAAAGCGAACGCCCTTTCGTGACCACTCTGCGAACTTGGCAGCTATGTCTTCGGTCACCAGGGTGACGCCGGTGCGACGGCCCACCAAGCCGGCCTGGGAGCCGTTAACTGCCTGGACCAACGCAAGGACCGCGGTATCGTAAACGGGCGGAGCCACGGCAACCCATCGTCCCCACTCCTGCGGGCCGGTATCTACCACAACTTCGAAGCCCAACCGGTCGCGGTAAAAGGCGAGGCTTACGTTCTGATCCCGTACGAAGACTTCCACGATGTGGATCTTGAGGTAAGGGTGGCCGTTTGCCGTCTCCTGAATCCCGCCGGGCGCAGGAACCGGATTGGGCCGATCGACGTTCATTCGACCTCCACGGGAGTCTTCAGGGCGGCCGCCGCCAGCGTGATCAGCAGGCCGGCAGCGAATACGGCGTTGCCGGCACGGTTCGGTCCTCCTACCGCGGGAGTCTCCACAAATGCGTGCCACGCGTACGCCACGGCCGCGCCTCCACTGAGAGCCAGTCTATGGCGCGGGCCCCAGCCCTCGGCTCGCGACCAAATCCGAATCATGAGAATCACGCTAACATCGAGGACCAGGTAGAGGCAAACCGTCCACCAGCCCCATTGGTTCGGAATGATCAAAAACGCTGACCCGGCGATAAGGGCAGTGAGGCCGACGATCGAATATCGCGGCGCCGATCGCTGACCGTGTACGCCGCTTGATTGCGGAAGACGAAAGGCCAGGACGATCAGTGCCACGATGATTGCCGCCGTCGATGCAAGGTGCGCACGCGAAGCAACGAAGTGCGCAGCATCTTCCCGGATCGTAAATCTCGCTATGGAGATACATCCGAGCGCGAATAAGATGGCGACCAAGGCGAGACCGGGTCGTCTCAGCCACGGCTGAGCAGCCGACCGCGCCGAAAGTCCTTCCACGATCGCGATGGAAACGGGAATACTCCAAACGGCGTGCAGGGTGAGCACGAACACCGTCCACCAGGCGCCAATTCCCAGCGCTGGGATGTACTCGGGTTGCAGGAGATGCTGATTCAACCCCAGAAAGTTCGGATTGAAAAGGCTCTGCGTGACAAGTCCCTCTTCCAGAACTCCGTACGCAAGGGCGAGGACGACGATACTCGGCCAGCCGAGCCCGGCGCGCCTTACCGCTTCGCGGATCAGGATAGCGCCTCCCCCATACATCGGCCCGAGAACCACCAGGGTACCGAGCATGGTGATCGGCAGACTGCCGAGGAGATATTCGGCGATCAGTGGGGCGGCAAAGAATAGTCCGATGGCCGGCAGAACACGTTTCATTTTCAGGGAGACTCCCCTCAAGCGACTCGGGCGGTCTGCTTGGCGAACCGTACGGCAACTCCGAAGCCGTCGCCGTCGATCCGGCACGCTCCGAAATGACTCTGCTCGGACATGCGGGCGAAATCTTCCCGCGTATACGCGCGCTTGAGCAGGACGTGCCGAAACGTCCATTTTGTCATCCACGCGTCGATGTGACCGCGCCCGCTCCGCTTCACAAATGCGTCGATCGCGGCATCAGGACACCCTTTGCAGAGATCCACGATCAACGCTTCCCCTGTCGGCCGCAGCACGCGATACATTTCGTTCAGGGCCTTGACCGGTTCTGTAAAGTTCTTGAAGGCGGCGGAGCTATAGACGAAATCGAACGATTCGTCCGCAAACGGCATGGCCGATGCGTTCCCCAGGCGGAAATCGACGTTCACGCCAGCCGTTCGCGCATTTTCAGCGGCGATCTTTACTAGCGTTCGGCTAATGTCCAGGCCGGTGATCCGGAAGTCGCCGAGCTTCGCCAGTTCGATGCCGAAAAATCCGGGTCCCGGCGCGACGTCCAACACGCAAGCGCCGGCAGGCAACCGCTCGGCGGCGGACTTCGCCTCGCGGCGAAAATCCTCCATGTCGTTCCGCCTGGTAGAGGCGTACCAGCGCGCAATCCATCCCTCCATTCCGGTTCCCTTCCAGGGTTTCGGCTGTGCAGTGGGCATGACTTGACTCCTTTCCGAAAGTTCGGTTAACATCTCAATGTTGCAGCTTCTTAATTTTGCAGCTAATTTATCTTAATAATGCAGCTATCATATGTCAAGCGGAAAATCGAGAAAAGACCCGAAGCGGGCTGAACTGCTGCGAAGACTCTCGGACCTCGGAAGGAAGATCAGCACGCAAACGGTCTTCCTACACCAGGCAATCGCGCAGGGCATCGGCCTAAACGCTACCGATGCAAAGTGCCTGGACCTGATCGGCTCTGAGCCGGATGGCACGGTTACGGCCGGAAGGCTGTCAGACCTGACCGGCCTGACGACGGGGGCCATCACCCACATCCTGGACCGGCTCGAAAAGCGAGGATTTGTGGAACGTGTGCGCGATACCGGGGACCGGCGCCGAGTGTTCGTTCGCGTAGGGGCCAGCAGCCTGGAGCCATTGCTGCCGAAATACGAAGCCCTTGGGAAGGCGTACATGGCCCTCGCCGGGCAGTACAGCGATGCCGAGCTGTCGCTGATCTGCGGCTATATGGATAAGGCGTCGGAGCTAACGGAGCGGCTGATGGGCGATATGATCGCGGCCCGCCGGCCGCCGGAGACTCAGGCAATTGGCAGTTTGTAAGCTTAGACCACCACTACGCTCACCAGTCCAGGACCGTGGACCCCGTGAACCAGGTTCTGCTCGATATCGGCGACGCGGCTCGCGCCGGTGATCAACGCCATCGAGCTGTGGACTCGGCGGCACGAAGAAAAGCCCGTCGAGACTGGTGAGAATGCGCGCGCGGCACGATGGCGATGTACTCTGGTGGCAGCAGCGAAATCATGTGCGCCCTTGGGGGTTCGGTTTAGAAGCGATGTCGGGCATACAGGGCGAGACACGGATGAGCTAATCCAGGATGCCGCTCCGTTCAGGGGCGCTATCAGTGCCTTGCCTACCGCAAGCTACCGATATGAGGTGATATCGCTCGCCTTCAACCTCAGCCCAGGACGGGATCAACACCGTTCAGCGTCCGACAAGACGTTGAAGAGTTCGAGTCCGACCTGGGGAGCCAGATATAGTTCTCGAAGCTCGCGCTATCTGATTGATTTCATCGCGTGCCTTCGAAGGCTTCCCTCGAATCTTACCGATGGAACTGCTACCCCAGCATGGACTCGAACCAGCATGGACCCAATCGCTTGAGCCCGTACCTGCCGATGACGCGATGCTCGCTTAAGACGATGGCCCTCTGGATTCCGCAAAAGCAGGGCGTGAGCGCATCATGGGTTGCTTCAACGACAACTGTCTCACTCCGTTTGGTTATCGGGCAACTTCCGAGTGCCCGATAATCAGTCCGCTATCCGGCGAAAACCACACCAGTTGAGGTGGCCCTTGGATTGGCGCACGCTTGAAATAGCTACTCGCCAGGAAACTTGCGGCCGCCGAACAGCACTCCGAAGCCGACGCCGAAGCATAGGCCCGAGGCCATGAGTCGCACGATGTCAGACCCGTGGAGCCCTTCGATGCGCGGGTTGCTTAAGCTGTTCAAGAGTGTGAACAGTCCGAACAGCAACAAAAACAGAACCAGGAACACTCTCTGTTTGCGCACGAATCCTCTTTTGCCTCCACTCTTAGAACGAAAGCATATCACGGAACAAGGCAGGCTCCAAACCAACTTGGCGAAATCATCAATAGCAACAGCTTCTCATAGCTCCCGAGTGACGGCCCGTCCGGAACTTATCCTGGGTTCCGTTGGCGAGTTCGAGACGTGTCCAGACTGGGTGCCCACCATGGACCACGGGTCTGTGATCGCGCGGATCGCTCTGAGAACAATGGACGTCCACGGGTTCGATCACAGGGCCAACTGGACGGCAGAGGTTCGAAACGTGTCCAGACTGGGGAGCCAACCCAACCTGGTTGGGTGTCATGTCTTTGTCGTCCCCACCACCCCAAAGAGCTAGCGAACAGAAATAGTTACTGGATTCGAGGCGGCAGTTCCGATCGAAACTATGACCGGAACGCCGTCCCCGGCGGCTACTCCCTGCGGTACCTGCGCGTTCACCTGGTAGAGTCCGACATAGCCGGGAGCCAGTCCTGCGAAAATCACCGGAGCCGCCACGCCGCCAATCGTCACCGTCGCGTTACGAATCAGGTAGGAAAGGGGAGTTACCAAGGCTACGGCTCCAGTCTGTGGTGTGTTCGTCACCGCACCCAGCCCGGTCGAGTAAATCTCCAGGTAGTCGCCGGCATGGGCGGGCGAGTTGGCATCCACTACGATTCCGGCGAGATTCAAGATCGCCCCTTGCCCGCCCTGCGGCGCGCCCAGGGAGAAAATGCCGGGGTCGGTCAGCCCCACCGGGACAGGCTGTGGCAGGCTGGCGATCGAATTAGCCGTAGCGGTGACCCATGAGCTCGACTCGCCTTGCAACTCCCAGGGCACTTGCAAATTCAGTTGCGACGATGAGCCATAAAGGATGGGGGCGGAAATGCCGTCAAACTGCACCGTTGCCCCGCTCAGGTTGAGGCCAAACAAGCTGACCAGGGAGCCGGGAGCCAGCGCGCGTTGCTGAAACGTGGCGGCGTTGACCACGCCCGCTGCCGCGAACTGAGGCCAATCAGCGGGGCTGGTGACTTGTGAAATCGATAGCGTATTGCCCGAGCCGCCGCTGCCCAGGTAGGGGAAAATGGACGCAACACCGACCACTCCCGCCACCAGATTGTCGACCACGAGCAACTGCCGCACCTGGTTTCCGCTCGCGTCATCCACTCCGGCCACCACGTTGATCCCCTTGATTCCGGCGACGGCCTTGGGGGACTGGTCCACCTGGTTGCAAAAGATCTGCGCACCAGACACGACGTTATTGTCGGCGGAGAAGGCCGCGGCGCCAGCGAGGACTGTTCCGTCTCCATATCCTCCGACAATGTCGATCCCGATCAACGGCGTGTCCACATCGTTATTTGCGACCGACATTCCGTTGATGCGATTTCCCTGCGCCCGCCATGCCGTCCACGCCATGATCCCCCCAATGCCGAGCTCGTCTCCAAGGATAGGGTCAAGGGAGATAGACGCCGTCCGGACGGTGTTCGCCTGGACAAGCACGTTGGAGAGCGAGTCCCCGGTGGCGAGCGCGGCTCCAGAGCTGGCGGTCTCCAGTTGTATTCCGACATGGGCCACGTCCGTCAACGTATTGCCAAGTATGGAGAGATTGGAGATCGCGTCGTTCATCGACCCTCCCGATGCCGCGTAAACCAGGATTCCAATGAAAGGGGCTTCGACGGTGTTTGCCAGGATTCCGATGTTCCTGGCGATGTTGTTCTCATCGGGAACCTGGCCGAAGTAGTTAGTATCTCCGACCGACACTATCAGGCCCCAGCCGCTCGCCGTGCCCGTGGTGGTTATCCGGTTGCCGATCATCTGCAAACCGTCCGCCAAGGACGACGATCCGTCGAGCGCGTAACTAATCCCAAATGAAGGAAGAGCGGCTGAAATGGTGTTGTTGGCGACCAAGGTATCGACCGTCTGGCTCTGGTAGGTCGACGCAGCCGTGTCGCCGACTACTAAACCAATGCCTCCCGCGTTTGGACTCGGAAGCACAATCGTGTTGTTGGCGATGGCGGTGTGCTGCAACGTGTCGCCGCCGTTGAGTTGAACCTCGATCGCCAACTGCGGGCCGGAGACGTTGCCGGTGATGGTGTTGCCGGTAATCAGCACATGGTCCCAGGTGTTCCCCGTGGGGGATGTGCTGGTGCCGCCGCAGTTCGGGCAAAAGAAGATTCCGGTATTCTGGACGTTTGTCATCACCAGGTTGCTGATCGTGATGTTGGAGAAAGTCGTCCCGGGGACCGAGGGTAGCCCCAAGCTCGCAGGACTCCGGACCACCACACAGTTCCCGCAGCCCTCGATAGCAAATCCGTTGATGGTGTTGCCCCCGGAAGCAATAAAAATACTGGTCGTTCCCGACAGGCTGGTGAGCGTGATATCGGGCTGTCCATCGCCATCGATGTCACCGTTGATCGTGACGTTGCCCCCGGATAAGAAGGACAACCCCTTCATGTTGGGGCCGGAATCGAGGACGATCATGGAGCCCTTCAGCGCAGGGGCGAACTGGATGTTCCAGGTGCCAGGGTCATTGTTCGTGGCGATGACCGCTTCCTGGAGAGAAATTCCGTCCGGGCCAGGATTGGCCACCAGCGCCGCCACCGAGGACGTGTCGCCATTAATCAGCATCGAGGTATTCGTGACCGTGATCACCGTGCCACGATTGAGAACCACAGCGGGAATGGTCACCGCGGGAGGCGTATAGCTCGCCGCGCCGACTCCTCCACAATAGGCTGGCAGAGTGTCCGCGAGTGCGGGGTGGGCTCCGATCACCAATAAGCAGCAGAGCGCAACCATCGAGTGTCGCATTTTCGATATCCTTCGAGCCACGGCGGGTTGTCGCCGGAATCCCCGTTTGCCCCCGTGACTAGTTTACTCCCAGTCGTCCACGTTCGTTGCTGTTATATCGCTTTCCGCCAGCGGTCACCTCCCGAGTGGCGGCGCATCCGGAAACTATCCCGGCCTCCCTTCCGAGTTCGAGACGTGTCCAGACTGGGTGCCCAGCATGGATGACATGTTGCTGTGTACGCATAAATGGAATCTGTTCACTTGACTGGCGCAGTTCGAGCGGACCGCGTCTTAGACTGCAAAAGTGCGGAACGTGTCCAGTGTGGGGAGCCCTCTAAAGGCCGTTCTCTAATTCGGCATTTTGCGGGCGACCCCAGTTGGTTGCTCGAACTCGCCTCTCCGTGCCTGTTTGGTTCGAACGCCATTCCGATTCTTCAACTTGACGGTTCGAACGCATGTGCGAACCCAGTGCAGCCTCGGGCAGCCGGCCAACCCGGCAGAATTGACTACCGATAATTCCAATTAACGTTGAGCTGATGGTCGATGAAACACGCTCCACTTAAAGGACCCAAATAGTAAAGGACCACTCAGTAGTTAGATTCGCGGCGTTCCCTGACAGCGTGAACGCTGCGTGTGTCACGGCGCACCCCGGTGATTCGGACGCGGTAATCGGCGACGCAGACGCCTCTCGTCGTCCTGGCCTTTCACGGGAATCCCCGGGGGACGGCGCCCACTCCGTCCCATTCCATCGCGAGCGGATAACAGGTTCGAGGTTCGTGGTAAACTGCCGACTGGTCCGAAGTGGAGGCTCTAGGCAGAAACCATGCCGATGAATGGACAACAAGCGCTCGCCAGCCTGATGGCTCACCCTAGAACGTTTTTGAGGCGGTATCCCCTTCGAATTGCCGGCGCCAACCTTCCTTCCGGCGTTCTGCCGTTTTGGATCTGGTACTGGCAGGCTTCCGCGCGGCCGGGCAAGGTGCTCCGTACCCTGCGCATGCATGCGACGGACTCATTCCGGATGGCGTCCCAAGCGGTGCTGGCGGGCGCAAACTCGCACAATTTCAACGCGCATTCGATATTCATGGCACAGAGCAATGTTCCCATCGTGCTCCACCGAATCGCCGCCGGCGCCGCACCGAACATCCTCATCACGGGCGCTCTGTCGGGGTGCAGTTTCATCGTGAACGCCGGCCCCAATCCCGGTGATATTGACTGCGCCCACCTCCAGCCCAACGGCGAATCAGGGCATGCGCTGCATGCGCGCCTCAAGCCTCTCTATAACCAGGTCTATGGCCTTGAGAGATACGACCACACCACACCTACGCCCGGCGGCCCCAGACGGGACCGCAACGTGACGATTATTGGAGTGCGGGTCAGTGGCCGGTGGAAGATCTACGCCCAAAAGCTGGATCTACAGAACCAGTATGCCATCCGCAGCGTCCATCGAATCTATCCTCCGGAGTAAGTTTCGCGGAGACCTGCTTGTGGATCTCTTGCACCCGGCGGCCCGCCTCGCGCTGGTTCGCGTCGTTGGCCTCCTGCGTGAGAAAGCGGAATCCCAGCTCGTCCAATCGCTCGATGAGAACTTCCAGGTTGTGCCGGGCCCGGCGCATGGTTTCGGCGGCCACCGCCGCCGCGTCGGCGTAGTGGCGTTTCTGACGGATGGCTTCGCCAAGAGTAACCAGCTCTTTCCACACCGCAACATGCTCGCCCACGGGCCCATCACCAGGTAATTGTGATCGGCTTGTCCTTTGTCGTAGGCATCGGTGACGTGGTCGACCTGGGTCTGGTTGAGAGGGCCGCGCACCGGGCGCGTCACCACATAGTCTCCCTCCGACTTGTACTTGCCGCGAACGTCCTGGAACACACGGATGTAGCCATCGGCGACGAACATCTCGTCGGCCTCCGGCAGCGCTGCCAGCATGTGCGTGCTGTTGTTTCGGGCGGTGCGTTTGGTGGCGTCATAGGGCGTTCTGGTGTGCAGAATCGGCGCGTTGCGCGCTAACTTGGGCACAACAATCACGGTGAACAGCTTCACGCCGTCGCGCATTGGGATCATCACCTCACGCCGGACGTAGTCATAGTCCGATATGTACGAGCCCATGCCCAGCATGTTGACCTCGAGAGGATCTCGCATCGCTCTTGCGGTGTTTTCCGTGCTCTTTGGTGTCTTCCAGATTGCCTACGCGAATGCCAGCGGGCATCATACTGCGTACATCGTGCGAGGTCTGTTCTGGCTGGCGTTCGGTGTCTTTTGGGGCTTCCGCGAAAGAAAAGCCCGGCGTTAGCCCGCTGCCGGCATGGCGCAGATACGGCAGGAGCGTGCGAAGAAGCCGCTTCCGGTGATATGATGCGCATCATGAACGGAGGGGGCATGAAATGGCTGTGGTTGCCCGGTGGGATTTTGATCTTGATGATTCTGGTGGGGGCGGTGGGCGCCATGCTTCCGGTCCGGCATCACGCCACGCGCCGGGCTCGCTTCCGGCAGAGCCCGCAGGCTCTGTACTCGATTCTGGCGGGCCCGCCCGATTGGCGCTCGGATGTGAAAGGCTTCGGCCCGCTGCCCGATCGGGATGGCAGGAAGCAGTGGTGGGAACAGGACGGGCACGGGCAGAAGATCCGCTTCGAACTGGTGGAGGATTCCCCGCCCGCACGGCGCGCGGTACGCATCGCCGACCGTAACCTTCCCTTTGGCGGCACCTGGACGTTTGAGATCTCACCCGCGCCCGAGGGCGCCGATCTGCGCATCACGGAGGATGGCGAAGTGCGCAATGTGTTCTTCCGGTTTGTGTCCCGCTTTGTCATCGGCCACACGCGCAGCATCGAGTCGTTTTTCAAAGATCTCGGTGCCAAGACCGGCGACCGCGTCGCCACGGAGGCGTAACCATGGGCCAGGAAAAAGAGTGCCGGCTGCGCCACGGCGAGCGCACGCTGGAGGGCAAGGCGTTGCTCGAGACCGACCACCTGCTGTTTCGGGGCAGAGAGCGGCTGAAGATCCTGTTTCGCGACTTGAGCGGCGTAACAGCGGCGGGCGGCGTTCTCCGGCTGGAATGGGGCGGCGAGCGCGCGGACCTGGAGCTCGGGGCGGCAGCGGAGAAGTGGGCGCAGAAGATCTTGCATCCGCCCTCTCTCCTCGACAAGCTCGGCGTAAAGGCCGGCGCGACGGTTCGGATACAGGGCACGTTCGACGCCGAATTCTCCCGCGAGTTGAAAGCCGCGGGCGTCAAGGCGTCCGGCAAGATGGCCGACCTGATCTTCTTGGCAGCCGCTGGAACTGCAGACCTGACTCGCATTACCGGCTTGGCCCGCAAGCTCCAGCCGGCCGGCGGGCTGTGGGTGATCTATCCCAAGGGCGTCGAGAGGATTCGTGAGATCGACGTGATCGAAGCGGGCCGGGCAGCGGGGCTGAAGGATACCAAGGTGGTCAGTTTCTCTTCGACACACACGGGGCTGCGCTTCACCATTCCGCTGGCGGCGAGGCAGGCGATCCGTGGCGCGGGCAGTCATGCCTGATGTGTCGAGATTCATCTCGACCTTTCTTCATTCGCTCGCTTCGCCGGGCGTCGGCAGGAATGCCGACGCGGTACGCAAGAGTGCGTGCGCCACGCCCGATCACATGATTGCGCGGATCTACTGCGTGCGCCGCGCTTTTTGTGCGAGCGCGGCCAGTTCGTCCACACGCGGCCACTCTGACTTCGGCAGTTTGCCCTGGTCGCGCAGGCCGGCTAACAAGGCTCGGGCTTGCTCGTACTCGCCGGCGGCGGCCAGATAGTCGGTGCGGCGCTGGGCGGCTGTTGGATTGAGCTTGCGCGAGATCGATCCAGGTCTCGGCGATGTGCGCCTGTTCGCGAATCTGTTCAGGCCGACGGCTGATGGGCGGTATCCCGTCATCATGTCCGTCACGCCTTACGGCAAGGACAAGCTTCCCGATCGAGTCGCGAACTTTTTCATGCGCCTCTCCGGAGTCAAATTTGGCACCTCAGTTGCTCACGGCTGACGGGCTTCGAAGCACCTGATCCGGTGTACTGGGTCCGGCAAGGCTACGCCGTCCTTCAAGCGGATGTTAGAGGCATGCACAAATCCGAAGGACACGCCGGAGTCCTCAGACAACAGGACGCGGAAGATTACTACGACCCGATCGAATGGGCGGCATCTCAACCTTGGTGTACCGGGCGAGTCGGTCTGATGGGTGTTTCCTACCTCGCGATGTCGCAATGGTACGTCGCGGCTCTCAGGCGGCGTGGTGCGCTGGAACTTGCGCGGCGCGAAGTAACATGCGAAACCACTCTTATCGTGAGTCACCGCAGCGTCTCTCTTCCCGAGGCGAACGTCGGGTACTTGAGCCGCGGAAGCAGCTCCGCGCGCATGCGGCGCGTGTCGCAACAATGCGGGACGCGCCCCAGGCGCACAAAATCGCGAGTCAACGGCGCCACGGTACCGAACGCACCGGCGAATGCCTCGCTGGCCGTGGCCGCTGCCAGGATCATCCACCACGGCATGCGCCAGGGACGCGGCAAACCCCAAATCCGTGTGGCCCCATCCAGGAACTCCTGAATGGTGATGGGCTCCTTGTCACCCAGGCAATAAGTGCCGCACACATCGTCATGGATTACTGCAGAGGCGGCCGCGTCGAGGAAATCGTCAATTTGGAGGAAGTGGTAGCAAGTGGGTTCGCGCCACACGCCGAGCAGACGCAATTGGGCCAGTCGCTGGGCCGCCTCCACCATTAGAATTCCCTTCCCATAGATCGTCCCGGAGCGCAGGATTACCGGGGTCGTCCGGGCGTCGCGGGCTCGCTCATACAGGATGCGCTCTTCCTCCAGACGGGTTCGGGCATGGGCCGAGACGGGCTTGCCGTCGAGGCGGTCGGTGGCCGGGTGTTCGGGGGTTGTCGGCCCTTCCACGTGGGGGAATGAAACCAGGACGATGCGCGCGACACGAGCAAGAATGGCCGCATCGAGCAGGTTGGAGAACCAGCGGGTATTGGACTCCGGCAGAAATCGCTGGGGCCGCGCACGGAACAGCACGCCGGCAAAGTGCACCACCGTATCCACTCCGTCCAGGCAGGGCGGCAAGGTTTCGGGCCGTGCCAGGTCCGCCTGAGCCTGCTCGATGCCAGGGATGGAGGCAAGCCCGGCGGGAAGCTTGCTGTGGTGGACCATTGCGCGCACATGCTCGACAGTGCCGGCCAACCGGTATGCCAGGCGGCTACCCAGATTGCCGGCGGCGCCGGTGACCAGAACGCGGTGTGACTTCATCGCGGAAGAAAAATCTCCCTGAGGTTATCACACCCGGGCAGATCGAAGTTGCAAACTGATAGACTCCATTTTGTGAGCGCGACAAACATCCTGTTGTTGGGATCATTATTTCTCTGTTCCGAAATGGCGTTCGCACAGCCGGTCGATAAGGACCCTCTGGCCATCGTCGAGCTCGGCGGAGCAGCCGGCTGGAGTCTCAAGAACGGCGGATCGACCTTCGGCGCGGACGCCGCTGTTGAAGTCACGCCCATAGAGAACTGGCTAGAACTTGAAGCGGGCGTCACACCATTATTCAGCCGCCATCAATCGACAGAATGGAATACCGACCTGCTGTTTAAGAAGCCGTGGACGCTTTCCAAGAAAGCGGAGTTAATGGCCGGCGTTGGCCCGGAGTGGGTTCATACGAGGGAGCCCGGTATGAGAGCGAACTCAATAGCGGGCGAAGCCGTGCTGGATTTTATGTTCTGGCCCAGCGGAAAGCATAAATTCGGCTGGTTCCTCGAACCGGCCTACGATTACAACTTCGCGCGAGGGCATGAACGATCCTTCGGCATAAGCGGCGGTCTGCTAATCGCAATCCCGTGACGCTGCTTGAACTCCAAGAACGGAACCTCGCCGCTTGGGCCGGCAGGGAAAAGCTACCGATATCAGGTCATAACGGGCCGATTCGCGCAATTGCCGCCGGCGTGCACTTCCCCGAATGCCGTTTCGGGACCCCTTGAGCGGCAGAAGTCCGAGATGGCGACTCACGTCCAAGTGGGCTGCTCGATCAGACGCTGAACCTTGGCTGGGTTTGTGGCCGCTCTAGACGGAAGGGAGTGGACCAGACGGGGTGTCAACAACGAATGAAGATGATTGGGAGTAATCTAATAGTGCCGCACGGCGAAATGGAAATTGCGGCTAAAATGCTGCCGCGGCTCAGAGGACGCCCAAAAAATGCGACATGCGGTGGGGGCTATCTCCGTTTTATTAGCCATCGGCGCACTCCCGGCCCTAGCGGACCAATTGCCAGCCGCTTGCGGCGGGGTCGGCGCGAAAAGCTATACTCCTCCTCTTGTGACTATTCCCGCTGTGGTTCTTGATCGTGGCACGGTGATCACGGTCACGAATGCCACGATGGCGATTAATGGCGACACGTCTTCGGTGGCGGCGCTGGTTGCCAATCCCGGCCCGGACGGAATCTCTCTCCAGGAAGCCGTCATGGCTACCAACAGCGACCCGGGCACTTGGAACATCCAGTTCGCCCCTGCTCTGAAGGGATCCACGATCGTCGTCGATTCGGGATTTGCCAAAGGATTGACCTTCTTAACCGGAGGCAATGTCACCATTAACGGCGACATCGATGGCGGCGGGAAGCCCGATATCACGCTCACCAGCCTCTCGGGAGCCACAACTATTTTTGTTCTTTCCGGGGGCAACACCATCAACGGGCTGGCTCTTCAGAACTGTGGGATCTGTGTTGAGGTCCAGCGTCCGTCGGCGAAATTCCAGCTTCCCGCGGTCACGGGGACAACGTTCTCCAACATCACCATCAGCAACCTGGTGTTTTCGAACATCCAATATGCCGGGATCGCATTCTCGCCGGACGACACATCTTCCGCCCTGGTCACGGGGAACACCTGGGACCATATTCAAATAACCGGCAACACCATCACCGGCAGCGAATCCGGCCCGCTGCTGGGTATCGATTTGGGGCTAAGCGACGCCGGTGATACCTTGCAGCACACCACCATTGCCAACAACAATATTGTGCTTCCCATGCCAGGCGCGGGAGGCATCTCGATGAACTTCGGAAGCGGGCTCGGGTCGACGAACAACCAAGCCCTCGATACCTTGATCGCGAACAATGTCATTTCAGCCGCTCCTGCCTCATTTGGGATTCGCCTGGCGACAGGAGTGGGCAGCGCGTCGGCGAACTTGATTGACGGCGTGCAGGTTATTGGCAACCAGATCGGCCTCATTGGCCAGACCGCGTCAGCAAACGAATTGGGGATCGGCATCAACGTGGTAAGCGGAGATGCGGCCAGCGACGACGAGTACCCATCCCTGCGGCCGATTCAGTATTCGGAGAACAACATCGCGCGAAATATCGACATTCTCTCGAACACCATCGGAGAAGCCGGTGGCTTCGGAATCTTCGCTCAAGCGGCGTGCTGCGGGAACAGCAACAACACGATCGACAATCTCTCCATACTGGGAAATACGTTGACGGGTGTGCAACTCATGGGCGGAGCCAGCGGTGGGTTCTTCAGCAGGCCCTCGACCGGGAATAGGCTATCCAACGTGCTTGTGCAGGCGAACACCATCCACAGCTCAGTCCTTCCCGGAAACCCCAACTTCAACCTAGACGCCGCAGTCGCTAGCGCGGGAATTACTGTCATTGCAGGATGGGCGGAGCCGGGAAATAGCGTGAATCGCATCTGGATTGCCAATAACGACGTAAACACGGCGTTCATCGGAATTGGCATTGTCGGAGGATCGGGAGCCGGGCAAGGACCGGCTGACCCTCCTTCTCTAGCCGACAATAATGTCGTGGCACGTCCGCAGATCTTTTGTAACCAGATAGACCAGCTTCCCACCCTTGGTGTTGCGCCCGGCTCCGGAATCAATGGCATCAACGTGACGGCCGGGTTTGAAACCGCGAGTGGAAACCAGGTGCTGCAGGTGCGCGTGGAAAACAATCTGATCGCGGGGGCGCTTAGCGATGCGTCCTTTTTCGCTAACCTGGGCGACGGTGCGTCGGGAAATTCGATATCGGGTTCAAGAGTCTCTGTACCCGTAAGCTGTGATCCACCAACTCCGCCCATGCCGCCGAAAAACGGCCCGTGTGGAAGGCGTCCACTTTGACGTCTTACGAGGGAACCCGTTACGAGGGAACCAGCGGATGTGCGCCAGTCGACGCGCCCCATATGTCGAGTTGTGGGAGATCACTCCGCCGGTTCCGGTCACAGCAGTCGGCGTCGCTGCCGCCTGATAATCTAGTCGGACAAGGCCATGACCGAACTTCAACGCTCCCGCGCTGAACTCCGCGCCGCAGTGATGCTGGCCGGCAAGGAGATCCGCAAGCTGAACTTCGGGAGAGCTGACAGCCCCGTGCTTGCGCTGCTTCGCCGCCTTCTGCGGGACGCTCGCGCCATCACACGCAAAGAGGGAATCACCACGCGGGTCCGGCTGGCCCTGAGGCCCGAATCAGGCCGGCGGGATAGCTTCCGATATGGCGCGATAACGCTGCCGCGGAACTGCCGTCGCCACGGGCCGGCCGCATCGCCATTTTCATAGAACGGCGTTTCACGGGAGGAACCCGGTCTGCGACACGATCCCATTCCCGAACTTCGTCCAACGGGACTTCTTGGGAGCTTGGGAACCCACTTCTGGCGGTTGCGCGTTAGACCGGAAGTAGTTCCTGGGTACGGTCGCGAGCGGGCGAGTCCACCAAACTGCGACGGTGGCAGCCAAGACTTCGATGTTCCGACCACGCTTCTGAAATCACCGAGTGAATGGTCAGAACGCCGACGAGGGCGCCGCAACAAGCTTCGTCGGGAGGTGAGACTGTCGGCCGATCCGCTGAACTCCACCTCCCGCCGCGCCCTCGGGGCAGTGCAGTGTTAGGCGCCGTCTCCGAATGCCGGCTTGAATGCCTCGCGTAGTTTTGGCTGCGGACGCCTCATTGGCCCACTGTCACGAAAACGTCTGGTTGCGATGTTGCGCCATCCACCTCTACCAGCAGCGGCTGGTCGCCTGTGGGCACGTTCGGCACGGTCACGTTCAACTGGTACAGACCCGGTTCCACCAAGCCGGCCCAGATGGGCTGTGCGGAGGCACCACCGATCATCACCGTGGCTGAACCCACCAGCGGCGCGGCGCCCGAAAACAGTGTCCCAGGTGGCACGGATGGGTTGGTAGCACCGAGTCCGGTGGCATAGAGTTCGAGAACGTCGCCGGGCCGGGCTGGACGCGTTGTCGTCGCCGATCCGAACAATCCGGCCGGCCCCAGGTAATCGTAAGTGCCATCGTTGTTCAAAACGACGGCTGCGGCGTACTTGTTGCCGCCGGGACCGAACGTAAATACGCCAGGCGCTTCCGGGCTTATAGTTGCAAAGGCCGCGGGGCTCACGACCGTGTTATTCGTCACCACGACGCTCACGGGGCCGGTCTGACCGGTCAGTGGCACCTGAACGTTCAATTGCGTCGGGCTGATGTAGGAGAGCGCGGCAGGTAAGCCGGCAATGGTCACACTCACGCCGTCGAGAGTAGTGGGTAAGCTTCCAGCGACGAAGTCGCTGCTCTGCCACGCACGCGTCGAGTTGGACAGGTTCGTGCCGAAGATTGAGACCCAGGAACCGTCCTCGATCCCCGGCTGGAAACTGGCGGCATTCAGCACGGCCGCAATGGAAGGGGCAGGCGCAATCACTGTGAAATCGCCTACTCCCGCCGCGATCCCGCCGCCCCCGGAAACGCTGAACTGGGGTGTAGCTTGGTTCCCGGCCGTGGCCGTAATGGCGACCGCGACCGTTACTGGCGGATACGAAGCCCCGCCAACCAGCGCGTCGCTACGCGTGCATTGGTTGGCGGAGCAATTCCAGCCCGCGCCCGACAAGGAGGTGACAGTCATACCCGTGGGCACGGAAGCCGTGAATGTTACCGGCCCGCTGGTGGATCCTGCGTAGGCCGCGTTGGATATGGTGACGGCGTAGCTTCCCGATTGACCGGTGACGAACTTGCCTGTGTGAGCAGACTGCACGGTAAAGATGGGCTGAAGGCCGCTGGGGATCAGCACGCGGACCTCGTTGTAGAACTGGTCGGCGATATACAGGTTGCCGGAGGAGTCCAGGAACAGGCCCGTCGGATAGGAAAGGGTGGCGTTGGTCGGCACGCCGCCGTCGCCCGCATAGTACCAGTTCACGTCGCTATTGCCGGCCACCGTATCGATCACGCCGGCTGGGTTCACCATGCGGATGCGGTTGTTGCCTGCGTCGGCGATGTAGAGATCGCCCGCGGAATCCACGGCGACTCCCAAAGGCGAACTAAATTGCGCACTGGTGGCTGAACCTCCATCGCCGGAGTATCCGCTGACGCCGTTACCAGCCACCGTTGTGATGGTGCCATTGGTGTCGACCTTTCGAACCACGGAATTGTTGCTGTCCGCGATATAAAGACTGCCGACGGAGTCAACCGCAATTGCGGATGGCAAGCTCAGTTCCGCGGCTGTCGCCGGGCCGCCGTCGCCGGCATAACCAAAGGTGCCGTTCCCCGCGACTGTCGTGATCGTCCCAGTGGCGCTCACCTTGCGGATGACGTTGTTACCGGAGTCCGCGAGGTAAAAGTTGCCCCTCGAATCCACTGCCATGCCGCTGGGCCCGCGGAGCTGCGCCTGCGCGGCCGGGCCGCCATCCCCCGAATATCCGGCGGTCCCGCTGCCCGCCACGGTTGCGATCATTCCGTCCGCCGCCACTATCCGGATACGACTGTTGCCGCTATCGGAAATATACACGGCGCCGGATGTGTCGGTTGCGACGCCGCGCGGCTGGTTCAACTGAGCGCTAACTGCCGGTCCACCATCGCCGGAATACCCGGCGACGCCGGTACCGGCCAGCGTTGTAATCGTGCCGTCAGCCGCGATCTTGCGGACCGAGTTGTGACCGGTGTCTGCGACGTACACATTCCCGTTCTTGTCTTTTGCGACGGCGTTCGGCGTGTTCAAGCTCCCGAAAACCGCCGGCGCGCTATCGCCGAACGTGGAGCCAACGATGGTGCCGATGTTTCCGCCTGAGACCTCGCGAATGCGCCAGTTGGCCTGATCGGCTATATAGAGATTGCCGGCGTTGTCCAACGTGACACCCACGGGCAGAGATAGCGCGGCAGAAGTGGCCGGTCCGCCGTCGCCGAAATAACCAAGGGTGCCGTTCCCCGCAACGGTCGTAATGGTTCCGGCGGTGCTCACCTTGCGGATGACGTAGTTGGAAGTGTCGGCGATGTGCAAATTCCCGCTGGCGTCAATCGCGACGGCGCCGGGGTAGCGCAGTTCGGCCTGGATGGCCGGGCCGCCATCGCCCGCATATCCAGGCGCCCCGTTGCCCGCCGCGGTTGTGATCGTGCCGCCGGAATCGACTTTCCGAATTCTGTTGTTGAGCGTGTCCGCGATATACAAGTTGCCCGCCGCGTCAAGGGCGATGCCCCTGGCAATGAATAGTTGCGCACTGGTTGCCGGGCCGCCATCGCCGGAGTATCCCGGTGTCCCGTTGCCTGCGATAGTCTTGATCGTGCCGGAGGGATCGACCTCTCGCACGACGGCGCCCGTCTGGTCGAGAATGAACAGATCGCCGGCCCTATCCACCGCGACGCCATCGGGTTGGGACAATTGGGCCGAAATGGCCGGTCCGCCATCGCCTGAGTATCCGCCATCGCCTAAGGATCCGGCCACGCTGTTCCCAGCCACGGCCGTGATGATTCCGCCGGTGCTCACCTCGCGGACGCAATTGTTGCCCGTGTCGGCGATGTAGAGGTTGCCTGAGGCGTCGAGCGCCAGGCCCTCCGGCGAATTCAACTTGGCGTCGAGGGCTGGTCCGTCATCGCCGGAAAAGCCGAGTTCCCCCGTTCCAGCTACCCGAGTGATCATGCCTGCGGTGCTCACCCTATAGACGGTGTGCAATTGCTGACTCGAAAAGTAGAAGCCGCCGGCGGAGTCCGAGACGATTCCGGACAAGACCGGAATCGATGCTCCGGATGCGGGGGCTTCGGTTGCTGGCATCTGCTCTCCGGCCAGAGTGGAGACCACGAACGGCCCGCCCTGTTGGACTGGGAACGCCTCGCCGCCGATCAAAACGAATCCGGTTCGAAAGGCACCCGCCGAATTGGCCGCCACAGAAAAAGAAACCGTGCCGTTGCCGGAGCCGCTTGAGTTCGGCGAGGGAGTCAGCCAGGAGGCAGTGCCAGATGCGATCCACGAACATCCGCTCGAAGCGGCGACGGTCACTTGGCCGGAGCCGCCCGCAAGTCCGAACGTTTGGCCAGCCGGTGCGAGGGTGAAAGCGCAACTGGTTCCAGGGACGGTCCACTCGCCAACCGCGAAGTCTCCGGTGTTGCTGTTGAGATCCTGGGCCCCGGCGACGAAGCGCAGTGTCCCGTTCAGCGGTGCCGCGAAGGACATGTTCAGCGTCACCGTCAGATCGTTGCCCGAGGACGTGATCGAACTGCCGTCGGAATAGACGGTACATGGTCCGTAGGAGATGCTGGCGTCGGCCACGGGCAAATAAATGGCCGAAGAGCCAGCAAAGGAGATCATGCCTCCAGGAGTTGCGAATAGTTGGCACACACCAGGCACGCCAATCCCGACATCAAGAATCTCCGACGCGCCGGCCGAGTCGCTGAAGTGGAACGTTAGCTGTCCGGAGGAGCCGGAGCCGTTTTGTGGGCTCATACCTTCGATGGTCAGCGTTCCTTCACCTTGAGAAATCCCGACGCTCTGGCGCCCGACGTCGATCGAGCCGCTAAGAGGAGAACCGCCGCCGTTGGCTGCGACTGTGAAACCGATGGACCCGTTCCCAAAACCGCTGGGCGCGCTGTGCAACGTAATCCAGCTCGGCGTAGCCGATGCCGACCACGAACATGTGGCCGGTGCGGTTACCGTGATGGTGCCCGTGCCTCCGTTTGAAGGGAACCTAGTGGGCGAAACTTGCAGCGCAGCGCACTGCGAATCGTAGTCGACCGTGATGGAAAGTCCCTGCGGCGTGGCGCTGTTCACCGTCAGCGTGAGCGGCGAGTACGGATCGGACCAGTTCTCCCCCGGAGTCATCGCGGCCGACGTGAAATCGTTGGGGCTGCTGATCGGATTGAAATCCAGCAGGTAGGTATGGTACGGATCGTCCAGGGTCGGGTCTCCATAACGGATCAGCGCTCCGGCGAAGGCGTTGGAGTTCGGGAAGGCGTTCAGCAGCGCGCTGTCGACATCGCCGATCGGTTGGCGGTATTCGACCCACAACCAGGCGCCGCTGGCGGCGTCGCGCAGAATTCGTAGCGCCCGCAAGCCGTTTGTTTCATATGGCGCGAGCGTGTAAGTGCCCGGAGCGGAGACCTCCTGATAGTCGCCGGGATGCAGCCACCCCAGCAGATAACTATGTTCCGCGGCGAATTGACCCTGGGAATTAGCCTCACCGAAGCCCATCACCGTGTAGAAGTCGCCGTACTCAACGGTGGTGCCAGGCACGTTGAGCGCTCCGAGTGGGATTGCCCCATAGTCGTCGCTATTTGTGTGGTGCAAACCCAAACCGTGGCCAAGCTCGTGGACCGCCGCTCCGAGCCCAAATGACTGCACATCGGCGTTAAATGGCAGCCACTCTTCCGAAGCCGTGAAGGTCTTGGATGGAGAGGTGGCGATTTCACACCCAAGTGTGCTCATTCCGCCGAAATCGCAGCCGCTGGAAAGGACAGGGAAGACGACTTCCACGCGGGTGATGGTGCTGAAATCCACGGACGAGTCGGCCGCGGCCAATGCCGCCGCGAAGAGTTCGCTGGCCTGGTCGCAGGTGTAATCCTGGCTCAAGGCAAAAGGCCCGAACACGTTGCCGGTGGCAGAAATCTGACCGTGCGACATCTCGTTCCACCAGCCATTCAGCGTCATATTGCCGGGCGATTGCGTGGGATCGCCGAAAAACGCTTGCCGGACGGCATCCATCGTGTAGCCTGGCGGCAGGGTGGGAGCCGACGGCATGGTAACCACGATCACGGCAATGTTCTGCGGGCCGGTGGTGGTGCATTGCTGCACGGTTGCGCTTGCCGCAGCGGTATCGCCGAGCGTCCGAACGGCGATGTGCCCTCCCAGCGCGACCCCGGTGACCTTCACCGATGCGCCGGGGCGCCATTTGCTCTGCGCGGGCGAGACGATGTCGTACATCCGTCCGGCTGTCGAGAGCACCCAGCGCGTGCTGCTGCGATGGTGCTCGAAGTCATCCGCGATGACCTTCCCCAGCGTGCCCGTCCATTCGCCGCTGGTCTCTAGGGTGTCCGCGGGAGCCGATGCGCGCAGCCTCTTCGCGATGTCCGCCGGCAGCACAAGCTGGGCGGCCAGGGCCGGGTCGGACGCCATCAGTTGGGACAGCACCGAGGCGCGCGTCTCCAGAACGTCGGCCAGCCACGACGGCTCTAGCGTTGCCGAGGCGCTCAGAGCGAGCTCGGCATTCAGTGCCTTCACCTGCGCTGCCAGCTCATCCGGCGTCGGGGATTGCTGGCACAGGACAGAAACTGGCGCAACGAGTGCACACAAGAGAAAGCCCAGACGATGCCCAGCGCGAAGGAAAGCCTTCTTTGGCAAACCATCCACCCAGAACGGGAAGTCGGTCACGACGGGGCACCTCCAAAGGATTACAGTAGCCCGCTCAGCCTGAAACATCAATCTGGAGATTGCCCGCTTGTCGGTTGAGGGTGACAATACTCGCGCTTCGTCAGGTGGCTGCGGCGAGACAGCGAGAATAGCACCTTCATGACAGCCTTACGCCCGCCGCCGGCAAACTCTCCGGCGCTTTGGGAGATCAGTCCTGGGAAGTCCGGCACACGTCAACTGGACGGGAAGGCCCGACCTCGCGGATGTGCACGGGAAAACCGCTACCGATAACCCGAAATATCGCTGCGGCTAGTTTTTGCCGCGGCTGATCTGCGGAGTTGATGGCTGGCCGCAGGCGCGAGGAGCGCCCCGTGCCTCTCACAACCTCGAATGGGGACTGCCTCCGACTGGATGCCTGACCGTCCCGCTCCAGCACAGCATGGCTGTGCAACCGAAGTGGATGAGCGAAGTCGACGGACATGGGGAAGCATCCTAAACTACGAGTTCTGCCCTATTGATGCCGGTCTCTTGCTTCAAGCGTATGGCAGAGAGGATGCGAACATGTCTGTTGTGATAGCTGCGTAACCAGGCCGCCTTCGCTCTGCGATTGCGTCCTTCCCGCGTGCGCCCATCCAGAGCGCCGGATTCACTCAGCTGGCGCAAGACGAGCGACCGATGATGCAGGATGAACTTGCCGTACTGGGAATAATCATCGGAATTATCGAGTGCATAGCGCAGATAGTCTACGAACCAATTGCCGTCTACATCTCTCCTGATTAGCCGCCGTATGTAGGCCATCTCCTGTTTGTAATCGTGCGCCCTCAACACGGGAAGCTTCTTAAGACCCTGCAGCACGAGCTGATCGACAATTATACGAGGAAAGATCGCGCGCTTCGATTCAAGCAAGTAAGCGGTAGCCAACGCCGGTCCAAACACTAGGTCACGGTCCACCGTGATATCGCCTAACGTCACTGCACCACGTATTAAGACATTCTTGGATGCGAGATTGACTTGAATATCAGCCAGGTCAGACAACTCGTAAAAAACGACCCCCAGCCGGTGCTTCAGATTGACCTCACTCAGTATTGGTACTGTGCGCAAGACCAAGTCTGAAAAATTGACGAAGGTCCATCCAAATTCCTCTTCAGCGTCTATGTCTGGCCTCGAAAACCGCCGTGTGGTCTGCAGGATCTCGGCGACCTTCCCAGCGTCAGATCCGGCGTCGCCGAGCAATGTCTTCATGCCAAGAATATCGAAGTAGGATACGATCGATGGCCGGTATTCGAATGGTTTGTCGGATGGCTCTGTCTCAGCCGCAGATGGCAGTGGGCCCGTGATCGCTTTGCGGGTCGCGGCAGGCACTCGCTCGACACTATCGTCCTGCATCTTTAGAACTGCACCTTAACATCATTGCAGATGGTTGTGTGGGTTAACGGCGCGGGAACCGCTCGCATCGATATCACCACGTATGACTCCGTTTTTGTGCCCAACGGCGCAAGCGGCCCTTTTCGGTCGCCCGTCGCCAATGCTTGGCCAACTTCCGGATATGGCAGGATTCCTCTGGAGCATCTGGGGCGCGCGCTTTCGGGACCCCTAACGTAGTGTCAGCCCAACCAAAACGCCCCAGAATCCGACGAATAGCGCCGAAAGAAGGGTCATCATGAGCGTGACTGAGGGTTTCAATAAGACGAGGCGTGAATACCCGCGATGAATTAAGCCGCGCTTTCGAGACTTGAGACCCTGTTGGACGTCCTCTTGAATTGTCTCCCAAGAAGCTGAAAACAGGTCCATCTTGGGGCGGAGCTGCTCCTCGACGAGACGCAGACGATGCTCCCATCGAGCCTGCCAGAATTTGCTCCCGAGATTAACCGCGACCCACAGGAGCCCGACGACGAATCCGAAAACTGCAAGTGGCAAGCCATACTTGTGATCCTTAAGGGAAAAGAATCCCGCTGCCGTGGCTGTGCTCAGTACTATTATAAGAAGTAGTTTGAGCGCTGCCAAAACAGCGTTATCTCAAGGTTGCGAGCTTCCCTAGCAACTCGGTACGCTTCAAGATTAATTACTTCTGGATCGTGGTTTCCAGATTTGTCTGTCTGGACCGACGTCTTAGGTGACATACGAATCCTCCCGCGCACACACAAACGCAGCTTCCCGCAGAACGCCGAAGCATACCGTAACACACCTTGCCACTCGAAGCGATTGGCCATCCGTCCACCTGGCCATCCGTCCACCACAGTCGTTTCTGGAGGACAAACAGGTTTTCCGTAGTTCGCTTGCTGTCCCGGCCGCCGCGAGGTAAGGTCCACATGACTGCCGATAATGCCCATTATGAGGACCCTAAATGAATGATTTGATTGTAGTTCCGCAAACGAGACAGTGGCACAAGCTCAAGGCGCTGGTGCTGGACAGCGTCTCCTCTCCGATCACCAAGCGCGTATACAACCTCGGCCTCGACGAGTTCTTCGCCTGGCTGTCCGTCCAGGAGCCCCGGCCCGGCTTCACCAAGGCCACGGTGAGCGCCTGGCGCGTGGCGCTCGAGGCCCGCGGCCTCGGCGCGGTCTCGATCAACGTGCGGATCACCGCAGTGCGCAAGCTGGCGGTCGAAGCGGCCGACAACGGGTTGCTGGCGCCGGAACTGGCCAACGGGATCACGCGCGTGAAGGGGGTGGCGTCCAAAGGCGTCCGTTTGGGAAACTGGCTTTCCGTGCGGCAGGCGCAGACGCTGCTGAATGCTCCGGACATCACCACCACCAAAGGACTCCGCGACCGAGCCATCCTCGCCGTGCTGCTAGGCTGCGGGTTGCGGCGCTCCGAGGTAGCGGCCTTGACCATGGGACACATCCAGCAGCGGGATGGGCGCTGGTGCATCGTGGATCTCCTCGGAAAGCACGGGCGAGTCCGGACGATCCCGATGCCGACGTGGGTGAAGGTGGCGATTGACGCATGGACGGGAGCCGCCGGCGTTTCCGAGGGGCCGGTGTTCCGCTCCATGAACCGAGGCGACCAAGCCCAAGCTGCCGCTCTGAGCGAAAAGGTCGTCTGGCAGTTGCTTCAGCCGTACGCAATGGCCGCGGGTGTTCCCGGAATTGCGCCCCACGACTGTCGTCGCACATGCGCGAAGTTGTGCCGTGCCGCTGGCGGCGAACTGGAACAGATCCAACTGCTGCTGGGCCATGCGTCGGTTCAGACGACCGAGCGGTACCTCGGCACTAAGCAGGATCTCGTGAACGCACCAAACGACGGGATCAAATTAAGGGTGGCGCTATAGTGACACACGTCTGCGCACCTTGCACCATCACAGCGAGTCTGCCGCATGTCACGGCATTGACGGTCCGCTTCGGGGAGGTTTCGGCTCGCTTCGGATAACGACGACGGTGAACTTGCGACGAGGGCTGAGATTGCACCGACAGCGGCGAGGAGCGGAGAGCGCAGCCAACGCCACCCCGGCTATCCTCTTCGAATCGCCTTACGGGGCGGCGAACGGCTGACGGCGGTCGTCCACCCAGTTCTTCAGTTCCGCTCCATCTGCCCCACAAAGGTGGTACCGTAATGCCTTCACGGCCTTTGTTTGCTCAGCCGCATACGGATATGACCGACACCTCGAAGCCTATTGTTCGGTTTGAGACCAGTTCCGCCGCAAGAAAAGTGCAGAAGAAGGCCGTGGCCGGCGCCAAGGAGCAGACAATCAAGCTCGCTATTCGCCTCAACGAAGGCACCAACGACGCGGACGAATCGTGACAGTTCGATGAACATTCTGGTCAATACGGCTCTCGCGCACTGGTTGGCCAACAAGGGGGGTACTGCGGTTGGGGTGACGGCTGGAACAGTGCGGTTCCGAGCTTGTGGCCACTGCGGGAGACGGAACACCATCGATCCCGTTCGTAGGCCTTTCAAACATCAGCATCGGGCGTTTTACGTCCAGTTGACGTGGAGGGGACATCCCGGTGAGTCAAGCCGTGCATATGAGCCGAGCGATCAATGCTTTGCCAGGTCGTGTCTCAAACACGAACCTGCACCTGTGAATCCACGGCGACTAATGCCGGAAAGGGGTCACGATAATCAGGTGACAGATGGAACTCAACGATAGGATCGCCGTCGCCGCGTTCCAGACGCGTGCTCGCACAATTGACCATCTGGGGCGTGAACAGATTGCTGATTGTCCCACAGCAATTTCGGAGCTTTGGAAAAATGCCTACGACGCTTACGCCCGGAGCGTCGCGCTTCATATCTTCGACGGCAAAGTTTTGACTGCCGCGTTGGTAGATGACGGCCACGGAATGTCCAGACAAGAGTTCATGGAGAAATGGCTGGTCGTTGGTACTGAGTCCAAAATCTCGGATGGGGAGGCTTCCAGAGAAGATCGAAACGGCCTGCCCGTCCGGGAGCGACAAGGCCAAAAAGGGATCGGCAGGCTATCGTCAGCGGCACTTGGCCCGCTACTGCTATTGGTTTCGAAGCGCAGTGCGGGGGCATTCGTTGCAGCGTTGACCGACTGGCGCCTCTTCGAGAATCCTTTCCTGTACCTCCAGGACATTGAGATACCCATTGTGGAGTTCGATGTCAAGACTGAGATCCTCGACCTCTTGCCTTCGATGTTCGAGAAATTGATGGGAAATGTCTGGGGCAACGGCGCAAGCCCCGAGCGGGATGAGAGGATCTCGTCTGCATGGACGCGTTTTGACGAGCTGAACAAGCAAATGGGGCAGCCCTCTGTCCGCGAGAGGGTCGAAAGTACTTTGGTCGATGCTACTTTCGGTCAACGGCAGCTGGACCAATGGCCCGTGTGGGCTGGCCACAGCGATTGTGGCACGGCACTCATTGTCGCGGATATCTCATTCGATTTAGAGGCCCAATTGCCTGGGCGGCGTCTCGACGCTGATGAACCTCTTGTTCGCCAGGCAAAAGCGCGCCTTTTTCAAACACTGTCGAACTTCACTGACCCTTTCGCAGGCCCGACTGAATCGTCGTCGGACGGCACGCCCGAGTTTCGGTACTCTGTCACGGCGTGGGAGGGCACGCTCAAGAACCCCATCGTGTCGGATGAGCGCTCGTTCCGCTACGAGAACCTTGAAGATCTTGAGCATGTTGTCGAGGGTCTGGTTAACAAGGCGGGAATTTTCTCAGGCCGAGTAAAGGCGTTCGGCCAGTGGGTCGAGTCTGAAGCGACCATTAATCCCGTCTCACCCGTGCCAGATCGAGCAGACTCGGTCGTCGGGCCATTCCATATTCGCTTAGGCACCTTCGAGCAGGTGCAACTGGGCTCCAGCCATTCCCCGGCAATTCATGCCAATCTGATGGAACAGGCTGAACACTATGCCGGCTTCATGGTCTATAGAAACGGGCTTCGAGTCATGCCATACGGCCGGGAAGACAATGACTTCTTTGAAATTGAAAAGCGAAGGACCCTCAGCGCTGGCCGCGAGTTCTGGTCCAACCGACGCCTCTTCGGCCGCGTGGCCCTAACGAGGGAACTAAATCCGAATCTTAAGGATAAGGCGGGACGCGAAGGGATTATCGATAACAAGGCCGCCAAAGCCTTTCGGGACATTGTGGAGAATATCCTAATGGTCACGGCAAGGAGGTACTTTGGATCAGCGTCTCCGGTTCGCAAAGAATTCCTGCCCGATATCAGGGCAGCGCGTAAACGGGAGCAAGCCAAGCTGGCCGAGAAGCAAGTCAGGGCTCGTAAGCGCCGTGAGTTCCGAAGTAATCTTGAGCGTGCCCTGAGCCCAATCAGCGCTGTGGTGAGCGAGCTTGAGCGCATAGCGGAAAACGCGCGATCCGATTCCCTTCCGACGGAAGAATCGCCGCTGATCGCCCTGAGCGAACGCGTCGGTCAATTAAAGCAGGCACGGGCGGAGCTCTCTCTCGGCACCCCACCAGCCACCTTGGGATCTTTGGAGCATGACTATCGTCAATACCGAGAGTACTACCTCAGGTCCGGCGACCTCATCGCGAATCTCAACTCGTCCCTTTCCGCTGCGCTCGAAAAGGTCAAACCCCAAACCAAACGCGACATCGCCTATTCGGCCCTAAGCCGGAACGCAGCGTTTCTTCAGGATCGCATACGCAAGTGGTCCGCGGAGGCCAAGCAGCTCTTGAGCAACGAACTTGCTCGTGTTACGAGTGTGGTCGATGATCGAAACAAGCGGTACCATGGGGCCACTCTTTCCCTGCTCGAAGGCCTTGACAACCTATCAACTTCAATAAGCGAAGTCCTGGATAAACTCGATCTTGAGAAGGAACGGCAGGACCGAGAGAACGCAGACTTCTTCGACCCGTATATCTCTACTCTCCGAGACCTCGGCGAAAGCGTGGATTTGGAAGCGCTAGTAACAGTCACTATGGACGATGCAGACCAGGTCAGGACGGAGATTGACAGACTCAACGCGCTGGCACAGCTTGGGATCACTGTTGAGATCGTCGGCCACGAAATCGAGGGGCTGGACATGACAATATCCCATTGCCTTCGCGAACTTGGCGATACGAACAAAGGTAGCATGTTTTTCGATTCGCTCAAGACTGCGCACGAGCAACTCACCGATCGATTGCGCTTTCTGTCGCCGCTGAAACTTTCTGGAGAACGCCGCCCGATGACGATAAGGGGCACGGACATCTATGATTACGTTTCAAAGTTCTTGGGCAAGGTTCTCGAATCAAGATCAATCGAGTTCTATGCCTCGCCAGCCTTCAGGAGTTTCGGCGTGTTCGACGAACCATCCCGTATCTTCCCGGTTTTCATAAACCTTGTTAATAATGCTGCATACTGGGTTGGCCAGTCCCGCTACCTCGAGAAGAACATTTTGCTCGACGCCGATGACGGCGTCGTTTTCGTTGCGGACGATGGGCCCGGAATTGATCCGGACGATGTCAAAAGCCTTTTCTCGCTGTTTTTTACGCGCAAAGTGCGAGGGGGAAGAGGCGTGGGCCTTTACCTATGCAGGGCAAATTTAGCGGCGGGCGGCCACTCAATCTCCTATGTTGCGGACCCATCTATGAAGAAACTATCGGGTGCCAACTTCGCAATCCAATTCAGGGGAGTACGTAATGAATGATTCGGCAATTCCTCAGGAGGCAGGTCCGCCGACGCCGGCCCAGCTGAAATACAAGGCGCTCGTCGAAGAAGCCTACCTAGACCCTGTCAGGACCGTCATAGCCGTGGACGATGAGTTCCCATCGTTGGGTACCCTTTTGAACCAACTCGTCACCGCTGGTAAGGCATGGAGCGGAGATATGGCGGCAGCCACGACGGTCCTCGGAATAATCAACCATTGCAGACGTCGTTCCAGGCCGTGGTTGGTCGATGTTCACGACGGCGCGCTGTTAGAAGGTGACACAGTTGCTGTTCCACAACTCCATCAGAGCGACCTGATCATTCTCGATTATCACCTAGCCGGAGAAGAAGGCGGGGAAAAGGCAGTACGGTTGATTCGCAGGCTGGCGAGCAATGGCAACTTCAATTTAATAGTTGTCTACACCAAAGGCTATTCCGGAGAGATTCGGGGGGTCTTCTGGGACATTGTCGCGGGATTGACTTTCGCCAAGTGGCAGCCACCTAATTCGGAACGGACCGCGGAAGCTGATAACGCCGTGCGCGCCTGGGAAGACAGCGACAGCGGAATCACAGACCGTCTGAAGAGGCTAGTGTCCCGCGAAAGCTACCTCAAGGAACGTTCGGCACCGTGTTCGGCCCGCGCCGAGGTGATGCCGACGCTGAAAGCGATCGTCGCGGCTGCACCCGCGGGTGTGGAAGTGAACCTGTCATCTTTGTTTGACTGGTTAGTGAACTGTCGGCACAATGAGGTCGTTTCATCTCTGGCGACCGAAGACCTAGGCCGCATTTCATTCTCCCTCGATGATTTAGCGAATTGGATCAGAACAGATCAGTTGTTTATTACGGTCGTTAACAAAAAGAAGGAACCCATCGAGATAGAAGGGGCATTACTCGGTGCACTCGTTAAGTCCGGACCTTCGCCACATCAACTGCTCATGGCCAAAATGCGTGCTCAGATGGAGGAGAAAGGATCGGGCGCCGAAGCCGAAGTTCTGAGCGATGTATACCTGCAGGCCGGCTGGCTTCAGGAACTGGTTGCTTCGGGACACGCTGATGGTAAGCGCCTGCTCAGAGCTACGGTTGATCGGCACTGGGAAGCCCTCGGACAGGAACTTAGGGGCGACATTGACCTGTATGCCGGAAAGCTAGTCGAATACGTAAAAGAGCGCGGAGATGAGAAGATATTGGAAGAGTTTGTACCTCGAAAGATCAGGGCTGACCGCGGGAGGATTCTCGCCCACCTAAACTGCTACAATTGCGCAAAGCCAGAGGTCGAACGGTCGCACCTAACGACCGGGCATATCGTTGCGCTTCCCAGTTCCGACTCAGGCAGCGCTACCTATTGGATATGCTTGTCCCCGGCATGTGATCTAGTCCCTGGACAGAAACAATCGCCGGTCAGTTGGTTCGGTCGCCTTGGCGAGTTTATGCCGTTCACGGCTGTTAAACTCGAGAAGGCTGACCAAGGTAAGGCTATTCAAAGGGCGAACTCCAACAGCTACGTCTTCTTCCGCAATCAAGGCGTGATCGAAGCATATACATTTTATCCGAGTGCCGACACATTCCTGAATCCCGCGTGGGAGCAGATGTTTGCAGCAAATCAAGGGCGGTTCGCTGCCGAAACTCGAAGTGTCGATATCTGGAGGGTGTCCGGTTCGGCTGACGCTTTGTCAATTACGGGTCCGAATCGAGCGGTTGTAGTTGCGCAACTGCGATATGAGTACGCCTTGAACCTATTGCAGCGTTTGGGAAATGCCCTCTCGCGGGTCGGGCTGGACTTCACAGCGCAGACGAAACAGTAATGCGATTGCAGGTAGAGGAATCCAGAGGCAGCTCGTGGTTTATTGCTCAGCGGCACCTATGTGTGTGCACGTGTGCACGTCCACCAAGACGATCTTCGGTGACCAGACTTCAAGACCGAGTAGTTACGCGGTCTTCGTGATGCCGGTAGTCGGCGGATGTCCAAGAAGGGTGTTTCAGCGCCCCACGGTGCTTGGGGCTGTCTGACTACACTTCGACCCCGCTCCTGATTTCGTTGGATCGGTTCTTCGCAAAACTGCGAATGCGCTTTCGGAGTTATCTTGCAGGAGTGACCATGCCAGAAGCAACGGTCAACAGGAGTGGCTATTCAACATCTTGCGATACCGAGGACGAGTCGACGATTTTCGGCAGGTTCTCCGCAAGTGCTAGCACCGTTGCCGCCGCGCCCCGCGCCGCAATCCGTCGGAATTCGTCGGCGTACTCGCCGATGCCGTTTCCGTTTGTTCCCTTCAAGGCGCGCAACGCGTGCTCATATCCGAGCATCAGAATCCGCATCCCGAGGACGAACTTCTCCGTAATCACATCCTTGGCAATATCGCCGCGGGTCTGGCGCTTGTATTTCAGATGGTAGGCGTTGTCGTAATTGATCAGGTACAGAACCTGATCGTCGCCGAAATCTCGCACCATACCGCCGTCCTGATCATCAAAGCCTTCCGGCCAGGGATCGGTCTCCTCATCGCCAACTTTTCGTCCGTCGATGGTCAGCAAGCGGTGCTTGGGTAAGCCGCGCGTCGGAGCACTCTTACCGTTGTTCAAGTCACCGGGTTTGTGCGGGCCCGGGTGTTCCGGTTTTGGCCCTGGCTTCGGTTTCTTGTGAGGGATCGGCGGCGCTTCCTCAGCCACAATGCGCACCGCTAGTTCGGCCTCGACCGGCAGGGGCATCGCCGCATCCTGCAGGCCGATCCGGAAAGTGAGGGTATCGCCGACGTTGACCTTGTCCTCGACCGGGTCGAAATAGACGGTCAATCTCCCGTCATGCAATTGGGTCCGAACCGAAAAACGGTTGGCGATCTCTTCGGGAATGATAAGACGTCCGGGATTGTCTGCCCGGTTCAAATAGCCGTTCTCGGCGTCCGTTGCGGCCGCGACCGGACGCGTGCGATTGATCGGAATATCGATGCCCTTGTTCGTGATCTTCTCTTCGAGCCGCAGAAATGTGGGGCTGTACTTACCCTCGAACTCGGCTTTTCCCTCCCCATTTCCACCGGTCCCGCCGACCGGCATGCGGATCGTCAGATCCTGACCCGTCAACAGATTTGCGAGTGTGGGATCTCTATCCACTAGCTTCTGGAATAGGTCGTTCCGCTCGGTCTTGGCAGCGCGTTCCATCTCCTCGCGAGCGACCCTGATCTGCAGGGCTTTCAGGGCCTCGGAGTCCTTGATCGTCTTGGTTACCACCTCCCGATATCGCTCGCCCACGATCGTGTTGCGAATATGTTCCCGATCACCTTTCCATATGTCGTTGTGCGCGCCAAAGCTCAGATTACTTGCATCGATGATAACCACAGCCCGGTCTTTGAGGGCCGGAAAGCCGCAGTCGGTTAGATAGCCTCGGGTTTGTTTGAACTGGACCTGGCCGTTAACCGCATGAAAAACCCGGTTATTGGAATTTCGCAGCCAGTCCGGCACAGTGCGCTTCAACGCGATCGCCGAAATCTTGATTTCCCCAAGCTCGGGATCTTCCACATTGCCCACGCTCAGGCTCGCGTCCGCCGCAACATCTTCATCCTCAGTGTCCTCGTCGTCTTCTACCGCCCCGACCTCCTTATGCGAACGCAAAAGCAAGAATTCCATCCCGTAGAAGGGGCGGGGATCAATGCCCTCCGCCCGATCGCCGCTCCGCTTGGGATCAGGCTTCTGCCGGAAATCCAGAAGACGGAAGGGCAAGATAGTTTCGACCAGGTTCTCGTTCAGCGCTTCACGGCTTCCTCGGAAGCTCAGGAACTTCGATCCGACCTGATAATCGTAGAGCTTGATCACGCTCCCTGTGGCAATATGCACTCCGTCGTAGCGCTTACCGTCGCCACGAAGATACGGATAAAGTACATCCGCGTCGAATGACGGCACTGAACCGTCCGGCAGCACGAAATACTCAGCCACAGGCATCCCGTCTCCCGGACGCCGCCGCATCAAGGTCCAGCCCCACGGGCTCTTGCCGTCGTATCGACGCGACACGATCAGCTTGAACCACTGTCTCCCGCAATAGCCGAGCACGCCCGACGAGCCCATGTTGTATTTGCCCTGGACGAAGGGGATACTGCGCTTGGAGCCAGCGCTAAGCGACAGAAATGTGTTTTTGAAATCTTCGGGCCTCTGGCCCTCGCCGTTGTCCACGAAGGTGTAGCACGGCAATCCTTCCTTCTTGTTCTTCGCGCCCGTGATCCCGATAACCAGGTTCTTCGACGCGAACTCGCGCAACCACGGGTCGTTCACGTCCAGATTCACCAGCTTCCCCCCCTGCATGGGCTTTACGAGTTTGTCTACTGCCTCGTACATTGTCTGCGGGGCTTTCGACGATTTCGGATCGATCTTCTTGAGATACGCATGCTTCATCAGGACGGCATCGACCATGTTGGTCATCAGCTCGGTCAGTGCCTTGCCGCCGTCGGATGCCTGGTTGGAAGTGATGTTGAAGTTCGTCTCGCGATTGTCGAGCGGTGTCCAGTTCGACGACCTCTTGAATTCCGGATGGCCCTGGATCACCCCGAGGACCTCCCTCTCCGAATCCGCCGATAGCAGGCGTAAGCAGATCTCTTTTGATTTCGTGTGGTTAGTCATCATTCGACCGTTTGACTGCCGCTATTCCAGTGTGAACCCGACCCCGTTGCCCTGTCGTTTCTGGGCCATTTCGAATTTCTTTCTCGACGCACTTAGCTCATCCTGTAGCGCCCTAAAAATCTTCTGGACGTCCGTTTCCGTATAGTCGTAGTTCGACCGGTTCGCGAGATTCCCGATCAGCTGCATGGCCTTTAAGGCGTTCGAGACCCTCCTTGTGGCGAGTCGGACGAACTTCTCCCGGTCAGTGGCACTCACTGGACGAACCTCCAACCAAATATCTCAACGTAGATTTTAAATATATACGTGTACATTTGCGATTACAATGGCAAGGAGCACAAATATTTGCCGCATGCGGCGGAACGTGCTCGGCGTGGCGCTGGCCCGGTCATTCAGAAATTTTGCCCGGCAAACACTGCAGAAATCTTAATCTGCACTATGGACTTCGGGTCCTGACTATGGTTAACTATATTTAACTACGGTATTTAAGGTTCTGCGATGCCCACTCCGCTCGACGGCAGAACATACTACTCGGCGCAGGAGACTGCAGACGCCGCTGGTATTTCCAAACCCACATTGCTCCGGTGGATCAAGACCAAGCGCGTGAACGAAGCGGAAAAAAGAGACCGCAACGGCTGGCGCCTGTTCGCGGAACCCGAAGTGCAAGCCATCCGCAAGGTGGCGCAGACCGCGAAGTGATGCCATGGCTGCGAGGATGAAACGCCGAAAGAACATGCCCCCCCGATTCCTCGCCGTCGATTTTTTTTGCGGTGCTGGCGGAACCACACGCGGCCTGATCGATGCTGGCGGGTACGTCATCGCTGGGATTGACAAGGATGATCGCTGCCGCTCCACCTATGTCAGCAACAACAAGAACAGGACCCTGGACCGCCTGAGGCCCCGCTTCCTAAACCGAGACGTTTTCGCGAAATCTTCACGCTATCCGGACGGAGGACAGGAGGAGCTTTTCGAGGAACTCCTGAAGCTCATTCCCGATTATTGCGCCAAGGTTTGGGGCGTTCCGCTCCTCTTTGCTATCTGTGCCCCGTGCCAGCCCTTCACCAAGCTCTCGCGCAAAGAGCTGACGGACGACCGCAAGGCCGGACGGCGGCGCGATCGTAATCTCCTCCGCGAAGCGACCCTTTTTGTCACAACCTTTAAGCCGGAGCTGGTGTTGTCGGAAAATGTCCAGGGTATCGGCGATCCGAAATACGGCGGCGTCTGGGAAAAGTTCCGCAAGGGACTTGAGGACCTCGGCTACGTCACGGGATCGAAGGTGGTTTGCACCTCGCACTTCGGTATACCTCAATACCGCCGCCGATCTATCCTTCTGGCCGCCAAACGCTCGGTCGTGAAGCCGGAGCGTTTTGCCGACCTGCTTGGGGAGGAACTCCTTGTTCCCGACAATGACCCGGACAGCCTTATGGTTTCGGTACGCGAGGCGATAGGGCACTTGCCGCCGATCAAAGCTGGCGAGCAGCATCCCGATATTCCGAACCATCGCACCCGCGCTCTTAGCGACCTTAATTACAGCCGCCTGTCCGCCGCTAAGCCGGGAGAGTCGAACGCGTATATGGAGAACACGCCTGAGGGCGACCTCTCTCTGGACTGCCACAAGAAGGTAAACGCCCGCCTCGGCGGACCTTGTTTTACAGATGTCTACACGCGCATGGCTCCGGACCGACCCTCTCCGACCATCACCACAAAGTGCCACAGCATCTCGAACGGCCGCTTCGGTCATTACGACACAAGTCAGGTCCGCGGGATTTCGCTTCGCGAGGCCGCGATTCTCCAGTCGTTCCCGAGCAATTACATCTTTTATCCGCTCGACCAGAATACGGCCGTCGCGTCCATGATCGGAAATGCAGTCCCTCCAAAACTGGCCGCCTTCTTCTCCAGGTACCTTGCGCAGTCTGTGGAGTCCGAGCGCCTTACTCGGTCTGCGCTGCGCTGAGTTGCTTTAGCCGCTCGAGGACCGCCTGCGTAGCGCTTTCCAGCCGACACTGCCAGACGACCACCACCGACCATCCCGCTGCCTTCAGGTCGGCGCGGTTCTTCCGGTCCCGGCGGATGTTTCCGTCTATCTTTGCCTGCCAGAATTGGACGTTCGTAGCAGGCCGCCTTCCGCGCGCACAGGAATGCCCGTGCCAGAAGCACCCATGCACGAAGACTGCGATGCGGAATCGCGGGAGCACTATGTCGGGCTTACCGGGGAGCGCCTTAGCGTGGAGCCGAAAGCGGAAACCGGCAGCGAACAATTGGCGTCGCACGTAAAGTTCGGGCATGGTGTCGGTACCCCGAACCGCCGCCATCATTCGCGACCGTTGTTCGGAACTGACCCTGTCGGTCATACCATTAACAATACTCCGGTCATTCCCGCCGGGGCATCAGAAGTGCGGTTCACGGATCGGTTGCACTCGTAAGGATGATTCTGGTTCGAGTCTACGGCCGATCATCGTGAGGAGCGCGTCCTTAGTTATAGTTAGCTGCGGCTGCTCAGGCGCATGTATGCGGAGTCTCACTGGATGTTCGACCCGCCTTGGTGAACCCAATGAAACCCGTGGACGCTAGATTCTGTATTTTCAATCTACGGTCGATTTCCCAAGCTGGACGTCGTGGGTAGTATTGTCGAGATGTAGACTGACTGGTGGTCAGCCGCCGGTTCTCCGCCGATTTCGTTCTGGCAATGCTGGTGTGCGCCGATGGTGTGCTAGGCCCCGAGGCAGCCCCCGCTGGCTTGGTTCCCCACAGCTTGACCGGATAGCTCCCCATAAACGTGCCAGCATCTTGGGGACGTCCGACAATTCGCAAGCTCGCGGGGCCTTGCCAGCGCATCGTTGAAGGCGCGCACCCAATATTCCGCCATATCGCTAGCGGTGCGCGCGTCGCGCAGTGTTGGCCTTTGGGCGCGCCCGCGCCACCGGGTGGTGGCATTGGCCGGGGTCGTCGCCGCCGGCGCAACGTGGGCGAACCTGGCGCGACGAGAGGCAACGGGAATGGCGTTCGTGGTCGGTTTGGGAGTTGGCTTGGCCACGACTCGGACCAGCGGTCTAGAAACCGCCTATTGGCGCGCTTGAGCCGAGGCTGTCAGCCGGCGCCGCCACTCCTCCCGCGCCTCTCGAAGCTGCACCAGGAACGCCTCCCGCGGCTCTTTCCCCATGTTCGCTCGCGGGCTGCACATAAATGCTGCGGCTTGGCCGAAGCGCACGAGTGCCACGCGATCCATCGCCTCAAGGCGGCTACGGAGCGCGCGGAGGTCAAGTGCGGACTCACTCGCGAAGGAATACACGATCGGCCTTCCGGACTCTATTGTCGCGCGAGTCGCTACCGCCCCGGCGCGCCCGATTTCATGTCTGGCCTGCCGTCGTGATCGAAACTGAAGCCCTGAGCCCGAAGGTCGGCAACTAACCACGCCGGCAGGGGGGCCTTACCCGGCTCCTGGTCGGTCGAGAACCGCCGCTCCAGGGCTTCCAATCGTCGCTGTAATTGGGTCCGCATTTCAGCTTCTCGATCTCCAGTGTAGCGCCCTGATGTAAGGGAAACCTCACTGACGCGGTGGGCTGAGCCTTCTACCAGGCCTTCTTTCGGCGCAACGCGGCGCTTGTTGCCGCCAAAACACCGAGGCATCGGCTAGGCCAAGATGCCGGCAGCCCCGGCCATGGGGCTCATTGGCGGAAGCACGACGCGCGCAAGTATGGAAGCGAGCACTTCCCGGGAGCTTGCGATCAAGCGGAAGACCCACGCTGGCGGCAGGCCCCGCAAGCAAGCTGAATAAGCCCCTCCACACGATTTGCGAATCGCTAAAATAGGTGTTCTAAAAACGAAAAGCCCGGCGAGATGGCCGGGGCTTCTCGATGCGGACGTTAAGCACCCTCATCGTAAGCCCTTGCCCCCGCGTGCCGCAAGAGAGCGATGGAGTATCCCAAAGAGTTCGATAAAATCGCGCGCGCCAAGATCGTAGCGGCGGAAATACTAGCCAGCCGCGAGATGTATGGGGCTTGGCTTCCCGCACAATCAGACGTGCCCCTCGCTGGCACCAATTACCGTCTTGGGACCACCCGATTCTTCCAGTACATCATGAGCATCTTCGCAGCGTTCGCTAACGAAGCCTGTGTTCTCGGACGGGTGGGAGTCTGGCCGGCGGATCGAATCGACAGGGAGGCTAGGGAGTTCCTACGGTTGATTGCCATCGAGGCAGAGGCCAAATATTCTGAACGGGCGGATCTACACATTCCCAATATGACCGACAAAATGGGAAAGATTGATCGGCCCGTCATGGAGCACCTCGAAACTTACCCGGAGTGGCAGCATTTTCAGAGAGATCTGCTGGAAGTGGCCAAAGCACACTCACGAGCGGGAAATTTGGGGGCACTGGCAAGAGACATGGCGACGCTAGCGCATGTGGCTGGGTCGGCTAAAGTAAGCCCTGCCGCGCCACCATCTGCGCCGTCGAAGGACTCCCGCTCTGGTCCGGCGTCCGACGGCGGGCCGCAGGCTGCTCAGGAACCAGGCTCCTCGAACCAGGCAAACTCTCGGGAGGGACCGCATGCCGAGAGCAAATTGAAATCCGCGGGGCGACCGAAGCTCCCCGCCGAGGCATTACAGAACATTATTGATGCGGAGAAGGCCGCGACGGAAGAGTTAGACAAAGCCCTTGCTGATTACCTTCCCAGCAATCCGAAGTTCGTTTATCAGCCTGTGGAAATCAATGCAGGCTGCTGGAAGGTGATCGAGCATCTCACGACTTTCGCCGCGGCGATCTTTAATGCCCAAGCGCGCGAGTATGTGAAACACTATCCTGCACTGGTCCTCGGCGGCGATCTGCTTTCGGCCGAGGTTGGGCCGGAAGTTGTCAGAAGAACGAAACTGCGTTGGAACACATGGGAAGACGAAGTCGAACGGGCGTTGCTCACTCGGTGGAGTTTTGAGCACTACAGGGCGTACGCGGAAGAGGGCAATCAGCCCGGTTCGGAAGACCAAAAACTGCTAGAGCATTTTTTCAGGCGGCTCGATGAGGCCGTCGCTGATCGGACTAACTATTGGCAGGAGCAGGCGGAAGCCGGCGGCCACGAGTCACCGCCGAAGCCCGAACATACCGCGCGGACCATAGTTGGGGAACCGAGCTCGGTGGCAAGCGAACCGCCCGTTGCATCAGAGGGAGCCGCCGACGCCGGAAGCGCGGCGGAGCGCACCGCCACACCACCTGCCACGGTGTCGTACCCAAAGCGCGCGGCTTGGCTCCAGGACGAGCTCGCGTTCCGGGAGTGGAGTATCCACGATCTGCGGGGACAGGGCGGCCCGGATTGGAAGACATCGCGGAAGATACTGGATGGTCTGTCAGTAACCCGGGTCGTGCTTGAGAAGACCGCGGCTGCCCTGTCCAAGAAAAAAGGGCGCGTGCGTCTCACTGACATTCCGCAGGAATAGGGCGACCCAGATCGCAGCCTGACCTTCCAAAAATGGGAAATTTGGGAATCCCACAAATCCCATTCAAGTCGGCGCAAGATACTCTTGGGCACTGAATCAGCGACCCGAGAGCAGCCGATGAGCAACGAGAAAATCTCTTTCACTGAAGTCGAAGTTGAAGCACTGACCGGCCTGAGGGTGAAAACGCTTCAGCGCTGGCGGTATCTCAATCAAGGCCCGCGGTTCGTGCGGTTGGGGCGATGCGTCCGGTATCCAGCCGCGGACCTGCGCCACTGGATCGACAGCCAAGCGGGTGGAGGCGAACGGCCTGCCGCAACCGGGGTTGCGCGGCAGTGAAACCCCAATACGGAGCTATCGACCGGATTGAATCGTGCGACGGAAGGATGCGCGCAACGGCGGCTGTGGTTCCGCTCCAGAAGGCGATCCATGAGCCCGAGGAAATGCTGCTTGTCGAGCATCTGACCACCGCCCTCGTGGAGAAGATTATGGGCTGGGGCATCGCGCCAGAGCGCTTTCTGATGGGTAATCGCCGATGGATTCCCCGCTGGCGTTTTCGGCCCATCGAGAACCTTGACGATGCGTTCCAGCTTCTGGAGAAGGCCGCGCCGCAGGAATACAGTATCTGCGGTGACGACAAAGGAAGTATCCACGTCAGGGTCAGAATCGGTGGCACTGCGGGCGAAGCGCGCGGAACCGCCAAACCGCTTACTATCACCTGCGCGATAGCGCGCGCCGTCGGAATTGAGGTCAAGTCATGACCGCCACGCCGGCCAACGCCAATATCGCGGCCCTCTTTCTCAAGGCCCTGTTTGCCGGCAAGCCGGACGAACTGCACCTCTTACTCTGGACGCTTCCGGAGAAGCGATCACACTGGTTCCAAAACGTCGAAAGCGCGATTCAGTTTGCCGCGTCGCTGCGCGAGCGGGATCTCTACGTCGGCGTAGGACTCTCCCGTCAGGACTATTGCTCCACTCGTCGCTGCCCTTCAAGCGAAGTGGTCGGTATCGTCGGCTTGTGGGCCGACCTCGACCTGAAGTCAGAAGCCCATCCAAAGGCGGCGCTGCCGGCAACCGTCGAGGATGCGATGAAGATCCTGCCGGACGAGTTTCCGCCCACATTCGTCGTCCGAACCGGAAACGGCGCGCATGCGTGGTGGCTTTTTCGGGAACCGCTGATCTTCGAGTCAGACGAGGACCGCCGCAATGCCGGCGCGCTTGCGCTCCGCTGGCAGTCGCTGCTCCGTCTGAATGCCGCTGCCCACGGTTGGGCGTTTGATCGTCTCGCCGACCTCGCCCGAGTTCTGCGCGTGCCGGGAACGAAGAACTGCAAGGACCCGGCGAATCCAAAGCCGGTCGAAATCCAGAGCCAAACCGACCGCCGGTACAATCCCAGCGACATGGCGGAATTCCTCGAAGCCAACGGCGTGCCCAACGCCGAAGAGCAGGAGCGCGTCACGCAGGGATGGAAGGAGAAGGTCGCCGACAAGCCACTTTCCGTTAACCCGAATGCGACCGTGCCTGAGGAACTTCTCAATCGACACTTGGCCGCCGACCCGCGCTTCAAGAAGACTTGGCTGCGCCAGCGCGAGGACCTCAAAGACCAGTCCCAGTCCGGTTATGACATGGCCCTCGCCAATTTTGGCATCGAAACGGGTCTGTCCGAACAACAGGTCATAGACCTGATGATTCACCACCGGAGAATCCACGGCAAGCAACAACGAACGCGCCTCGACTACTTCCAGCGGACCATTTCAAAAGCATCCAAGCGAAACGAAAACCCCGCCACCGCCAAATCCTTTGAGGTTCCCGCTGTGGAGCCTGGTCATCCATTGGCACAAACGAGGCCAGACTCTCCAACCGCGCGGGCACTCATGTGTGAGCAGATCTCAAACGCAATCGGCGTTCGCGTGCTCCGAATCGTAAAGATCGACGGTCAGGAACCGACCTACCGGCTGGAACTGGAAGCCACCAAAATCGGTTTCCCCAGCGTTGACAAACTTGTCGGGCAGCAGAGTTTCCGGATGAAGATCGCGAGTGCGGTTGATCATTTGGTCCCGAGAATTCCGCCAAAGCTCTGGGATCGCATTGCCCAGATGATCCTGAATGCCTTGACGGTCGAAGATGGCGGCGATGAAGCAAATCTCGTGGGCGCCGCGAAGCTCTACGTCGAACGTTATCTGGCCGAAACGCCGTTCATTGACGCAGAGGAAGATCATCCCTATCAGACCCGCTCCAAGCCGACAGTCTACGAAGGCCAGGTCGCGATTTGCTCGCACGACCTGCAACAACACATCAACAAGGCGTGGGGAGAGAATCGCCCGATCAAAGAGGTTACTGCGATGCTTTCGGCCCTCGGCGCATCGAGCACCAGGCTCAAGCGGACGCGTTTGCGGGACCAAAGCCGGTGGCTGCTGCCATCAGGTGAGTTCGCTCCCGGCGCGAACGGCGGAGCCAGCGAGGAGACGTGCGATGCCAGACCATCCTGACATTGAAGAAGCTCTCAGTGCAATTGGCGAGCGGGACCACTCCATTACGGCCGAGTACCGCATCTTCGGACCGCCGGGCACCGGGAAGACCACCAACTTAACTCGGCAGATCCGCCGCGCCGTCAAGCGGTTCGGCAAGGACTCCGTGCTGGTGACGAGCTTCTCGCGCGCGGCAGCCGCCGAACTCGCTGGGCAAGATCTCCCAGTCAGTCCCGACCGCGTTGGAACGCTGCACTCGCACTGCTGGCACGCACTGGGCCGTCCCGAAATCGCTGAAGTTCACGTGGAGGAATGGAACCGGGAGAACCCCCATCTGCGGATCACGCCCGCAAAGAAGGACCGAAAACTGGACGGGGAAGAAGCCGACGAGGACCTCGTCGACGACGTGCGAGGCGGCGACTACTGGCTCGGTGAGTTGAATCGGTCCCGGGGAATGATGCGGTCCATGGAACTTTGGCCGGCAGCGCTTCGAGAATTCGCCGCCAAGTGGGGCCGCTACAAGGCTTCGCGGCGGGTAATGGACTTCTGTGACCTGATCGAGGCGGCAGTGCGGGAGATCCGCATCGCGCCGAAGAGGCCGGACGTGGTCTTCGCCGACGAGGCGCAGGACCTCAACCCGATGCAGTTGGGCTTGGTGCGCAGGTGGGGTGAGAACGCGCAGTACTTCATCATCGCGGCCGACGACGACCAGACCATCTACTCCTGGTGCGGCGCGACGCCGGATGCGGTGTTGGACCCCGAAATCCCCGAGGATCACAAAATCATCCTGAAGGAGAGTCACCGCGTGCCGCGCCACGTGCATGCCCGCGCGAACCGGTTGATCCATCAAGTCACGCGCAGGCAGGAGAAGGTCTACGATCCGCGGCCTGAAGACGGGATGTGCGTGGACATCTCGCGCGGCGGCTACAAATCGCCCGAGTACTGGATTCTCAAGACGATCATGCAGCACCTTGAGAACGGACAGAAGGTGATGCTGCTGGCGTCGTGCTCCTATATGCTGCATCCGGTAATCGCGGTACTGCGGCAATGGGGAATCCCTTTTCACAACCCGTACAGGAAATCCGCCGGCTTCTGGAATCCACTGCGACGTGGACGAAAAGGGTCTTCGACGAACCGGATTCTGTCCCTGCTTGGGGATCATCCATGGACGCACGCCGACCTCAAGCTGTGGGCCGAGTGGCTCAACCCAAAAGGCAATCTGCGCACGGGAGCCAGAGAGCTAATCGACGCATCCGACGATTCCCTCCCGGTGACCATGGAGCGGCTCGGCGAATTGTTTGAGGCGGCCGCGCTCGAATCTCTTCTGGCAGCGTCCGGCGACCCCAAGCAATTGCTCCAGTGGTGGGCCCGGCGCGTCGCGCCGGCATTCCATGCGCGTGTGCAGTTTCCGGTCGCTGCGGCGCTGGCCGGCGGACCAGGCGCGCTGGAGGAATCGCCGCGCATAATCGTCGGAACCATCCACTCGGTAAAGGGCGGCGAGGCGGATGTTGTCTTTCTCTTTCCGGACGTTAGCCCAGCCGGTGACGCCGCTTACCAGAAGCACGGACCGCAAAGAGATTCGGTGATCCGGCTTTTCTACGTCGGCATGACGCGCGCCCGGCATACGCTGTACATCTGCCAGAGGGAATCTCCTCTGGCGGTCACGATTTGACCGTAAGTAATTGACACGATGAGACTTGCTTGATGCTTCGAGACGACGGTAACCTTCAGGCGCTAACTGGAGGTTTGAAGTTGAAAATACGGATTCAGCATCCCGGTGTTCACGAGCGAACGGATCGCGGAGGTTCGTACTGGTATTTCCGCTACTGGGAAGACGTTCTGCAGGCGGATGGCACGACCAAGGCCATCCGGAAATTCCACACGGTCGGCCCGAGCAAGGGCGACACTAAGCTCTCGAAGAAGCAGGCGGATGTTGCGCGCGACAAATTCGTGGCGACGATCAACAGGCCCACCATTCAGGAGAAGGTCGTTGACGGACTGGCTCTGTTCAGTAAGATGGTCGAAAAATACAGGGCGGCGCACGTTGAGGCGGAAGCCGCCGGGCGATTCCTGCTGGCGAAGCCGACGCGCGACAAGTACATCATCCACCTCGAGCAGCGCATCGTCCCACAGTGGGGCGACCGGCGTTTGTGCGAGATCAAACCCGATGAGGTTCAGCAGTGGCTGTTCAAAACCTGCGACTCCTGGCACATGATGAACGACCTGCGCGGCATCATGTCTGGCATCTACACCAAGGCCGAGGAGTGGGGCTACTGGCCCGAGGGACGGCGCAACCCGATTTCCCGCGTCAAGATTGGGGAGAAGTGGAGCGTGAGGCCCGAACGGATTCTGACGGAAGAGGAGACAGTGAAGGTGCTCGCGCTGCTGAGCGATCCGAACCTGCTGGTGCTGGAAACCGCAATCGCCACCGGCGCGCGGATCTCCGAAATTCTGGGGCTCAAGTGGTGCCACGTGGATCTCCAGACTGGCATCCTACGCATCGCGCAGCGCTATTGGCGCGGTGACATAGACGATCCGAAGTCGAAGACCAGCAAACGACCGCTCACGTTGGGATACCTGGGCGACCGCTACCGCGCGAAGGCTGCGGCGGATAACGCGAAAGCGGACAACTGGGTCTTCGTCCGGACGGACGGCAGCGGCCTCCCGCTGTGGGATTCCGGCGTACGGCAAGCTCTAAAGCGGGCGGCGGTCGCCGAGGGCTGCGATTTCCCAGGTCTCGGCCCGCACTCCTTCCGACGCGCGAACATCACGTGGCGGCAGGAGGTGGGTGGGTCGAGCATTGAGGCGTCCAAGATCGCCGGCCACAGCACGGTCCGGATGACCGAGGAATACACGAAGATTCAACTCACCCGCCAGGAAGAACTCACGCGGCTGATCCAAGAGCGACTGGCCAGCGTCGGAGAGAAGCAGACGGCGGCAGTGCAGGTAGTGCAGTAGCCCAGTAGCCCAAGTAGCCCAGTAGCCCCGCCGGAGGGCCAAGCACCATGCTAGAATCCATACGCCATGTTCGGCCACAAACATTACGTCCCGATCTTGAAAGGGAAGCGGGCGGAATTCCCAGCAGCGTCTCACCTGAAGAACAAAGCCAACGTAACACCGTTGTTTGAGTCTATCCCATCTAAGCCTCCCGACGACGTTCCCAAGCAGGCATCAAAGTCAGGATGGCCTGCCACCGCTCCGTACTTCGTTGACCTTCTCTTCTTTGATGACGACGGGGGTGCTTCCAACGCTCCACCTCTTAGCGCGGTGGTCACTTGTCTAAACGCTGCAAAAGCCAAAGGACAACGCGCAATCCCCGTAACCGGCACCGGCAGATCACCGGCATATCAGAGGGCCGTGAAGAAATTTGCCGACGCTGAAAGAGGAGTGGCGATTCGACTGATCGCCGACGACTTCGAGGACGAAGGAGATCTAGCAACCGCCCTCGATTCGTTAGCCAAGTTCATCGGGCTGACTCCGAGCAGTATCGATCTGATCGTTGATCTCGGGTCGGTTGCAGATCAGAATCCTGCGGTCATCGCGCAACTACATCGCGCAAACCTGAGCATCATACCGACAATCACCGCGTGGCGGACCCTTACGGTCGCCACTGGGGCTTTTCCTGTCAGCTTGGCTCCGCTTACGAGAGACGCGTGGAACCGTCTTGTCAGAATTGATTGGCAAGCCTGGCTCAAGCTGGTTTCGGGAACCAAGAAGCCGGACCGCCTGCCAGCATACGGCGATTACGCCATTGCCCATCCAGGCCTTCCTCCGGAAGGGCAAGCTACGATCCTGGCGCAATTGCGCTATACGATTCAGAACGAGTTCATGATTTGGAAAGGAAAGAACGCTATCAAAACGCCAAACGGATTTGGTCAATTCCTGAGCATTTGTACGGATCTAGTTTCGAGGCCGGAATTCCGAGGCGCTACGTTCAGTGATGGCGATCAGGAGATACAAGGGAAAGCAACCAACGGCGGTTCGCCGGGGAATGCTGAGACTTGGCGGAACATCGGGACAAATCACCACATCGAAACGGTGTTGGACCAGATCGCCAACCTTCCCTAGCCCTCAACTGGCATCGAACGAGGCGCCGGAGTTCGCCTAGCGGAAAGCTCTCAACAAGTCGGCCATAGATCGCTTCGCGCGGCTTGCTCTTTACGCCACAGTCTAGACTAGCTTCTCTAAGTAGACTGAGGGCTTCCGCCCGCCAAAGCAGTCGGGCGATAGCCATCGGATTCGGTGATGGATTTGGCTTCGGTGCCCGAAGCTCCGAAAGCGTTACCGGGTTCCCTGATGCCGCCTTGACGATGCCCCACCACTCAGGAACGATGGCACGCACAGTGTCGAGGTGATGTTCGCCGACCACGATGGTGACCAAATCGAAGACAGCGCTGTAAACCTCTGCCTGGGCTGGGAGCCGCTTCAGCGTGTCCGCATCGCTCTTGATCTCATAGCCATGGAGCTTTCCGTTCACCACTGCAAGATCAATCCGCGCGTCCCCCGAACAAACGCCCAACTCATGGATGATCAACGTATCGGCGTCACCTTTGTACCGCCTCGCCACTTCGGCGGCCAGCACCGTCCTAACGTCGATGTCGCGCATAGCTGAACTCAACCGGCACCACAGCAATCCAAGCCATTGACAGCAAACCCTTTACACTTTCCGCAGAGACTTTGCTGCGGCCGAAGACCAGCAACTCTGTCATGCGACTTTGACATCTGGCGAGATCCCTATTCTAACCGCAATCGCGGCACCCTTTCGCTCAAGAATGATCTCGACGCCCTCATTCGCAAGCCTCACTGGGAAGTCGAAAAGCGAGAGTTGACGCTCCTCCTCTGACGCCTTGGCGGGTGAAACCGCGGGGCCGCGGTTGGGGCCGGCATCGATGTTCAGCAGATCCAGGCCCCACTGCTCCTTAATTCTGTCCATCACCCCATCGCTCGGGAAACTTCTGCCTGACGTGTAGGTGTATATGCGCCGCCTGTCGTATCCGAGGGTCTGACCCGCGCGCTGTAGACTGCCATCGAAATGGGCATCCACGTACCGCTGGAGAACTGCGGCGACTCTTGCCTTTGCTTCGGTGAGATGGCCGTTGTTCACTTCGTCTATTTTAGATTGACAAGCACGCTTTGGTCAATTTAAAATTGACGACCACGAATCGGCAGACTGCCAGAACGAGGTGGGCACATCTTCGCCCGCAGATCATGCGTGGGCTCGATGCCCCCCTCCACATGGGCATCTTCCTTATATGGAAACCGATTGTTGTCTCCTTCGGCAGACAACAAATAGAGCAGCCTGCAACCGCGCGCGCAGGAAGGCACGCCACGTGCCAGCCACTTGTGGAGTCCTGGAGTCCGCGTGGAGTCCAGACGCCCAAAAGCCGCCCCGTGGCGTCCACCGGAGTCCACGGGGCCTCGTGCTAAGTCTTTTGTTTCTGGTGGAAATGTCTGCAAGTGATTGATATTTCTTAAATGGCATGGAAGAGGTCGTGAGTTCGAATCTCACCAGGTCCACCAAAATATTTCAAACACTTACAGCCCACGCCAGTCGAAAACGTTGTCTCCGGAGTGCGAATGGAGTCCAGCTTGAGACCGCACCAGGACAACGGTGGGAGGCGTGAGCCATACTGAAGAAGGCATGACGGTCGCCCACATCGAGATCCCTGAAGCGGAGATCGCGAAGATCTGCCAGCGTAACGGCATCCGGAAGCTCGCCCTCTTCGGCTCGGTTCTCACAGATCGCTTTTCCGATTCCAGCGACATCGACATACTCGTTGAGTTCCGGCCGCACGAACGAGTCGGGTTCTTTCGTCTGGCGGACATGGAAAGTGAGCTGAGGCAGGTGCTGGGCGGCAGGAAAGTCGACTTGAGGACAAAAATGGATCTTAGCCGACATTTCCGCGAGGAGGTCGTCCGGAATGCCCAGGTTGTCTATGCAGAACCCTGATGCCGTTCGCCTGCGGCATATGCAGGAGGCCGTCACGCTCGCATTGAACATGGCAGGCGGACGCAGCCGGTCGGACCTGGGGGGTGATCCGATGTTGGCGATGGCCCTGACTCGCTGCCTTGAAGTCCTCGGCGAAGCGGCCTCAAAGCTGAGCTCTGAAGTACGGCTTCGGTTCCCGAATGTCCCTTGCGCGAAGATGATTTCGATGCGAAACCGGCTGATCCATGCGTATTTCGACGTGGATCTCGATATCGTCTGGACGACGGTTTCCGAAGACCTTCCCCCGCTGTTACCGATTCTTCAGTCTGCCTTGGATCAAATTGATCGTTGAGAGTCGACCGGCTGCAGAAACGCAGGGTCCCAACGCTGACCTGTTCCATGGCATGGAAGAGGTCGTGAGTTCGAATCTCACCAGGTCCACCAAACTCCTCAAGATACTTCACGGCTGAATGAGAAGTAGTGGAATCTCGCGACAGTGAACATCCAAGGGCAACCAGACCAGAGCCGCCGAACGGATCGATTGAGAAACAGCCGTTGGCCGGGCACCAGGAAGCAAAGTTCCAGCGTGCGACCAACTCAATCCGACGCCGCCAATTACTGAATCGTCGCCACCGAGCCGGTCGATATAAACACGCTGAAGATGGCTGCATCGATTCCCGGCGAGCCCGCTACGCTAAAGGTGGCCTCGGGAATCCCCGCGATCGAAATGTTGACTCCAGGCTTGGTCGTGGTTCCATAACCGTTGGTGGGAAGCAGGTTGAGAATCGCGGATGGGACCGTGAACGTTCCCGAGGACGGATCGGCGTTGCACAAGATATAGGCGTAGGAACTCAGCGGCGGCTTCACCAGAAGACCGTTGAACACGAAGATAGTCGCCACCGAAAATCCCGAGCCACCGGTCCAATTCAAGGTAAGATTCTGGGCGCGACTGATGCTGGCAGGGATGTTAGTGGGGACAATGTCAGCCGGGAGCGTCAGTCCCGAGCTGAACGGCCCCACGTTGGCTCCGCCGGAGCCGTTTGCGACCGAGTAGCTTCCGGGCTCGATATAGACGGACGGTTCGATGGCGACATAGGCCCCAAAGTAGCCCACGGAAGTTGCCGGGATGGTCTTGGTCCCGCCGGGCCCCGTTAAAACCAGATCTGGGCCGGCATCCAGGTAGGTCGGCAGAATCGGATCCACAAGTGCTGTTTCGAGCGATGTGCCTCCGACCTCATAGGCGAGGCAACTGCCGATGGATGGGCCGAAGGAGCCTCCGTAGGACCGAATTAGGCTGTTGAGCGGGTAGTTTCCGAAATATCCGATCAGGGTGTCGTTCCCGCCGCTGACACGGCTGAGTTCGACGCCTCCCATGTTCAGGGAGCCGTTGGCGATCGCCTTTTGTAGGTTAGCCGCGGTCAGGGAGCCATGAGCGTCACCGCAGGTGGTTTGCCCGGCCGGTGCCACCGATATTGTGGTGACGTTGCCGGTCACGCCTTTGACCAGCACGGCGATCGAAGTCTTGCACCCGCCGCTGATTCCAGACGGCACATAGAAGTTGATCTGATTCAGCCCCGGAGAGCTGCTTGTTCCGTCGTAAAACACGGTCGCCGGTTGGTTTTCGACGAAGACCTGCACCCCCGTGTTTAACTCGCCCTCCGTCGACGGCACAGTCTCGTCGCCGGTCACCGCGCCCAGACCGGTGCCCCACAGAATCAAGGGTTGGCCCGGATGTGCGGGGTTGATCATCGTGATCACATTGTAGTTGGCATCGGTGACGACTCCGGGCCCCGTGCCGCCCTCATTCAGCGTAAACGTACCGAAGTTCGCCGCCAGAACCTGAATCGCAATCGAGCTCGTCCCGCCCTGGTAGGAAAGCGTCAGCGTCCCGGCCCCTATCGGCGTGGCCGAAGGAAGAATCGCGGCGACCGCCGTGGCGAAGGTATAGATCATGATGCAGTTCTCGGTCACGCCACCCACCTTCACCTGGATCGTGGTTCCGGCCAGACCCTGCGTGGTTGGCAGCGGATAGTTCTGCACCTCCTGCAAGGTCGAAGGGCCGAGCCCGGTCCCGATCAACGTGAAGATCGAGCCCTGCGCAATTCCGGAGTTGGGCAAACCCGGAGGAACCCAACTGGCGCCGTTATAGACCGTGGTGATGGCCGGGGCGGCGGCCATCACGGCGGCGCAAATGAGCGCGAAGGCAGTGAGGCGAACGAGTCGCGCGGTTCCTCGGCAGCGGGTCTTCAAGACGATCTCCTGTCAACCGAAATTCCCATTTTGGACTCCCGAATTCGATTTAGTATACACCCGGCCGCGACCCCTTTAATCAATCGGGCGAGTTGTATTTTTGCGAGTCGCATTTTCTCGTCGATGTTGCCGGCGCGAACGAAGGGTAACCCGGCGGAGGCCAGTTCCTCGTTCTTTGCTCGGTATCCATCGTCGATCACAAGCACCGATTCCGCAGTCAGGTCCGACACTCGCATCGGCGATCGATCAGGAAGCATGGCGAGTTCTCATCTGGGAACATCGCGCTGCCGCAGTTTCCGGCGAGAGCTATGGTAGATCCGCAGGACACGAACCGTCTCGCGCTGGTCGTCCAGCTCAAATACGATACGGTGCGATTGGTAGAGGATCTGCCGCAGTCCCCTGGTTCGCAGCGATGCCTCGACCAGCAGCGAGCCTCGGCCCGGCCACTGTTCCAGCGAGAAGAGCGCATCCAATAAGCCGTTCCACCACCGTTCGGCCCCGACGGTGTCGCGCTTCTCACGGCGGACATATTCGACGAAATCCTCGGCATCGGCGAGCGCCGCCTCCGTAATGTCAACGCGAAAAGCCAAGCCTCGCTCCGAGTTGGCTCAGCGCTTCGCGTGCGGGGCGCACCCGCCCGCCTTCTACGTCCGCAAGACCCTCCTCGACGGCAGAGACAAAGTCACTGCGCTCCTCGGCTTCCAGCATGAGCCGCCGCAGATAGTCATCCACCTCCAGCCCCTGTGCCCGGGCATTTGCGAGCAGTCGAACCTTAGTCTCCTCCGAGATTTCCATGGTCATCGCGATCCCTCCTGTCTATCAGCTTATCGCCTATCCTACCGCGTTGTCCTGCGCCAATCCGAAACGTTGCCGCGAATCGCCGCTTCCAATTTCCCACCGCTTCGCAAGCTGCCTTTCCACCAGGGTCCACGAAAACGTTTCAGCCACTTACCGCTCCCCTAGAGCCCGCCAAGCGCTTGCGCTCCGCGAGAGCAACGCGCCAGAATGAGGTTTGCCTGGCAGTGCCTCAATCGTCCGGGCCTGGTCTTTCGCGGCCGGCAAAATCCTCTCTGGAGAGCGACTCAAGGAACAATAAGCATGCCGATCCCTTTTGCAACGGACTCGCGCATCGTGATGACCCTGGATGCGGGCGGCACCAGTCTGAAATTCTCCGCTGTGCGCGGCAACCGGCCTCTGATCGACGCTTTCAGTCTGCCCACCGAAGCGGACGACCTGGACCGCTGCCTGGGAAACATCGTGCACGGCTTCGACAGCGTGAAGCAGTCTTTGCCGGAGCCTCCGGTGGCTATGAGCTTCGCCTTTCCCGGTCCCGCCGATTACCCCCGAGGCATCATCGGCGACCTCGGCAATCTGCCGGCCTTCCGCGGCGGGGTGGCGCTCGGGCCCATGCTGGAAGACAAGTTCGGCATCCCGGCGTATATCAACAACGACGGTGACTTGTTCGTCTACGGTGAAGCCATCGCCGGCTTTTTGCCCTATGTCAATGGCCTGCTCGAACAGGCCGGCAGTCCCAAGCGCTACCGCAATCTGTTCGGCGTCACGCTGGGCACCGGCTTTGGCGGCGGCATCGCCCGCGACGGCGAGTTGTTCATCGGCGACAACTCCATCGCCGGCGAGGCCTGGTTGCTGCGCAACAAGCTGGACCCCGGCATCAATGCCGAAGAAGGCGCCTGCATTCGCGCCGTGCGGGGCGTGTATGCGCGGTGCGCGGGCATCCCGTTCGACCAGGCGCCGGAGTCCAAGGCCATCTTCGATATCGGGATGGGACTCGCCGCTGGAAATCGCGCGGCGGCCATTGAGGCTTTCCGTCGGCTCGGAGAAGTTGCCGGCGATGCCATGGCGCAGGCTCTGACGCTGATTGACGGCTTGGGCGTGGTCGGCGGCGGCATCTCCGGCGCTCATCCGTGGTTCCTGCCGGCGCTGGTGGGCGCGGTTAACGGCGTGTACGATTCAGGGCAACACCGCCTGTGCGCGCGTGCATACAACATCGAGGATCCGTCCCAACGCGAGCAGTTTCTGAGCGGCGAGACGCGTCAGATCCGCGTCCCCGGGTCGGCGCGCACGGTAGTTTACGATCCCCTGGCGCGCACCGCCATCGGCATCTCGCGGCTGGGGACCAGTGAAGCAGTGGCGATCGGCGCTTATGCATTCGCCCTGCGTCGTCTTTAGGGCGCGGTGGCGCACGCACTCTTGCGTGCCGCGTCGAAATGTGAAGGTGTTCTTGCGCCGGCCCTTCGCGCTTACGCGGCGGCGGTGGCGCTTCTCTGCGCCGTTGCCGCGTTTTGAGTCTTGTTCTTGCTTCCCGGCGGGCGCCCTCGCCGCTTGGCCTCGGTCATCCAGCCCGGAGGCCTTCCCCGGCCGCGGAGCCTGCCGAGCGCTAGCCTTTCCAGGCTCTCGATGGCGGATTGGAGCCGCAGGCGCTCCGCTTTCAGTTCTTCAAGGATCTTGGCAACGTCCATATACTGCCCCCCTCCGAGATCGCGATCTTTTTTTCCCGCCTTGTCGAAATAGCGGGAGGTTCCTTCGATTGTCCTCAGTATACACCCCGATTTTCACTGAGGTACCCATTAACTTCAAGAATAATGACGTACTGATTCTGGTGATTTATGCCTGCGGTTCCGTATCATTCGACGGCAGTACCTTCGATCGCGCTGCCGCTACGACGGTGGCTCCAGTAAGCATAGAACGGCAGTCCCAGCAGTATCAGGGCAATGCCCATAATCGACTCCCGAGGCGAATCCCATAGCGTGGAAATAATGAATACACCGGCCACCAAAACAAACAAAATCGGCACAACCGGATAACCGAATGTGCGATAAGGGCGCGGTAAATCGGGCCTCTTTATTCGCAAAACAATCACTGCGGCGGTTGCCATGCCATAGAGAATCCAGCTTGCGAAAATTACGTAGGTAAACAATTGGCGGTAGCTGCCAGAGAGCACCAGCAATGCCGACCACGCGCTGAGCGCCAGAATGGAGACACCCGGCGTGCGGTGCTTTTCATCCACCCGGGCGATGGCGCGAAAGAAGTAGCCCTGGCGCGCGGCGGCGTAGGGGACGCGGGAGCCGGTCAGGATGGAGCCGTTCAGCGCGGCGAAGATGCTGATCATGGCGGCAATCGAAACGCCGCCGGCGCCGGCCGCACCCAGGATGCGGCGCATCATCTCTCCCGCCACGCGCGGGCTCGCCCCCACCTCCACCGGAGAGAGCACACGAAAATAGGCGGCGTTGGCGAGCAGATAAATGGCGATGACGGCCAACGTGCCGCCGATCAGCGCGCGCGGCAGATTGCGCTGCGGGTCGCGCACCTCGGAGGCCACCATGGCCACGTTGTTCCACCCGTCATAGGCCCACAGCGCCGCCACCAGCGCAGCGAAGAAGCCGGCTGCGGTCAGCGGCACGGCGGAAACCGGCGCGGCCGCGTGCGGGCTGCCGAAGCCGAGGCCGGCCACGACGATCCCGGCGATCAACACCACTTTGACCGTCGTCACCGCGACCTGCACGTCGCCGCCCAGCTTGACTCCGAAATAATTCAGCCAGGCCAGCGCCGCAATCAGGCCGATCGCCAGCAACTGGCCCCAGTGCAGATCGAGCGGCGCGCCGTGCGGCCCCAGCGGCAACGGCAGCCGGTAAAACACGCCGTCCAACGCCGGAAAGAAATTGGCGAGGTAATAGAAAAAACCGGTGGCCAGGGTGGCGATGGAGCCGCTCTTGGCCACCCACATCTGCGTCCAGCTATATAGAAATCCCCACAGCGGGCCGTAGGCTTCCCGCAAGTAGGCATATTCGCCGCCGGCCTCCGGAATGGCCGCGGCCAGCTCGGCGTAGCTCAGCGCGCCCGCCAGCGTCAGCAGCCCGCCGAAGATCCACACCACGAACACCCAGCCGGGCGTGCCCACGCGCAGGATCATGTCGTGGGGAACCAGAAAGATGCCGCTGCCGATCACCGTGCCAATCACAATAGAGGCTGCGGCCCATGGGCCCAAGTCTCGCTTTAGTTCGATCCGAAAAGCGGGCTTCATCGCATCCTCGCCAGAGCGCGTCCCAGCCAGGACGCGGCCAAGCCGCAACTGAAAGTCACCGTGGCTCCAATCATGACATACCAGGTAAACGCAACTGGGGTTTCGAAGCGGACCACCAGTGCCGCCGTGAGACCGGCAACCACTCCGGCGATGGCGGCCCGTTCGCCCGGCCGCCGCGTGAGCACACCCAACAGGAAGACGCCGAGCAGGGCGCCCGAAGGAATCGAGGCAATCGTCAGCCCGGCCTCGAGCACCGAGTGAGAGTGACGGGCCGCGTAGCCGATCCCGACCAGCACGGCCGCCCATGCGACGGTGGCCAGGCGCGCGCGGCGCATCGCCCCGGCTTCTCCGGCCGAACCGGCGCCGCCGCCCAGAAAATCCACCACCACGGTGGACGAGAGCGCATTCAGCGCCGCGCTCAGGTTGGCCATCGCCGCCGCCAGGATTGCCGCGATCGCCAGGCCGGCCAACCCCGGCGGCAGGCTGCTCCAGAGGAATTGCGGATAGATGCGATCGGCCGCCGGCGCAGTCTGGCCGAGGCCGCCATAGTAGACCCAGAGCAGGATGCCGATCAGCAGAAACAGCGTGAACTGAAAAGCCACCAGCGCCCAGCTTGCCAGCAGCGCTTTGCGGCTGTCCCGCTGGCCGCGCGCGCTGAGCAGCCTTTGCACCATGAGCTGATCGGTGCCGTGGCTGGCGGTGGTCAGGAAGCAGCCGCCCACAATTCCGGCCCAAAACGTGTACGGGCGCGCAAAGAATTCCATCGTGGGAGCGAAGTGAAAGTCGAAGATCGCGAACTTGTGCGCCGCTCCCGCCACGGCCACTGCATGCGGCCAGCCGCCGGGGATTTTCCCCAGAATCACGATCAGACTGAGCACGGCGCCGAAGACGTACAGGCACATCTGCACCACGTCGGTCCAGATCACCGCCGTCATGCCGCCTTGAATCGTGTAGAACAGCGTCAGCCCGGTGATCAGAACGATGGAAGCCATTTCACCGGTCCCCAGAACGATGGATATCACCAGCGAGACCGCGAATACGCGTACGCCCTCGGCCAGCGCGCGCGTCACCAGGAAGATGGCTGCCGTCAGCTTGCGGACGCGCTCGCCGAACCGCCGGCGCATCAATTCATACGCGGTGAACATTTCGCCGCGGAAATACTGGGGCAGGAAAACAGCGGAGATCAGGATCCGCGCCAACAGGTAGCCGAGCACCAGTTGCAGGAACCCCATGTTGCCGGTGAAGGCCAGGGCCGGCGTGCCGACGATCGTCAGCGTGCTGGTTTCGGCGGAAACGATGGAAAGCGCGATGGCCCACCACGGGGCCTCGCGGCCTCCCAGAAAATACTCGCGCAGGCCCTTCTCGCCACTGCGGAAGCGCGCGCCAAACCAGGTGATGCCGGCCAGGTAGGCGAGGATGACGGCCAGATCGAGAACATGCATGCGCGGGCGAACTCCAGGATAGCGTTGATTTGCTATGATTTGGGTTCGGAACCTGGCGGTCCGAAACGGAGTCGAATGTCTAGTGGCGTTCGGGCGGCAGAGCAAGGCTCCGGTGTTGGCCTTAGGCTCCGTTGCCGGGCCGCGGATCGGGTACCAAGATTGCGAAGCAGCGTTCAGGGGTTCATTATTCAAGACCAAATGGGAAACCATTCAGGAGGAACACGTGCATCATCTCTCATCTAAGATTCGCGGCGGGCTGGCGGCAGTGGCGCTGGTGGCCGCTCTGGCAGGCGGCTTCGCTAGGCCTGCCCGCGCCCAGGCGGCCGCGCCGGCGCCAAATGCCCCCGCTCAGAAAACCGTGAAGGACCAGGGCGAGTACGACATCTACAACGATGTCACGAAGGACATGCTGGCGAAGAACTTCGCCAAAATGATCACCGATCTCGACGCCTGGAAGCAAAAGTATCCGACATCGGATTTCAAGGATGACCGCTCGGCCTTGTACATCCAAGCCTATGCCGGAAGCGGACAATGGGCCAAAGTGTTGGATGAAGCAGGTCCTCTCTTGTCGAAGGATTTGAAAACCGTGCTGAACGATCCGAAGACCGGGCCTGCAGATCAGATGAGGGCTCTGTACACCGCAACCACGGCAATCGCCCAGGTGCCCAATCCGACCGCCGACGAGTTCGCCATCGCGACCAAAGCGGCGCAGCAGTTGATGGATTACGACACCAAACCGGCGGGCGCCAGTGACGCGGACTGGGCTGCCGCGCGGGCGCAGTTGCAAGCCGCCGCCAAGGGAGCGTTGCTCTACATGGCGATGAAGCCCGGCGCGGATGCCAAGCAGAAGAAGGACTGGGCCGCGGCGGAGGCGGCGTTCAAGACCGCCCTGACGCAGTATCCCGACAGCTCGCAGGTGGCCTACGAGTTGGGCGGCAGCGAGCTCGCCCAACAGGCCTCCAACCCGGCCAAGATTTCTCTGGGGCTGTATGAGATTGCGCGCGCCGTCAGCATCGATCCCGCCAAGAGCGATTTCACCGATCCCAAGGTGCGCGCCCAGGTGGAAGCCTACCTCAAGAACGTTTATGTGAAATACCACGGCGCAGACGATGGCCTCGATCAACTCAAACAACAAGCGCTTGCCGCGCCCGCCCCGCCGCCCGACTTCCACATCCTCAGCGCCACCGAGGTCATGAACGCCAAGCAGAAGGAATTTGCGGAGAAGTATCCGGATCTCGCCCTGTGGCTGAACATCAAAGCCCAACTCACGGACACAGGCGGCCAGTCGTATTTCGATACGCAGCTCAAGGACACCGCGGTGCCGAAGCTGAAAGGCACGCTGGTGGATGCCAAGCCGGCCTGCCGCTCAAAGGAGTTGCTGGTAGCCGTGCCACTGCCGGACGCCAAGCCGCCCTTCACCGCCGAAATCGCCCTGAAACTGGATGCGCCGCTCACCGGCAAGCCGGACGAGAACCTGGAACTGACCTGGACCGATGGCCAGCCGTCTGCGTTTACCAAGGACCCGTTCCTGCTGACGGTGGATGTGGAAAAGGCCAAGATCGTGGGCTTGAAGACGACCCCCTGCACCCCGCCCCCGGTGCATCATCCAGCGGCCAAGAAGAAGGCTTAACCAGGCAGGGCAGGCCATCTGCCTGCCCTGTTCCACCACCCCTCGAACCCTCGCATCGCAAGGAACGGAAGCTCGCTCGCCAACAGCGCTCTCCGGCCCGCCGTGTGATAGACTCTAGATTCTCAAAATCTGATTTTCGGAGAAAAAAGCCTTGAAGCTCGCTCCGGTTGATTACGTCATTCTGGCCACGTACTTTGCCATGGTGCTGGGCATCGGATGGATGCTCCGCAAGAAGGTTTCGACCAGCGGCGATTTTCTGCTCTCTGGCCGCGCCGTCCCGGTCTGGATTACCAGTCTGGCTTTCATTGCCGCCAACCTGGGCGCCCAGGAACTGATCGGCATGGCGGCCTCGGGCGCCAAGTACGGTATCATGACCGCGCATTTTTATTGGGTCGGCGCGATTCCGGCCATGGTTTTCATGGGCCTTTTCATGATGCCGTTCTATTACGGCAGCAAGGCGCGGTCGGTGCCGGAATACCTGAAGATGCGATTCGACGAAAAAACGCGCGGCTTCAACGCCTTCACGTTCGCCGTGATGACCATCTTCTCCTCGGGAATTTCGATGTATGTCATGGGGCTGCTGATGCACCTGGTGCTCGGCTGGAGCTTCAGCACCTCGGTGCTGGCCACGGCCGCCATCGTGCTGGCATACACCTATCTGGGCGGCCTGACCAGCGCCATCTACAACGAAGTGCTGCAATTCTTCCTGATCGTGGCCGGCTTCGCGCCGCTGGCCATCCTCTCCTGCGTCAAGGCCGGCGGATGGCATGGCATCGTTTCGCGGCTGCCCTCGAACATGACGCACTCCTGGACCCACATGGGCAGCGCCGCCGATAACCCGATGGGCGTGGAAGTCTTCGGAATGGTGGCTGGGCTTGGCTTCGTCCTCTCGTTCGGTTACTGGTGCACGAACTTCCTGGTGGTGCAGCGCGCCATGGCGGCCGATTCCATGTCGGCGGCCAGGCGAACGCCGCTGTTGGGCGCGATTCCGAAAATGTTTCTGCCGTTCGTCGTTATCCTGCCCGGCATCGCCGCCGTGGCGCTGGCGCAAATGAGCGCAGCCGGTGGCGCGCATCTCTACGACTTGCCGGTGAAACTCTCGGGCGGCGTTTGGGTGAAGGACTACGACCAGGTGCTCACCACGCTGATGGCCAAGTTCTACCCGGCCGGGATTCTGGGCGTCGGGCTCACCGGCCTGATGGCATCGTTCATGTCCGGCATGGCCGGCAACGTCACCGCCTTCAACACGGTTTTTACCTACGACATCTACCAGAGCTACATCCGCAAGGGCGCGCCGGATCGTCATTACCTCACGGTGGGCCGCATGACCACCATCGTGGGCGTGGCGCTCTCCATCGGCGCCGCTTACCTGGCGCAGTATTACAACAACATCATGGACCTGCTGCAGTTCGTCTTCGGCTTCGTCAATGCCCCGCTGTTCGCCACTTTCCTGCTCGGCATGTTCTGGAAGCGCGCCACCGCCAACGGCGCGTTCTTCGGATTGGTCACCGGGACCGTCGCCGCCGCGTTCACCTGGGGTCTCACGGTGGCCGAAGGCAAGGGCGGCGTGTTCGGTCAGGTGCACACATTTCCCTCCGTGATGGCGCAGAATTTCTGGATCGCCATCGTCGCCTTCACCAGTTGCTTCCTCGTCACCGTCCTTGTGAGTATGGTTACCCGGATGCGCAAGGAAAGTGAATTGGAGGGGCTGGTGTACGGGTTGACGAAGATTCCCCATGACGAGAACGCCAGGTGGTTCGAGCGTCCGGTTGTGTTGGCGGTTTTCGTTTTGGTTGTAGCCGTGATTCTGAACATTTGGTTTGCCTAATATGGACTTACGAGTGCCTTCGGGCTGGTTCTTCACTCTTTTGGGCGTCATTCTGGTCGTGATGGGCCTGATTGCGCCAGGATATCGACTTGCCGCGCTCACCGACGTCAACGTCAACTTATACAGCGGCATTGCGATGCTGGTTTTCGGCTTGTTTCTGCTGCTGATGGCCCGCCGGGCCGCGAGCAAGAGCCGATGATCGAGACTTATCGCCGGCTGTATGGCTCGGTTGACGGGCTGCGCGTGTTTCGTGCGCCGGGGCGCGTCAATCTGATCGGCGAGCACACCGACTACAATTTCGGATTCGTGCTGCCGGTGGCGCTCGATCTGGCCACCTTCGCCGCCACCGCGCCGGCCGCCGATGGCAAGCTGCGCCTGCACTCCATCGAGCGCCAGGAAACCCGCGAATTCGACGTGGCGGGCCTGGCCGAGCTTTCGCCCGCCCATCATTGGACCGACTACCCCATCGGCGTTGCCCGCGAAGTGGCGCGCCTGGGCTTTGCCATTCAACCCGCCAACATTCTGATCCATAGCACGGTGCCGGAAGGTTCCGGGCTCAGCTCTTCGGCGGCGCTCGAAGTTTCCTCGGCGCTGGCTTTCCTGGGCGGCCGCGAGTTGGCGCCGCTCGAACTGGCCAAGCTCTGCCAGCGGTCCGAGCGCGAATTTGTCGGCATACCCTGCGGCATCATGGATCAGTACATATCGGTTTTCGGGCGCGAACACTCCGCCGTCAAGATCGATTGCCGCAGCCTCGATCACCAACTGGTCGAACTGCCGGACGGCGTCACGTTCGTGGCCGTCAACACCATGGTCAAGCACGCATTGGCGGGCTCGGCTTATAAAGACCGGGTGGCCGAGTGCGCGGCGGCCGTCACCGCCATCCAACAGGAGTTCCCTTCCGTCAAGAGCCTGCGCGACGTGGCTAGCCAGGATCAGTTCGAATCAGTGGCCGGCTTGCTGCCCCCGGTGGTGGCACGCCGCGCCCGACACGTGGTGAGCGAGAACGAGCGGGTGGAGCGATTCGTCGCCTCGAGCGCCCGCGGCGAGCTCGAGACAATGGGAAAACTACTGGTAGCCTCGCACCGCAGTTTGCAATACGATTACGAGGTAAGCTGCGCCGAACTCGACTTCCTGGTAGACCACGCGCTGCCGATCGATGGCGTTTACGGCTCGCGCATGACCGGCGGTGGTTTCGGCGGCTGCACCGTGACCATGCTGCGGCCCGGCGCGGTGGAGGCTTTCGCCGCCTCGATCGCACGCTCTTACGAGCGGCGATTCCAGGTGACGCCCAGGATCTACCGCTGCAACCCCTCCGGCGGCGCTCGGGAAGTCACAAGTTCTGAGACGATTCCCGCGGTCGGGTGACTACAGAGTCAAAGTCATACAACGAGTGTCCTCCCGGCGGGCAGATTCAGTACCGTATTGGTCTGCCCGGCCCGGATGCCGTCCCGCCGTTTTTCTTTCGCTTTTGAGACCCAGCGCTACACTTGAGTGAAGATGCCGCGCTGGATGAACGCCGCCAATGGGTTGACTGCCCTGCGCTTGCTTTTGGCGCCGCCAATCGTGGCTGCGATGTGGACCGGACGGCACGGGCTGGCGCTGGCGCTGTTCATGATCGCGGCGGCAACCGACGTCCTCGACGGCGCTGCCGCCCGCCGCTTCGGCCAGGAGACTCCATTCGGCGCGTACCTGGATCCGATCGCCGACAAATGCCTGTTAAGCGCCATGTTTTTGGCCATGGCCGGCGCGGGCATGGTTCCGTGGTGGTTCGTCGCCATCGTCCTGGGACGCGATGTCTACCTCCTGCTGGCGGCGGCGATTCTCCTCCGCTTCACCCGCCGCCGCAAATTCCCCCCCAGCGTTTGGGGTAAAGCATGCACTTTTGTGCAGATTGTGACCGCCATCGCTGCGCTCACGGCCGGCATGTTAGGCCATTCGAATCCGTGGATTCCAGTGGCGGCGCTGATCCGCATCTCGGCCGTGTTTACGATTTGGAGCGGCGTGGAATACACCTGGCGCGGAATCGCCGTGGTGCGCGCGGATTGACGCCTGGGGTGCTCGGGAGTAGTCTAGAGAAAGAACGGGGTTTCGCTGATGACTCGCTACCTGCCAGCGCGCCATTATCTTTGGTTCGCAATAGCCGCGCTTGCGCTGGCGGGCTTTTCCACATGGCGGGCACTGGCTTGGGCCCCCAACTCCTGGCCCGGCATGGTGCTGGCCTTCCTGCCTGCCGTCCTGTTCGTTCTGACCGCTAGTCTTCTCCTGGTGCTGGCTTTTCGCCCGCCCATCGAAGTCCACGAGGGCTACCTGTCGATCGGCCGCCGCGCGATTCCCTGGATGGATATTCGCCGGTTGGACCGGACCGGTTGGGTTTCGCCGCTGGTGGTGCGAATTACGCTGTTCGACGATTCGCGCCAGGTGTTGCTATACCCGGGCGATTTGGATGCCTGCAACGCCCTGCTGCGCCATTTGCGCCGCTCCTCCCGGGATGCGCTGATCGATGGCGTTCCCTACCGGCAATATTGGGGAGAGGTGCTGGCGCCGGTGGCCGAAGCGACCCAGGCGTTGCCGCCGCGCTATCGCATCCTGCGGGCCGAGGACGAAGCTGAGGTCGAACGCCTTTACCAGCGGCTGAAGACAGTCGGCAATCTGGACCAGAAGAATTCCGCGGACGAAAAGTAGCCGATGGCCCGCCGCCGGATGGTTGCGCTGCGCCTCGGCGTGGGGTTGCTCCTGCTTGTGCTGGCCGTTTTGCTCACCCGCAATCTGTGGCTCGGCGCGCTGGGCCACGCCCTGGTTGAGGACGACGGGCCGGCGAAAGCCGATGCGGTGGTCGTGCTGGGCGGCGACCAATGGGGCATGCGCCTCGAAACGGCCGCCCGCCTGGTGCGCTTGGGCTTCGCTCCAGTGGTGTTGATCAGCGGCGCACCCGCGGCATACGGTGCGAACGAAGCGGACCTCGCCATTCCGTACATCGTCCGCCAGGGTTACCCCGCAGAGTGGTTCGTCGCCTTGCGCAATCAAGCCATGTCCACCCGCGAGGAGTGCTTCCTGCTGTTGCCCGAATTGCGCCGGCGAGGGGTGCGCAGCGTGATTCTGGTTACCAGCGACTTTCACACCGCACGCGCCGCGCGGATTTTCCGCGCCGCCGAACGTGCGCTTGGCTGCCGCCTGGAGATGCGCGTGGTGCCCGCGCCGGACCGCTATTTTCATGCCGGTTCCTGGTGGCGGAACCGCGAAGGCCGCAAGACCGCGCTGAACGAATGGGAAAAAACCATCGCCAATGCGGTGGGCATCTAGGCCCAATAAATTCAATTACTTGCGAGCTTGCATGAATTTTCTGTAAGGAAACCCACGGCAACCGTTCCGAGCCAGGGGCATCTAATCCATATGGGAACTGACCCGCGTACCAAAGAGTATCTTCTGCTGAGCGATTTCGATCAGACCCTGAGTTTCAATGACTCTGGGATAGCGCTCAGCGAACTGATTGGCGTAACGGGGTTCCGCGAACGAATCCAAGGGCTGTCGAACATCCATATGGTGCAGCAGGGCGGCGAACTGGCCTACCTGTTGCTCCACGATCCGGAGTACCGCCGGGTGCGGCGCGAGCACCTGGTGGAAGTCGGCAAACGCATTCGTCTGAAACAGAATATCGGCCTTTTGTTTGAATTACTGCAGGACATCGAAGGCCACCGGTTTTCCTTTTACGTGGTTTCGGCCGCGCCGGAAGAAGTGATCCAATCCGCGCTCGAGGGCATCATTCCGGCCGACCACATTCACGGCACCCGCTTCCGCTATGACGAGGAGACGGGCGAGATTCGATCCATCGACAGCGTGCCCGCCGGCTACGGGAAAGTCGCCGTGCTCGACCGGCTGCGGGAGAGGCTGAACATCGGCCGGGAACGGGTGGTCTACGTGGGCGACGGCATCTCCGACGTCCATGTCATGTTGCACGTGAGCCGGATGGATGGCCTGACCATCGCCGTGTCGGAGAACAAGTATCTCACTCAGATCGCGCGCCGGACCATTTTGAGCGATAACGCGATCAGCGTGCTGGTGCCCATTTTGGAGGACATCGTCGGTTGGGACAGCTCGCGCATTCATGCGTTCTTCGAAGGCCACGGATTTGTGCTGCGGGAATGGGAGAAGGTCCGTACCGACCTGCTCACCATCAGCAGCGCCGTGCCGCCGGCAGCAGCCATGGCGGCGGGCGCGTGAGCGGGCAGGCGCCCCGGTTTTCGGGTCCGATGCGGATTCCGCCTGCCAACTGTCGCGGCGGTGGTAGCGCCGACGATCGGTTTTTGTCGTCGGTGAAATAGGTAGGCCAGACGATCGGTTTTTGTCGTCTGTCAAAGTGTGCCAGCATGACAGGCCACGCAAGGCGATGGCCTGTCCTACCCAGTTGTTATCCTGAGGCTGTGACGCCTCGCTTCCGCTTCGAAGAAATCGTCGACTCCGGCCCGGAGAATTACGACATCAGCACCCGTGCGCCCGGCCCGGCTGGTGCGCTGCCCTTCACCGAAGAGATGCTGCGCCGGCGCGCTTCCGGCGACCTGTTCGGATGGACGCAGGATGCCGGCATGGGGTGGGACCCGGCCCGGCTCGGCGGCGCCGAGGTGCTGTTGCTTTCCACCCACGGCGGCATTCGCGCCTCCGATGGCACGCCTATCGCGCTGGGCTATCACACCGGCCATTGGGAAGTGGGCCTGCTGATGCAGGCCGCGGCCGAAGAGTTGAAAGCGGCGGGCGCGGTGCCATTCGCCGGCTATTGCACCGACCCCTGCGATGGCCGCACGCAAGGGACCACCGGCATGTTCGATTCGCTGCCGTACCGTAACGACGCCGCCATCGTATTCCGCCGCCTCATCCGCTCCCTGCCGACCCGCCGCGCCGTGATCGGCTTCGCGACCTGCGACAAGGGCCTGCCGGCCATGATGATGGCGCTCGCCGGCACGCGCGATCTACCCGCCGTGCTGGTGCCCGGAGGCGTCACCCTGCTGGCCGCCGCCGGCGAGGATGCGGCCCGCGTGCAGACCATCGGCGTGCGCTTCGCTCACGGCCAGATCACGCTCGAAGAAGCCGCCCGCGCCGGATGTAGCGCCTGCGCTTCGCCCGGCGGCGGCTGCCAGTTCCTGGGCACGGCCGCCACATCGCAGGTGGTCGGCGAAGCGCTTGGCATGTCGCTCACGCACAGCGCGCTGGCGCCCTCCGGCCACGCGATCTGGCTCGACATGGCGCGCCGCTCCGCGCGCGCGGCGCTGGAACTCGAAGCGCGCGGCATCCCGATCCGCGACATCGTCACCGAAGCCGCGCTGCGCAACGCCATGGTGACGCACGCGGCCTTCGGCGGTTCCACCAACCTCATCCTGCACCTGGCCGCCATCGCCCACGCAGCCGGCCTCGGCCGCCTCACCGCCGCCGATTGGGCCCAAGTCAACCGCCGCGTGCCGCGCCTGGTGGACGCGCTGCCCAACGGCCCACGCAACTTCGCCACCATCCAGGTCTTCCTGGCCGGCGGCGTGCCCGAGGTGATGCTCCACTTGCGCCGCGCCGGCCTGCTGGACGAGGGTGCCCTCACCGTCAGCGGGGAAACTCTCGGCCGCATGCTCGACTGGTGGGAGAATTCCGCGCGCCGCGCGCGCCTGCGCCAGTTGCTCCAGGAGCGCGACGGTATCGATCCCGACGACGTCATCATGGACCCGGATTCAGCCGCGCGCCGCGGCCTGACTTCCACCGTCTGCTTCCCCCACGGCAATCTGGCGCCGGAAGGCGCGGTGATCAAGAGCACCGCCATCGACCCTGCCGTCCTCGATGCCGACGCCGTTTACCGCATGCGCGGCCCGGCGCGCGTGTTCACCTCCGAGCCAGCCGCCATCGCCGCCATCAAGAGCGGCGGCATCCAGGCCGGCGATGTCGTCGTCCTCATGGGCCGCGGTCCCAAGGGCGCGGGCATGGAGGAGACCTACCAGTTGACCTCAGCGCTCAAGTATCTGGATTTCGGCAAGCACGTGGCCGTGGTCACCGATGCGCGTTTCAGCGGCGTCTCCACCGGCGCTTGCATCGGCCACGTTTCGCCCGAGGCACTGGCAGGCGGCCCGCTCGGCAAGGTGCGCGACGGCGATATCATCGAAATCGTCATTGACCGCAACCGGCTGGAGGGCCAGGTCAACCTGGTCGGTCCGGGCGGCGTGGAAGACGGATCCCGAATGCTAGAGGAACGCGAGCCACGGCCCGGCCTCGCGCCCGATCCCAACCTGCCCGATGACACGCGCCTGTGGGCCGCCCTGCAGGACGCGAGCGGGGGCGCCTGGGCCGGCGCGGTCTACGACGTGGACCGCATTCTGCGCGTGCTCGAAGCCGGCCGGCGCGCGCTCGGGGAACGCTGAAACCGGCTCCGTCTCCTATTGATTGACCAAAAGCCGTTCGGTCATGCCGCTGTGCGGCATGACCACACATTCCGCCCGATGCGTCATCGCCCAGACCGCTAACTCTGTCCGGTTACTTACGTCGAGCTTTCGGAAGATCCGGTTCAAATATTCCTTGACGGTTCCTTCCGAAAGATGTAGCTGATAGGCGATTTCCTTGTTCGGCTTGGCTTGCCGCACCAGATCCACTACCTGTCTTTCTCGAAAACTGAGGTCGTGGCTGAGGGGCCGGTGCTCTCCTGCTGGCCTTCGACAAGCCTGGCAGACCCGCTCCGAGCCACCGCTTCTGAAATCCGTCCCGCAGCGAGGGCAATTTCGCAGGGCCGGAATGTGCTGGTATTCCTGAGTTAACATATTGCTCTCCTGTCCCAAATCGTCGACCGCAGAAACAGGCTGATCGGTCCGTAGGGATTTAATACAGCTATTTGTAGTGTTATCTAAGCAACCTGAGGGCCACGGTTTTGCCGAATGAAAACAAAAGGTTCCCTCCATTTGAGATCGGCAAGAGCTGCACTTTACACAGTCGAGATTACCAACAGTGTCGTTTCGCACAGGTCTAACCAGCCCGCCATCACACCCATTTAGTTCAATCGCCACGAACCTGCCTGGAAGAACAACTGGCCGAGAAGATCGTCCGCTATTTCGCCCGCTTCACCGCGGCCACCAGGAATGGATACGGATCAATCGCGTTCCCCTTCCACCACAGCCTTTCCGGCCCCAACTCGGTGATCGCAAAATGCAAGTGCGGCGAGCGCGGATCCGCATTTCCCGTCGATCCCACAAAACCGATGACCTCCCCGCGCTCGACCCGCATTCCCTCACGCAACCCCTCCGCGTACCCGTCCAAGTGCGCGTAGTAGTAACAATACACTCCCATTTCGTCGAACTGGTATATCGTGTTACCGCCCGGTTTGCTGAGGAACAGTTTGCGGACGGTTCCGGATACCGCCGCGCGCACTGGTGTTCCTCTCGGCTCCATTATGTCGATCGCCTCATGCTTATGTCCGTCGTGAACTTCTTCGAACGTATCGCGCAAATTCATCAGAGCGAGTCCGCGGATGGGCGGAGACATATCGAGAATGGAAGAGGTCGCGCCAACGGCGAGCAACATTGGCAACAGCCCGGCAATGCAAACCCAGCGCCTCACGCTACTCCTCTAGGACGACCGGCGTGCCCCGGCGAACCATGTGCGACAGCTCATCCACGTCCCAGTTCGTCAGCCGGATACACCCGTCCGACACGCCGTGCCCGATATTCCCCGGATCCGGCGTCCCATGGATTCCATAGTCCACTTTTGAAAGGCCGATCCATGCAACGCCGACGGGACTGTTTGGGCCCGGCGCGAGTTCCGCTTTCGCGAGTTTCTGGTCCACATTCCATAGGAGCTTCGGGTCCCAGTTGAACCACGGGTAGTGCACAATGCCGACGATGGTAAAATGGCCGATCGGCAGCGGATCGTGCGAGTCCCCAATGGTGGCGGGATACTGCGCCAGTTCCTTGTCGCCCGCGCCGTACACGATGACGGTGCGTTTGGACTTCGACACCACCACGCGTAACGCCAGGCGCACCGCGGTGCGCCGCACATTCGGTACGGTGATCCGCTCCCCGGCCGTGTCCAGTTTCTTGCCGGGGTTCAACTCGGCCAGCAGTTTCGGCGAGATATGGAACCGCTCTCCTAGTTCCTCTTGCGGCGTCTCGAAGCCAAGCCACTTCAACTTCGCCTTTTCCTGGACCTCGGCCGGGAGTGGCAGGAACGGGCCTTTCTCATCCGCTTGGGTAATCGTGTACGTCAACAGAAGAGAGCCGGTGTCGCGATCGAGCAGGCTCCACATCCCGGTATCGATTGTGCCAGTCGGCTTCAGACCGTGGTCTTCCTGATATCCCTTGATCGCAACTCCGAAATCGTCGCCGTAGATACCGTCAATCTCGCCCGGCGAGAACCTGGCACGGTCCAGAAGAATCTGCGCCCGCGTCACCCTTGGCCCCGTCGCTCCCGGCCCCACCGCGCCGGTCTTCGTTGAGTCCTCTATTTCGCTCCCGGCAGTACTCCTGGCAACTGGCGTAGCAGCCAGCTTTTGCGCCGGTCCGGCTGCACCTGCGCCAGCCAGAGCCAGAATTGAGACAGTCGCCGCTAGTCGATAAGTTAGGCGCACGCCGAACAGTGGGCACTTTGCGAGCCGTTCCTTGGCGGTTGCCGCTTTCGCTCTTCCTGGACGCCTTTGAACCGTCTAACGCAATCAGAACGGCGGGCGAGAACATCACGCGCCTTCGCGTGGTCGGCGTTGTGCGACGTACGGCTGACGATGTGGAGCGGTTTCTCTGCGATGTGATCGATGACGACGGGGGCAGCACTTCTTGCCTGACGGACGGCAGGATTTGCACATTACACATTTACCTTTGGCCCCGAAGGGCTTCCATGCCGCCGCCGGCCGTATGCTCGGTGTAGCATACGGCCGCCATACGGTAGCCGTCTAGACCCGGCCGGCAACACCGCGTAGAATCATGGAGTACATTTATGCCGCAACCACAGAACTCAATCCGGCTTTTCGCGACGGTGCTGCTGACAGGCGCACTGCTCGCTCCTATCGGACTGGCCCAGAATGCGCCCCCGCCCGCCGCGCCGCCTCCGCCTCCGCGCGCTATGGGGCCGCAGGGCCCGGTTGTGATTTCGCCGGAAGTCACGCCGGACCGGCACATCGTCTTCCGAATCATGGCCTCGCAGGCGAAGAACGTCACACTGTCTGCCGGCGACATGGCTGGCCTCGAAAACTCGGCCGCGACGTTCACCAAAGGCGACAACGGCGTTTGGGAGGCGACGATCGGGCCTATCGATCCGGGCGCGTACCGGTACACCTTCCTGGTGGACGGCGCGAGGGTGATGGACCCCGACAGCCCTGCGGTGAGCGAGTCGAACACTAACTCGTGGAGCCTGGTGTATGTTCCCGGCGCCGATTTCATGGACGCGCAGCAGGTGCCTCACGGCGCCGTGGCATCGGTTACCTACTACTCCACCGCGCTGGGCAGGAACCGGCGGATGCACATTTACACGCCGCCTGGTTATGAGAATGGCACGGACAAGTATCCGGTGTTCTACCTGCTGCATGGCGCGATGGATTGTGACGACTCCTGGACGTCGGTAGGCCGGGCCGGGTTCATCATGGACAACCTGATCGCGGGGCACAAGGCAAAGCCGATGGTCATCGTGATGCCTGCCGGCCACACGTCGGCGGCGTTCAACATGCCGCGCGCCGGGGACCCTGCGCCTCGCGATGAGTTCGCCGCGGATTTCGTGACCGACATCATGCCGTACGTGGAAACGCATTACCGGGTACTGACGGACCGCGCTCACCGGGCCATGGCCGGACTCTCGATGGGCGGTGGACAGACACTGAATATCGGCATCTCCCACCTGGACCGGTTCGCGTACCTGGGCGTGTTCAGCTCGGGCGTGTTCACCATGCGGCGGCCCGACCCTGGATCGCCGGCGCCCGCGCCGGGCCCCTCGCCCGAATGGATCGAACAACACGCAGCGATGCTGGACGATGCCTCTCTCAAGCCTGGCCTGAAGCTGCTGTGGTTCAGCACGGGGTCGAAGGATTTCCTGATTTCCACGACGAGAGCGACCGTGGACGCTTTGCAGAAGCACGGTTTTTCGCCTGTATTCCAGGAAAGCCCGGGCGCTCATACGTGGATCAACTGGCGGAACTACCTGGAGCAATTCGCTCCTCTGCTGTTTCAGTAAGGCGGTTTACCAGAAGTGGGTGGCGACAATTCGGGGCATAGCGTCACTGCCCTGGATGATTCTGGTGGCCAGCACGATCTGGAAGTTCCGGTGTTCCCAATTGGCCGGGGCCCGGCTGGCGAGAGCCTCGGTCAGGCGGTTGTCGGTGACAAATTCACCAGCCGCCAGAGTGCCAATGCCAGTGATCCCAGCGATGGCCACCACCAGTCTGCCCGTGTTCGGATCGAAGAACCTGGAAATGACTGCGTAGTCTTCGCCATTGTCCGGACCACCCGCGGCCCAGTGCACTGACCAATCCCTGCGGTTGGGGTTCCGATTGTCCCTGATCCACTGCGTTGCGGTGGCCTTTTCGAAAACCAGAACGAAGCGAAGGCGGTTGGTCAGCCTCACGGTCCAAGCGTTATTGAATCCTCCGATTAGGACGACCGGACCTTGCTTCATATCCGCCAGATCCAAATGGCTCTGGTCGCTAAACCGGTACAACCGGCCCTTTGCCTGGAGCAGCCCGGTGATGCGCGCGAGCGTGATGGCGTCGCCGTATCCGATGGCGCCGATCCTCCGGGCGGACGCGTCGTTGGATTCCAGGGAGCCTCGCTGGGCGGTGCCATCCGGCGAATTGAAGCTGGATACCAGAACCGGGGGAGCGAGGCATATGGAAACGGGGTCGTTGGAGCTGAAGACAGGCGACCAGAATCGATCCAGCGCACTTCTGCTCTGCCACGGCTTCTGCCACAGCATGACGGCCGCAAGCGCCGCCAGACATACGATTCCGCCGAGAAACCATCGTGATCGCAGGGGAACGCGAGCCCGCGACGGCGCAACCGGCGCGGCCACCGGAGCCACTGGTTCGGGCGCGGGCATGGCAGCCGGGAAATGGAACTCCGCAACGTAGGAACCGGAGGGGAGCTCGATTCGGAGCTCACCCTGATGCTCGGGAAGGTGATAATACTGGGCGATCCGCTTGCGAACCTCGCCCGCGGTATACCGAACGATGGGGTCGAGGTTGGTGTCGTAATCCGGCTCGCGCCCGAACACCTGCACGCCGAGTAGACGTTCCTTCAATGGGTCCGTTTGATCCTGGAGTGCGGACTCCACGACGAAGCGGAACAGCGGAGGATATCGCTTGCTGTTGCGGAACAGCGAATGCGACAGCATCCGCAGCATCTGTTCGCGCACCGCAGCCTGCTCGGAGTTGGTGTAGCGGTGCGAGCCGTTGGCCGGAACCGGGGTGGGCTCGCCATGTTTTTCGATCAGCATCCAGGGCGCCTGGGACGCGCCAGCGCAGCGCGTTCAGTGAGCCCCATACTATCACCGGGCTAAGGCGCCTGTATGATCGCCGTGCATACGTCCGGACCTGCACTCGCAAGCGGCTGATGCTGCATCAGTTGCAAGCTCCTCCCCGTGCATACCGTAGACCACTAGAAGCGGCCTGCCCGCCCGCCGTACACTTGGTCGACATGGTCTGGCAGATATGTGTGTTACGGTACCCGATGAGTGAGAAGGAGTGATTTCTTGAACCGCAAATCCAAACGAATTGGAGCGCGCCAAGCGCTGATTTGCACGCTGAGCGCCCTGATGACGGTGGTGGCGTCTGGCCAGACCCCGTCCGCCGTGCTCCCGGACGACAAAGCGGTGGAGAAGCGCGTGAACGCGTTGCTCGATCGGATGACGCTCGAGGAGAAGATCGGCCAACTCAGCCAGCTCTTCTTATTCGGCCCATCCAAGCAGGTGGACGACGCACTGGCGAAAGGTCAGCTCGGGTCGCTGCTGTTCGTCACCGATCCGGCCCGCATCAATAGCCTGCAGCGGATTGCGGTGGAGAAATCGCGCTTGCACATTCCGCTGATCTTCGGCTTCGATGTGATCCACGGATTCCGCACCATCTTCCCCGTACCCATCGCCATGGCTGCTTCGTGGGATCCGTCGATGGTTTCCGCGGCGCAGGCAATCGCCGCGAAGGAAGCGAGTTCGGTTGGCATCAACTGGACGTTTGCTCCCATGGTCGACATTGCGCGCGACCCGCGTTGGGGACGGATTGTGGAGGGCGCCGGCGAGGACCCCTGGCTCGGATCCGCCATGGCCGCCGCCCAGGTGCGCGGGTTTCAGGGCGAATATATCGGCTCGCCGGACCACGTCCTCGCGTGCATGAAACACTTTGCCGGCTACGGAGCGGCCGAAGGCGGCCGGGACTATGACGCATCCAATATCTCCGAGACGCTGCTCTGGAATGTCTACCTGCGGCCTTTCCACGCGGCTGTCGAGGCCGGCGTCGGCTCGGCCATGAGTGCATACATGGATTTGAACGATGTCCCGGCCACCGGTAATCGCTGGCTGTTGCACGACGTTCTCCGAGGGGATTGGCGGTTCCAGGGATTCGTTGTCAGTGACGCCAACGCCGTAAAGAGCCTCGTGGTTCACGGCTTTGCCAAGGATCTGCCCGATGCCGCCGTGCTGGCGCTCGATGCCGGCGTGGATATGGAGATGGCAATCGGCACCACGGCCTACTCCCAGAATCTTGCAGCCGCGATCAGTTCCGGCAAGGTCACGGTTCAGCAGATCGAAGAGGCCGACCGCGCCGTCCTCGGGATGAAGGTTCGCCTCGGCCTGTTCGAGCACCCCTATGTAGATGAGGCGCGCGCGGCGCGAGCGCTCGCAACCCCGGAACATCGAACCGCCGCGCGGGTTGCGGCTGAGCGGAGCGCCGTCCTGCTCCGCAATGAAGGCAGACTCCTGCCGCTCGGAAAAACGGCTTACGCCAAAATCGCCGTGGTGGGCCCACTGGCCGATTCGCAGGTAGATACCCTAGGCTCCTGGGCGTTTAATGAGGATCTCACGGAGACCGTCACCGTTCTCGCCGGTTTGCGCAACAAGGCCGGCTCTCAAGCTCAACTCACCTTCGCCCCCGGAGTTGAAATCAGCCGCAAGTTCCCCTCGCCGTTCGCCCAGCTTTCTCGCTCAAAGCCGCCGGCGCCCTGGACGCCCGAACAGGCGAAGGATGAGCTGAGGAAAGCTGTGGACCTAGCCGGCTCTTCCGACTTGACCATTCTCGTTCTTGGAGAAACACAGCAGATGAGTGGCGAGTCGGCGTCTCGTGAATCTCTCGCGCTCCCTGGCAATGAAGAGCAATTGCTGGAAGCGGTAGCCGCCACCGGCAAGCCTGTGGTGCTGGTTCTGCTGAACGGGCGTCCGCTGGATATTCGGTGGGCCGCCCAACACATTCCGGCGATTCTGGAAGCGTGGTATCCGGGCACACAGGGCGGGAATGCCATCGCCAATCTGCTCTTCGGCGACGCCGTTCCTGGAGGAAAACTGCCGGTGACCTGGCCGCGCGATTCGGGCCAGGTGCCAATTTACTATGCGCATAACACCACCCAGGGCCCCGAAAGTCAGGGCAAGCGTTACTGGGACGAAGAGAGCACGCCGCTGTATCCGTTCGGCTATGGCCTCAGTTACACCACGTTCACTTTCTCGAACCTGCACGTGAGCCAGCCGCAGTTCAGAATCGGTCAGACAGCGGAAGTCACGGCCGATGTCGAGAACACCGGCCCATCTACTGCCGATGAGGTGCCGCAGATTTACATTCATCAGCAGTACGGCAGCACTTCCCGGCCGGTCCGCGAGCTGAAGGGATTCGAGCGCATCACCCTCGCCGCGCATGAGAAAAAGACCGTCCACTTCAGCCTAGGGAGCAAAGAACTGAGTTACTGGAGTGCGGCAAAGAAGGCGTGGGTTGAGGAGCCAGCCCGGTTCGATGTATGGGTGGGCGCCGACTCGCAGGCAACCCTCCACGGGAGCTTTACGATTACGCAGTGATTCAACAAACGGAGCTAATCGGAAAGGTTGAGCATGAAAAGGCTTTTGATGATCGCGGCCGCTTTGGCGCCTTGCGCGATGGCAGCGGACATTGTGAAGATTGACAGCGGCACGCTGGAAGGGACCGTTAACGCGGACTCGTCTGTCCGCATCTTCCGCGGCGTGCCCTTTGCAGCCCCGCCCGTGGGGAAGCTACGCTGGCAGCCGCCGCAGGCGGTTCAGCCTTGGAGCGGGGCGCGCAACGCCGATCAATTCGGCGCTCACTGCGTTCAGGGCAAGGTCTTCGGCGATATCAATTCCCGGGGCAAGGAGATGAGCGAAGATTGCCTGTATCTGACGGTTTGGGCCCCCACTAAACCGGCGGCGAAGAGTCTGCCCGTGTATGTCTGGTTTTACGGCGGCGGCTTCGCGGCAGGCTCCGGCGACGAGCCCCGATATGACGGTGAGAGCTTCGCCAGGCGGGACATCGTCGTCGTCAATGTGAATTACCGGCTGGGCGTCTTCGGCTTCTTCGCCTGCCCCGAACTCTCCAGGGAATCCGAACACAAGGCCTCGGGCAACTATGGGCTGCTCGATCAAGTGGCGGCGCTCGAATGGGTCCGGAAGAACATCGCGGCATTCGGCGGCGATTCGCACAGAGTGACGATTGGCGGCGAGTCGGCCGGATCTCTGTCGGTAAGCGCGTTGATGGCCTCGCCACTCTCGCGCGATTTGTTCCAGCAGGCAGTGGGCGAGAGCGGAGCGTTCTTCGGATCGGTGGGCGGCCGGGGATCGAATTCGCTCACCGAAAGCGAGAAGCAGGGAGCGGCGTTTGCGGCATCCATCGGCGCAACGTCCCTCGCGGAGCTGCGGGCGAAGTCCGCCGACGACCTGCTCAGCGCGGCTATGAAGAAGAACAACGGAATGGCATTCTGGCCTAACGTGGACGGGTACTTTCTGCCATCCGACGTTCAGTCCATCTTTGCCGCCGGGAAACAAAGCCAGGTCTCGCTGCTGGCGGGTTGGAACGCGGATGAGATCCGCATGTCGGTGACGATGGCAAAAGAGAAACCGACTGCGAAGACTTTCCCCGAGCGCTTGCGCCAGCAGTTCAAAGACAATGCCGATGGCGCCCTGAAGGTCTATCCGGCCTCGACCGACGAAGAGGCGGTGAAGTCGGCCGGCGATTTCGCGAGCGATAACTTCATCGTGTTCGGGACATGGAAATGGATCGAAATGCAGACCAAGACCGGCAAACCAGTGTACCGCTTCCAATTCGACCGCGCCGTGCCCGTTCCTGAAGCGATGAAGAGCACAGGACTGAAGACCTTCGGGGCGGCACACGCCACCGAACTCGAGTACGTATTCGAAATGCTCCAGTCAAAAAAGGCGGACTGGCAGCCCGAAGACCAGAAGGTTGCTGAAACGATGAACGCATACTGGGCGAATTTCATTAGAACCGGCGATCCGAACGGCCCGGGTCTGGCCAAATGGCCGAATTTCGCGAAGATGCGCGAGGTGATGCACATAGATACTCAGAGCAAGGCGCTTCCCGAAGAGCATCGCGACCGGTACGAATTCCTGGACTCCGTTCAGGCGGCCGCTGGTTCAATGTGAACTAAGTCTTCAGGCACCGGCGTCGCGGCGGCAGCCCACAGCTCAACGAGACAATGAGCCTCCCGGCACACCGGCGGGCTCTGTATGAACCCCTAAGGTCAGGGATCTCCCGCGCCATCGTTCACCGGGTCTGGCAGCAGCACGATGCGCCGCCGCGTCGCGTGGAGCGTTTCAATCTCTCCAACGATCCCCATTTCGAAAAGGAGGCGCGGGATGTCATAGGACTTGTACTTGAACCCGCCCGACCGTGCGCTGGTATTGTGTGTGGACGAGAAGAGCCAGATTCAAGCCCTGGATCGCACCGCCGATTCTGCCATTACGGCCCGGCTTGCCGAGACGCCAGACATACCACTATAAGCGCCAGGGCACGACCACCCGGTTCGCCACGTTCAACATTCCGAATGGCAGGGTCATCGCCACTTGTCAGCCTCGCCATCGCAGCCGGGAGTTTGTGGGATTCCTGGATTCAAATCGAAAAACCGCTTCCGGCCGATCAAGAAGTGCATCTCATTATGGACACCTACTGCACCCACAAAAGTGCCGAGGTGCAGCGCTGGCTGAAGCCGAAGAGGCGGAACCGATTCTACTTCCATTTCACCCCCACCAGCAGCTCCTGGCTGAACCGGGTCGAACGGTTCTTTGCACTGATCACCGGACGAACGATTCGCCTCGCAACATTCCACGGCAGGGAAGAGTTGGAGAGGGCCGTAGCGACACCGTTTCATCCAGGTGTTCGTGGATCGTGACCGTAAGGCCCGCCAGAGTATGGCGGAATCGTGTCTTGTCGATTTGCCACAACCGGTCCCGGATGGCCACCGTGTAGTCCTGGTCCACCGCTCGCTCCGTCTGCACGGTGAAAATCCAATTCAGGTCGCTCCTCCCTGTCCGCCGAAATGCCGTGCCTTTCCCCGCCGCCGGAACGTTGAACTTCGCGTTGAACTCCGCGATATACCGCTCCCACAGAAAGCCGTTGGCGCCTTCCACGGTAGTGGTTCCTGCCAGCCGGAGTTCCTGCGGCAAGCGTCCTTGCCAGGTTCCAAAGCTGCGCTCCGACCGGCCGCGCGCTTGCGGCGAGTAGCCCGCAATCATGTGCACCCCAAGTTCCTTCATCGCCCGCCCAACCCGCGTCAGGCGGTGCTTATACACCTTTTTCCCTTCTTTCACCGTCACAAGAAAGCGGTTCCCCCGGTCGCTGTACAAGGCGCAAAATATGCGCCTCGTTTCGATCACCTCGCGCAAGCCGGCCATCACCGTCCGCGTCGATTCCTCCTCCACCAACTGTGCGTAGTAGATCTCACTGGTGGCGTCATCCAGAATCACGATCAGGTCAT
>PLOR01000026.1 GCA_003142185.1 Bryobacterales bacterium
TTGCGCGATGAAACCGGCAACCGACGCTTTTGGCCCGTCCAATGTGGCCGAATCGACCTCGCGGCGCTCCGTCTCGACAAGGACCAACTTTGGGCCGAATCGGTGGCGCTCTACAGCAGCGGCGCGCCGTGGTGGGTGGATACCGCAGACCTGGCGCACCTCGCGGCCAATGAGCAATCGGCCCGTTACGAATCCGACGCGTGGGATACCGACATTGCTAACTGGATCGACATTCGCGATACAGTCAGCGTCCCTGAAGTGCTGGCCGAATGCCTGAAGAAAGACCGGGCGCAGTGGACGCAAACCGATGCGAACCGCGTAGCGCGTTCCCTTCGCTCGATGGGCTGGGAACGGTACCAACAGCGGGACGGAACTTGCCGGCAATGGCGCTACCGGAGGGTGGGTGAGTGAATGTCACCAGCAGTCACTAGTTATGTCACCCGTTCAGTCACCAGAGCAAGTGCTTTCTTATGTTGCATGTCACTACTGTCACCAGTATGTGTGTGTAGCGCGTATATGTGTAAACACAGTTATAGGAGTTACGAAAATGGGGGGTGACTCAGGTGACAGGTGACACCAGGAACCGGGAACAACGAGGAACACGGGCGCGCGGCGCTACCTCCGCCGCGTGCCTGGACGTGATTTTTCAGGTCGCGCCGAAAATGTGGATGAGCGACGCTGATCGAGTCAACCTGCTGTGGGCGACACCGTCGACCCGCAAGCCACGCTCTGTTCTTTTGGTCGCGAGCGCAGCACGCCCGAGAGGCGGCGCCGCATGAGCGAAACCGCGCGGCACACGACGGAACGCGCTCGCGCGCGCGAACAGCGCGTAATCGGCTTTCTCTTGGCCGGGCGCAGCTTGCAGCAAATCATCGAAGAGACCCCGATCTCGCGCACCGAACTATGGCGCCTTCGCAAGCGTAACGACTTTCAAGTGCACTTCACTGAAGCCCGCGCGCAAGCTCTCGACTCCGCGGTAAACGCTTTGCACGACGGCGCCGTTGTTTTCGTCCAGACGCTGCGGGAGATCTGCCAAGATTCCAGAGCGCGCGGGAGCGAGCGGGCAACCGCGGCGCGATCGGGCCTGGATTCGCTGTTCAAGGCGACGGAGATGTTCAACGTCGAGGAGCGCTTGCGGAAGCTCGAACAGATCGCGGCCGGGGAGGGCGGAACGTGAGCACCTTGAGCACAGGTACCCCAAGTTTTCACCACGATTTCGCAGATGGAACAGGCAAAGTGTTGCAAACACGCGGGAATGCTACCAGCGACCGTCTGCCTGCGACACAGAATTGCCCTTCTGCCGGCGCGATTCTCGCCTGGCTCGAAGCTCACGCAGTGGAGATTTTGGTGCAGGCCATTCCGGCCGGTCGACGGCGAAAGAACCGCGCCATTTTGCAGTACCGCGATGTGGACGGCGAAGTGCGCGCCGTGGGCGGCGCCACCATCGCGGCGGCCGTCTGGAAAGCAGCAGTTCGACAACTATCACGACGTGGGATAACCTGCACGCAGGCCGCCTTGGGCGGTCAAAAGGAGTAAACAATGAAACGGTTGGAACGGTTGCGGGCGCTGGTCGACGCGCCCGGCGGGCTCGAGGCGCTCGATCAGATCATCGTCGGTCTCCGCGGTGACACTTCGGAGCTTCGCAGCCACGCTGCTACCACGGCTTCGCCAGAGCTGCGTCGCGTGGCGCTGGCGTATGTGGACGAACTGAGAGCGGCGGCCAAGGGAGGCCGATGAGAAACATACACGGCCGCCTTGAACTGTTGGAGCGAGTTCTTCGCGAAGAGTCTGTCACACTGCTGATGGACGATGGCTCGATAGCTATTCTCCACCTACGAACGGCGGGCAGAGACGATGCGCTTTTGGACCTGGCCGTCCGCTGTCTGCACCAAGGCAGCAGCCCAGTTGATCCAGACGTTGCCCTGGTCAGGCGATCGATCGCCGGCCAGGCGGAAGGGAACTATCTGCTCGACGTTGCCAGGCTCACAGCGTGCGGGCCTGCGGAAGCATGTCATGAATAAGTCAACTAAGCGAGTAACTCGAAAGGAGAATCAGATGAAAAACGGTTTGAGAACAGCGTTTATTGCGAGCGGCGACGGCGGGGACTTGTTAGTCAAAGTTTCCGGCGCCTGCCAGCACATCGACGGTTTTAACGAGTTATCGGCGGAGCAGCGGCGGGACTTCGCCGTTCGTGTGATTGAGCGCAGCGGGATTGTCACAACGCGCCTTCGAACCACTGACCGCGCGCGCATCGGTGACGCTGCGCAGCTCGCCATGGATGCGGAAGCGTGCAATCCTATCCTGGCCGGCGGGCGCGCGCCTGGCGCCGGATACGAGCGCGAACGGCGCAGAGAGGCGGAGCGTTGCGAGCGGCTACAAGCGGCGTACGATGACGCGGGAAAGGGAGAGTCACATGTTTGAAGGTTCTAGCTGGCTAAGATCGAAAATGAGCTTTGCATCCGAACTGGTCCCCGCCTTCCCGGTACCGCCGATGGCGCCTATCGCGGCGCCGGATGCCGATCCGACGGCGGCGCCAACCGGCGACTGGATGCCGCCGGCCACGGTGGACCCGACGGCCGCGCACGTGCCGCCGATCATCACCAGCGCCGACGCGGGCGCCGCATTCGATGCCATTTTCTCAGAACTCGTCAGAGCGGGCGCCGATGACGCTGGCCTCTTAGTCAATTCCGACTTACTCCGTGAGTGCGATAGCTTGCGCGATCGTGTCTTGTCTCGACTCACTGAGCAGCGGACGGCGAAACAGGCTGGCTTGGGCGCCGAGCGAGATGCGGCGTACGCGACCTGCCGGGCTCTGCTCGATTCAATCGAGGAGGCGGCGAAGGAGTACGGCCGGCTCAATTCAATCGCGGCCAGTTACGCGACAGGTCCGCTTAACACCGCAGCGGCGAAGGTGACTGCCATCTCACAGCAGGCGCCCGTGCGATCGTCTTATCCCTCCAGGCAGGAAATCGAGTCTTGGCGGAATCGATTGTTCGCTGCCGAGCATGAGCTCGCGGGCAAGCAGGCAGAGCACAATGAGCTGCGTGCTTCGGTCAACGTCGTTCTCGAAGAGTGGCAGCGGCTCAAACGCGAGCTCGCCGCGGCGCAGCAAATCGAAGAGCGGCTGACGTGTGAGATTGAACGGCGGCCGTACCACGATCCGAAGACCGGCTTTTACGTCGCGCCGACGATCTGAGCTCCAGTTTCCAGGGCGAACCGGTGCGATTTACTCCTTTCGAACCAGTTCCCGCGGCCAATCCTCCCCGCGGTTCGTCTGCCCTGGTACGGCGGGCGCGGTTGGTAACGAGCCGCGCCCCCGTTTTTTCCCTCCGCGCCGGTAACTTGCGCCGGGCCCGGAAACGCGCTGCGGAGCCTCACGAGGCGTCCGCCGGCACTCCCCGCCGCCACACTGCCTCCCTCAGCCGGGCGCGCGCGCCAGCGCCAGCAGAACGCCAGCCACGGCGGGTTTATCGATCGCGCCGGACGCATCTAGCAATCAGCCCGATAGAGGTCCTTTAGAGCTTCAAAGGCGTCCTCGTGGCTGTCGAAGGAACCCGCGCGGCGAGGATGCCCGAGGGTTCGGTACTCCCACTTGTGGCTGACGTTGTTCAATATGATATCGGCCAGATGTGTGTGGTAAACACTCATGACCTGGTACCCGGTGGGCGACCCGTCCGGCAGCGCGGAAATGTCAAACAAGGGCTCTAGTGTGAGCCCATCAACCTCAAGCTCGGTCACAGTGCCGCCCCCGCCTTCGCGGCGCGTAGACTTGGTTTCGAGTTTTCGATCATGCGGAGATTATACAGTGGCACAGCCACTATGGTGAAAACTTGGGGTACCCTGCGCAGAAAACGGTAGAAATCGGGAGTAGTGCCGTGGCTCTCCAGAGGCCCGTAAACAGCGGTTTCCGAGGGGCTTACAGTCAACCGTAGTAAACGGTAGAAACCCCTCGGTTGCGCTTTGTAATCAGAGGGTCGGGGGTTCAAGCCCCTCCGCCAGCTCCATTCAAATCCTCCGCGGCAGAAACAACTAATAGCGGTTGTCCCGCGCCCCTCGGAATCCGTCAAGATCGAATGTTTGTTGGCCGAAGCTATTTTACTTCGATCTTGAGCACGGCGTCTGAATGCTCGTGACGCCAGTTCCAGTAATTCTGCTGATCGTCGTCTTTGAGCTTGGAAAAATCGCTGTATTTGCGATGGTTCTGTTTTGCATAGATACGATACGCCTTGCCTTCTTGACCATTCCATTGATGATCGTCGTTGTGTTGTTTGTCGTGATAGGTGACAGCGGCCTTATCATCGGCTCGCAGCACTCTTGGCGCCATTGCCACCGGGATCATAAGGGCGGCACTCAGCAGGGCAGTATTCCAGAAACGGGACATAGTTGTTTTATTCTCCTGTTCGTCGAACGAGCAATTGTCGGGCCAAGCATTCCCTGACGGCGGTGGTGAATGCAACGAATAGAATACAAAGACGATCATAACCGCTGAATGGTCCGTTCCGCACCCGAAATCAAGTGCATCACATGCATCAGACGACGTCATATGACGGGTGAAATGCAGATCCTGCCATCCCAGAGACCCGGGATATCCAGCATGGCCCAAAGTTCCGGACGCTAAACCGTCTACCGATGCGGAACGCCGCCGGGCATTTGGTGATCAGCCCATGACCTACATGGACATGGTACATGCAAGTCTTGCCAATGAACAGGCAGGAACTGCGCACAACTGCTTTCCACGTGGCCGATATAAACCGAACGGCGCGGGAAACACGCGGGGGGCGCCAGCGTGATGTGGTTTGGTGTGTGACCTGCAACTAGCCTGGTACTGGGTATGAGAATCCTGTGCGATCTGCGCGTGCTCCGGCTGGGCTTGGCCTCTGTGACTGCCCTTCCAGGCCAAGTAGCTGCGCGCGAGATTATTCGCAATGCCGTTGTAGCCGACGCCCGGACGGTCTGCCCGGCAGAAGGCCGAGACGCCCTCAACGCCAGGCTCAACCGATTCGCGAAGGCGATCATCCAATGAGCATAGCGAGACCACCCCCGCTCGGGGCCCCGCCGAGGTCTGTTCGAACCTGGTTTAAACGTCTGCGAGTGCGCGCCCGGGCAACCATCCGGAGACTGCGCAGGACCCGCCTGGGAAGACTTGATTGGACTAAGGGGCTTGTCCGCTTCCTTATTGGCACAACGGCTGTTACTGCCGTTCTCGCGACTGCCGTTTTCTATCACGTCTACTTTGACAGAAACAATCTGCCCGATCTGGAAGGATTCACCCGGTTTGAGTTTCCTACGATCGGTGGCATTTACGATGCCAACGGCCACCTCCTCAAGGAGATGGCCTCAGAATCCCGCCAGATCACCCGATATGAGGAAATCCCCGCGATTGTTCGCGATGCGATCCTCGCCGCAGAAGACAAGAACTTCTTCTCGCATTCCGGAGTCGACTACTCCGGATTTGCTCGCGTACTGTGCAAAGTCAAATTCGGTCACCTAATCGGTCGTCTTCGAAAGATGGGAAGTCGCGACGCGGCTAACAATTCCGCGATCTTCCCGCAAGGCGGATCGACCATCACCCAACAGCTCGTGCGCGGCTATTTTCTCAAGACCATGACGGCTCAAGAGAACAGCGACCAGCTAAGGCACGGTGAATACCTGGCTCGCCTGTTGTCGGGCGTGATCGGTGCGCGCATGGTCAACATGCTGGTTCGAAAGGTGGAGGAGATCCGCCTTTCGTTGTGGGTCGAAGAAGAGATGCAAAAACGCTTCGGTTCCAAGCGCCGAGCGAAGGAAGAGATTCTGGCCCGGTACGCCAGCCTGATTTACATGGGAAACGGTCAATACGGGTTTGCAAAGGGGGCGGAGTATTACTTTGGCCGGCCTCTCGGCACGTTCACCCTGGAAGATGCGGACAAGGCCGCGCTGCTGGCAGGCGTTGCAAAGTCGGCGCGCTACTATGCACCCAGCGCCAGCGAAACCGAGAGAGTTTTGCAGCGCCGAAACCAAACCTTGGCGCTGATGGCCGCAAGGGGCTTTATTTCTCGCGACCAGGCGCGAAGAGCCGAACAGCGCCCGATTGCGGTGGTGGCGCAGCACAAGGACAAAACCATCGAGGCGTCCGCGGTCGTCGACAATATCCTTGACGAACTCACCAGCCGCCAATCCGAACTCAGCGTGAAGGACCTGCGGGAGGGGCGAATCCAGGTCTACTCGACGGTGGACGCCGGAGTGCAGCAAATTGCGAACCAGGCACTGGAGCGCGGCCTTTTGCTATACGAGAACCGCCATCCCGGCGCCCGTGGCGTGATCCAGGGCGCGGTGGTGGTACTGAGGAATCGCGATGCGGGCACTCTCGCCGAGACGGGCGGCCGCCAATTCTATAAAGACCACTCCAGCGCATATAGTGACCTGAACCGCGTCACGAAGTCCCTGCGCCAGCCCGGGTCCGCCATGAAACCCATTGTCTATCTTGCCGCTTTTCAGGAAGGAACATTCAATCTCGATACCGTGGTGCCCGACGAACCCATCAGCGTCCCCAATGGCCGGGATCGGGATGTGAAGTGGATCTCAAACTTCGACGGTCAATTCGAGGGCATGATCCCCCTCCGGTTGGCGCTGGCGGAATCCAGAAACGCCGTGGCAATCTGGATTACAGGACAGATCGGAATTGGCAGCGTCCTCGGGACGGCGCGCAGTCTTGGCATACAGACGCCCCTGCGCCCATATGTCACGACGGCCTTGGGGGCATCCGAAGTGACTTTGCTGGAACTGGCCAATGCGTACCGCACGATCGCGTCCGGCATTTTGACGCAGCCGTATGTAATCCGCAAGATCGTACGCAATTCGGACGAGGTAATAGCGGATAGCGGACACCAGTCCTCTCCGATCGCTGTCGATAGTGACGCACTCTCGCTGATTCAAGAGGGTCTGCGCAGTGTGGTGCGGATACCGACCGGTACGGCTCATGCGCTGGATTCCCCCGGGTTTCCCATCGCTGTGATGGGAAAAACAGGAACCACAAACCAGTTCAGGGACGCACTTTTCGTGGGGTCCACTTACGGCCCCCAAGGAATCACCGTCGCTGTACGAATAGGCTTTGACGACAACCGTTCGCTCGGGTCCGATGAGACGGGCGCCAGGGCTGCACTTCCGGTGTTCAAAGAAGTAATGCTCAAGGTATACGGCGAGAAGCTGGTGGGGCCTGTGCCTCGGTTTCCGTCTGAAATGGAACAGCGTATTGACGTGTTCCTCAAAACTGACGTGATGGAGACGGCCGCGATCGATTAACAGGTGTGTCCAAACAACTGGGTTGATGGCGGAGTCCCTTTGGCGTTTGAACGCCAGGTCCATTCGGCGGACCCCCCCTGGTAAGCAAGATCGTCAAAGGGCATTGCGATCAGATGGGGGAAGAAACGGAAGAGTGGTACGCCCGCGCCCAAGAGATATCAAACCACTTCTGGCGGCGGAGCCCGCTAACAACACGGCGACTTGCCTATCTGGGTTGTCCCTCGCAAATTCACCCTTACGTTAGCTGATTTAATAGAAAACAGGCCGGGTTTCCAGAGCTGGTTACGGAAAAGGAACACGGGCAGTCGAGCGGCCAGTGTCGATTTCGATGGTCGGCAAGATGCTTTGTAGGAGATTAAGAAGGCCGTGAGCGGCAGGCGCAACCTCAGCGGAAGGCGCCCAGCAAGTAGGCTACCAGGAGAACCAGTAATATGGTGCCAAGCCCTATGCCCGCGCCCCCACCGTAGCCCCAGCGGTTTCGGCCATAGTACCCGCCCCCGCCGCCTAAAACCAACAGCAGAATGATAATTAGTATCAACATCGTAGGTTTTCCTTTTCGAAACGTGAGCTCGCGGCCGAGCGGCCGGAGGTCATCCCATTCTTGTGTGTTGCCGACGCTCAATGCCACCACTGAGCGCCTCCTAAAGCAAGCCAACTACTTACTTCTCTAACACCTTTTCAACCTGGCCGACCTTCTTTTGAATGGTGCCGGTGAGTTTCTCGTTTTGACCTTTGGCTACCAGGTCGGGGTTATTCGTGACCTGCCCGGCATTCTCTTTGACTTTGCCTTTCAGCTCATGTAGGTTACCTTGGATCTGATCCTTCGTGCTTGGCTTCATTTTTTTCCTCTTTTCTTTTGAAACCTCTTCACTGAACACAATTGCTCTTGCAATCCGGCACCCACACCGCAACGGGATGAGCTTGTCGAGGTCCTAATTCTCCACGGCGATGGCTTCCTCGCCGGCGTACCGGTGGTTGGTAACGCCGTTGGAACTGCCGAAGGTGTCCAGTGTTGCCGCTGGCGTGCAAGACACTCCCGATCCAGCGGTTCGGGTGACGGTCACCACGCCGCGGATCAAAACGCGGACGCCGGATACCCCGGCGCTTGCGAACGGAAGGCGGGCTGACGCGACTTGCCCGGTTGCCAGGGTAAACGCCGTGGCGGTTCCGATGGCGGTACCGGCCGCATTGAAAAAAGCAATGCTGCCGATGCAGGATGCCGCGGGCCCGCTGGATGATGAATTGGCTAGATTCACGACGAGGATCTCGGCCGTTTCGGGGGTGCCCAATCCGACCAGGAACGTCCGCGTTACCGTGGCTCCGCTCTGCGCAACGACGGCGCCGGCCAGACTGAAGGCAGCGATAGCCGCGGTTACGAATCGTCTGAACAACATGTAATCTCTCCTCTGTCAAGGCTGACAAGGGCGTGACGGGCCGTGACCATTCGGCCGATGCGTCAACCCACGGTGATCGAAAGATACACGCCTGGATGGAAGGGATCGCAAAGGAAATACCCGCCGTTTATATAGTCAACATAGACGTTGTCAGTGTAGAGCCATCCATCGGGCCACGGGTTAACCATGGCGAACCAAAAGCCGCCATATTCAAAACGTCGCGATCCGCCCAGGAAATCGGAGCGGTTCACGTGAAACGTGTGGCCACGGCCAAAGCTGGCACGAAAGCGGTCGTCGGGAATCCGCCCATGGCCTTGCGCCGATTGTGCCGGTCTAGCCTGTTGCTGGGCGCGCTGCTGTTGCTGCGCCGGCTTAGCCGCTTGCTGTGCGCGTTGTTGTTGCTGCGCTGGCTTAGCCGGTTGCTGTGCGCGCTGCTGTTGCTGTGCGGGTTTAGCTGGTTGCTGCGCGCGTTGCTGTTGTTGCGCCGGTCTAGCCGGTTGCTGCGCCTGCTGCTGTTGCTGCGCCGGCTTAGCCGGTTGCTGCGCGCGTTGCGGTTGTTGCGCGGGCCTAGCCGGTTGCTGTGCGCGTTGTTGCTGCTGCGCCGGTTTCGCCTGTTGCTCGGGTTGCTTCTCCTGGCCCTCTGCGTAAGCAGGAGCAATGGCTCCGGGAATCAAGAATAGACTTGCTATTGTTAGAACTTCAATTATTTTCATGAGGGTTGCCTCAAATGCAACTCGACTTGGAAGTAATGCAACTCGAAGTCCGCTCCGGATGGCCTATCGTATCCTGTTGCCGAAGCCCTCAGGCAGACTGGCACGCACGTCGCAGACCGAGATGTGCGGATGGCATCTGAGCCCTATGGTCACACACCGGATTCTGTTCATCTCCTTTGTCGATTATGGCATGCAGGTAAGCGCGGATCATGGAATCCCTGCTGGCGAACAAGGCTACATCTCAGCCGGGACCTGAGAATCTGGCGAAGGTTGCGGTGGAATGCGGGTTGACAACTGGGCTAGCGGAGCAAAGACTGCACGCGTTGGGGCGAATTCTGCACGTGGCGGCCGGGGCGGTGTGGTGGTTCCGGTAGTGCCGACCAAGGATCTGGTGCCACTGACGTTCAGTCTGGGCGGTGTAGCCGGCACGCAAACCCTCTATACCGCGGTACAGTCAGCGCGGCAATGCAGGCGGTCATCCAAGCTGGCGGACGGAGGCAGCGCCTTGCGCGCCGCCCCCTGCGGTTGGCCCATCTCCGCTGCCACGATTCGACTTTTCTTTTCACACCGGGTAGGCTGAAATAGGAAGAAACATCCAGATGAAAACAGCTTTGATTTTCGGGATCACGGGGCAGGACGGATCGTTCCTGGCGGAGTTTCTGCTGGGCAAAGGGTACGATGTTCACGGCGTGATCCGGCGCGCGTCCACCTTCAACACCGACCGCATCGACGCGGTCTACCGCGACCCGCACGAAAACCGCGCTGCGCTGCGCCTGCACTACGGAGACATGTCGGACGGCACCGGGCTGCGGCGGGTGATCGCGCAGGTCTCTCCGGACGAGATCTATAACCTGGCGGCGCAATCCCACGTGCGGGTGAGTTTCGATCAGGCCGAGTACACGGCGGACGTGGTGGGAACCGGAACGCTGCGCGCCCTGGAAGCGGTGCGCGATCACATGAAGGCCGGCGGCAAACCGGTGCGGTTTTACCAGGCCGGGTCGTCGGAAATGTTCGGGGCGGCGGCGCCGCCGCAGAATGAGGCGACGCCGTTTTACCCCCGCAGTCCCTATGCGGTGAGCAAGGTGGCGGCGCACTGGTACGCGGTGAATTACCGGGAAGCCTATGGACTGTTCGTCTCGAACGGCATCCTGTTCAACCACGAATCCGAGCGGCGCGGCGAGACGTTCGTGACGCGGAAGATCACGCGCGCGCTGGGCCGCATCAAGCTGGGGATGCAGGACAAGCTGTACCTGGGCAACCTGGAGGCAAAGCGCGACTGGGGCTATGCGGGCGATTACGTGGAGGCGATGTGGATGATGCTACAGGCTCCGCGGCCCGGCGATTACGTGATCTCGACCGGCGAGTCGCACTCGGTGCGCGAATTCCTCGACTTGGCGGGCGAGTATAGCGGCCTCGACTGGACGCGGCACGTGGAAACCGACCCGCGCTATTTCCGGCCGTCGGAGGTGGACCACCTGCGGGGCGATTCCTCGAAGGCGCTGAGCGAGCTTGGCTGGCGCCCCAAAATGGATTTCCCCAAACTGGTGCGCCTGATGGTGGAACAAGACCTGGATCTGGCGCAACAGGAGCGCACGCTGGCGGAGGCGGGCCACCGCGTGGTATTGCGCGGTTCGGCCCACCGATAGACCACACACATAAACCATGGAAAAGAACAGTCGCATTTTCGTCGCCGGGCACAGAGGGCTGGTAGGGTCGGCGATTTGCCGGCGCCTGCGCCAGGAAGGGTTCGACAACCTGGTGTCGCGCGAGTTGCAGGAGCTGGATCTGCGCGATCAGGCGTCGACGCGGCGATTCTTCGCCGAGGAAAAACCCGAGTACGTCGTTCTGGCGGCCGCCAAGGTGGGCGGGATTCTGGCCAATACCACATACCCGGCCGATTTCATTTACGACAACCTGGTGATCGAGACCAACGTTATCGACGCCGCCGCGCGGGCGGGCGTCCGCAAGCTGCTTTTTCTCGGATCTTCGTGCATCTACCCGAAGCTGGCGCCGCAGCCGATGCGGGAAGAGGCTCTGCTGACGGGGCCGCTCGAGCCAACCAACGAGTGGTACGCCATTGCCAAAATCGCCGGCATCAAGCTGGCACAGGCGTATCGCGCGCAACACGGGCTGAACGCGATCAGCCTGATGCCGACCAATCTGTATGGACCGGGCGACAACTTCGACTTGGCGTCGTCGCACGTGTTGCCCGCGCTGATCCGCAAGACGCACGAAGCGCTGCGCGCGGGCGCGCCGGAAATCACGGTTTGGGGTTCGGGCACGCCGCGCCGGGAGTTCCTGCATGTCGACGACCTGGCGGACGCGGCGGTGTTCCTCATGCTCGCATACGACTCGGGCGAGATTATCAACGTGGGAACCGGCATTGACGTGACCATCCGCGAACTGGCGGAAATGATCGGCCACGCCGCCGGCTACACGGGAAGCATCGCGTTCGATTCGTCGAAGCCGGACGGCACGCCGCGCAAGTTGCTGGATGTCAGCCGGTTGACCGCGCTGGGGTGGAAGCCCAAGATAGCGCTGGCCGACGGCATCGCCGAAACCTGGCGCTGGTACATCGAAAACGTTGCCGCGCGGGGTTAGGAGCCGCGGGCCGGGCATGCCCGACCCCTACACTCCCACCCCGGCGCGCCACAGGATGTAGCCGATCGCCTGCCGCACATAGTTCCAGCGCTCGCGTGGCGGCGAGATGCGGTCCTTGCGGGGCGATCCGTACACCTGGAGCCCGCGGTTTTGCAGCATCCGTTTCACGCGGTAGATGTGATATCCGTCGCTGACCACGATCACCGAATTGAGCCCCATGCGGCGGATGATCTCGGCTGCCAGGGCGATCGATTGCACGGTGGTCTCGCCTTCGGTCTCGACTACGATGGCTTCCGAGGGCACGCCATGGCTCATCAGGTAAGCGCGGCCCACGCCGCCTTCGGTGAACACCGGCTCTCCGCCGGAGCCGCCGGTGGTCATGATGCGGGAAGCCAGCTTGCGCCCGTACAAGTCCAGGGCGTGGTCCAGGCGGGCTCGCAACACCGGCGAGGGCCGGCCATGATACTCCGCGGCGCCAAGCACCAGGATGATGTCAGCCGGTCGCGCCTCGTCCACGGTCGACTGCCGTTCGATGCGGTTGGCCAGGCGAAGGATGCTGATCGCCAGGATGGCCAGCGCCACCAGCGCCGCCAGCCCTACGGCCCATGCCACGCGCTTCATCTGCGATAATTTGATCGTTCGAACCTATTGTAGTCATATGCCCCGGCCGGAAACCATATCGAGCGCGGCTAATCCGCTGGTCAAGGACGTGCGCCGGGCCATCGCGCGGGGTGGCCTGACAGCCGATGGCTGGTGCGTGGCCGAGACTTTTCACCTGCTGGAAGAGGCGCTCAAGAGCGAGTGCGAGGTGAAGATCGTGCTGGCGGCGGAATCGGTGCGCGCGGCCGCCACGGGGCACGCGCGCGGCCTGACCGGCGTCAAGGTAGCCGTGCTTCCCGACAGCCTTTTCCAGAGTATTTCCGGAACCGAAACCGCGCAGGGAGTGATGGCGCTGGTGCGGCCGCCGGAATGGAAGCTCGAACAGCTGTTTCGCGGCTGCCCGCTGGTGGTGGTGCTGGATGGTCTGCAAGACCCCGGCAACGCCGGCGCCATTCTGCGCGCCGCCGAGGCCTTCGGCGCCACCGGGGTGCTGTTCGTCAAGGGCACGGTGAGCCCGCACAACCCGAAGACGATCCGTGCGTCGGCGGGCTCGGTGTTTCGCGTTCCCTGCTTCTACGGGATGGATGCGGTGTTGGCACGCGCCGCGCTGCAACAGAACCACATGGAGCTCTATGCGAGCGTTCCAGCACGTGCGGCGGCTCCGGCGCGGGCGTTGGCCGATGTGGATTTCACGCGGCCTTGCGGCCTGGTGATCGGCAACGAGGCGCGCGGCGTGGGAAGCGTACTGCGCGCGGCGGCGCACGATGTCTCGATTCCCACGGTAGGCGTCGAGTCGCTCAACGCCGCCGTGGCTACCGGCATTCTTCTCTACGAAGCCCGGCGGCAAAGGACTATCCGCGCGTGAGCCTTTTCGATTCCACCCCGCCCGCGCCCGATGCGCCTTCCGCCGCGGATGCCAAGCGCCCGCTGGCCGAGCGCATGCGGCCCGACCGCCTGGAGGACTTTGTCGGCCAGGAGCACATTCTGGGGCCGGAGAAACCGCTCCGCCGCCAGATCGAGCGCGACGAGCTCAGCTCGGTGATTCTGTGGGGCCCTCCCGGGGTCGGCAAGACCACCCTCGCCAAGCTGATCGCCCGCATCACGCGCTGCGAGTTCATCCCGTTCAGCGCGGTGTTGAGCGGCATTAAGGAAATCAAGGCGGTGATGGCCGACGCCGAAAAGCTGCGGCGCCTGGGCCTGCGGACGATCCTATTCATCGATGAAATTCACCGCTTCAACAAAGCCCAGCAGGATGCGTTCCTGCCTTACGTGGAGCGCGGCGACATCATCCTGATCGGCGCCACCACGGAGAATCCGTCCTTCGAAGTGATCTCGGCGCTGCTGTCGCGCTCGCGCGTTTATGCGCTGCGGCTGCTCAGCGTGCCGGAGTTGACCACGCTGCTGCGGCGCGCGCTGCCGGTAGTCCATCTGGAAGCGACCGACGATCTGCTCGAACAGATCGCCATCTACTCGAATGGCGACGCGCGGCAGGCGTACAACACGCTCGAAGCCGCGGCCGCCGCCTCGCAGGGTGTGCTCACCGAAACCGCGCTCGAAAATGCCATCGAGCGCAAAGTGCTGCTCTACGACAAAGGCGGCGAGGAGCACTTCAACCTGATTTCCGCGCTGCACAAATCGGTGCGGTCGAGCGATGTGGATGCGGCGCTGTACTGGCTGGCGCGGATGCTCGAATCCGGCGAGGACCGTCTGTATCTCGCCCGCCGCCTGATCCGCATGTCGATCGAAGACATCGGCCTGGCCGATCCGCGCGCGCTCGAACAGGCCATCGCAGCCATGCAGGCGGTCCATTTTCTCGGGATTCCGGAAGGCGACCTCGCGCTGGCCCAGGTCGCCATCTACCTTTGCGCCGCGCCCAAGAGCGATGCATCGTATAAAGCGCTGGGCGCGGTGGCCGCCGACGTCGAGAACACGATTGCCGAGCCAGTTCCCATGAACCTGCGCAACGCCGTAACCAAGCATATGAAAGCCTGGGGCTACGGCGAAGGCTACGAGCACGCCCACAAATTCGAAGACGCCATCACCGACATGGAATGCCTGCCCCCATCGCTAGCCGGCCATCGCTACTATTACCCGACCAACCGAGGCGTCGAAAAGAGGATTGCGGAGAGGCTGGAAGAGATACGGCAGGCCAAAGCGGAGCGAAGCGGGGGCGCTGGGTAGGGCTATGGCAGCACAAAGGTTGCCTGACAACGGGTGGGGCGCCAAACGGAGGCCGACGGTCGCACGCTCGGATGCTATAGTGGGGTGGGCGAATGATTCTTTGCCTAACTGGTCCACGTTTGCTGAATCGTCGCCGATGTCCGGAGGAACCAGTACCTCACTCCTAGTGGGTGACAGCCGCAAAGGACCTAGGCCTAGGGTGCGCGTGGATATGGCGCGGAACCTGTTGATTTTCAAGAGACTGCGATACAGAATAGAAGAGGACCAAGTGTTCCTGCCTGCTAGGCTTGGCTGGCTCCGTGGCACCGGGAACGCAAGCTTGGAGCAGCGTATCTGCGTTCCAAACAGTTGGTCAAATCGATGATCCTAAAGAACATAATCGAATCCACGAAGTTGGACCCAGAGTTTTGTGCGGACCTCCTTGGCGTGGCTCCCGACCAGTTCGAAGAATGGCTGACAGGAGTCCGTCCGCTGCCCAGGTTCGTCATTCCGGAGATCTCCTCCATACTTGGCATCACCGAGAAGACTCTTCTGCAGGCGTCGACCGGCGCCGGGGAGTCGTACGCGACTCTCGCGCCAGCAATTTGGTACAAGCTCCGCGATAGCAAGCTCGTCCAGGCAGACCGCGAGATGGTCGCTCTGGTGCGGAAACTCGGGTACTATATGGACCAACTGGCCGCCGTACGCGGGGAGAAATTGCGTCGCTTCGAGCCATTGTTCCGCAGTATTCGGGACAGGGTGGATCGCACGGCACCGCCAGCACTCCAGGGAAAGGGAGCTGCCCGCGACTTTCGAAGCATGACCGACCTGGAGCACGGGCAGGTTGCGATCGGCGAATGGATCCGGCGCGCGCTACGAACGCTGGGTGTCTTGACATTGGAGAGCCCCTTGAAGTCGGCTGTCGAGGGCTGTGCCTTTTCGGTCGGCAGCGTTTCTGGCCCTACGCCGTGCGTTTTCGCAAATTCGTATAAGTCGACCTGGTTTCGGCGCAACGCCGTCATAATGCACGAAGTCGGACACGCTATCTTTGACCTGGAAAGCGAGCAGATCTCAATCGACTATACAACAGACGCCAGCGACGAGCTCAAGGACCAGCGTGCGCAGGCTTTCGCCCAGGAATGTCTGGTTCCCAAGTCTGTGCTGGTCCAGTTCGCGAACCGATTTGGCTTAAAGTGGGGCAGTATTTCGGCAGCAAATCTCGCAACCCTCGTCGGCTACTCTCACGTGGAGCAACGGTTGGTTTTGAGAGCAGCATATGATTCGGAATTGATCAGCGCTGAGCAACTTGAAGCATACGGCGCTCTCGACTGTGCGAGCGAATTGCGGGAGCTGACGACACACGCATTGAGCACGCGCGAGTATTTACGTAAGCAGGCGGTGGAAATGCCGAAGTGGATCGCCGAGAACCGAAATACCGATCTCGGGCGACGCTCTCTGCGTTTGCCCTCGCTCTATGTTGGTCAGGTCATCGAGGCACTCAATGGTCAGCAGATCAGCGAAAGCAAAGCTGCAGAGATGCTAATGATGGACCGCGAGACGTTTGTGACGAGGTTCGGATCGTTGATCGGCGGTGCAGAGAAGGCCGCGTGACGCCATCGCCGGGTTTGCCCCAGAATCCAGCCCTGATCGTGGCCGACACGTCGGCGCTCATTCAGATCGTCGTTTCAGAGGAAGTTACGCCGCTTCGAATCCTGAAGCAGGATTACTCCATCCAGTTGGCCGTCCACGAGGCCGTCGAAACCGAGATCAACTGGAGAGTTCAAAAGAAGTTTCCAGAGAAGCGGACAACGCTAAATAAGCTCTTTTCAACGAACACAGTTGGTGTCTTGGACAAAGCGCTTCTCAGCCAGCACGGTTACAAGTCAGCGCCTGCTCTGCTGGAGCAAATCGACGTCCTCGGAGAGCGGTTCTCTTTGCGGATTGGCCGCGGCGAGGCGTACGCGCACGCTGCAGGCAATATTTTGGGTGTCCCAACACTAAGCCAAGACCTTGCTGCCATCTGGGAGCTCATTAACGACGGCGTTGCGGTCCAACGCCCGATCCTACGCGCATTCGATCTGCTTGTGTTCGGCGTGCAGGCAGCGAAGATCGATTGGGACGCCTGCGCGAAGGCGCGCAAACAGCTTCTAAAGGCTAAGGAAGGTATCCTGCAGTGTTTTCGGAACTGCTCAGTGGAGGATGGAATTGCGCACTTCTACCTGCGCCTCTGTGATGCGGATGCCCCTCTTCTCGGTGCCAGTCAGCCTCTTGAGCCGTTTGACGACCGCATCTTTGTTCGCTCCGTCTCCGGTTAGCTTAGCTATTGAGGGCACCAGACACCCGCCCCTACGCCCCCACCCCCGCCGCCAGCGTCGCCCCCGGCTCCAGCCATCTTCTCCGGCCGGCGTGGGCGATGACGAATAAGACTACGAAGCCGGCCATCAGGCCCAGGCTGGCGCCGAGGCCGATCCATTCCGGGCGGAACGAGTGCAATCGCAGCGTGATCGCGACGTTGAGCAGCACGGGGACCATGGCGGCGAGCACCGGCGGCCAGGGGCGCTCCAGGGCGAATAGCGAGCGGGCCATCACCTCAATCAAACTCCAGCCCACCATGCTGGGGCCCAGCCCTAGGAACACGGCCGCCACCAGTTGGGTGGACTCGGCGGTGAAACTGCCGCGCTGGAAGAGGATTCCGATGACGGGTTGGCGAAACAGAATGGCAAATCCGCAACCGGCGACGGCGGCGAGCGCGGTGAGCGCCACCGTCCGATCAATCAGGCGGAAGGCGTCGTGCATGCGCGACAAGCTGCGCAGGCGGCTGATTTCCGGCAACAGCGAAGTGGAAATGGGAGTTACCAACAGCGCCAGCGGCACGCCCACGCCCCGCATGCAGTAATCTAGAGCGGCGGCCATCCCAGGCCCCACGTGGGTGGCATAAGCGCGGGTGAAGATGATATTCAGGCTCAAGGCCGCCGCGTAGACAACGAAGAAAGCCGGCTTGGCCGCGATTTCGCGCCAGGAGACCGCGCACGGTTCCGCGTCGCCGGCAGAGAGCTCGCGCCGCGCGGCGAACCATACGATGGCCAGTTGCGCGAAAGCGCCGGCGGTGTAGCCAATTGCGAAGGCATAGACGCCCACGGCTCGCCACAACACCAGCGCGCCCGCGATGGTGCACACGTTGAGCGCCGCCTGGTAGAAGGCCATGGGCCCGAAGCGCCGGCCGGTGTAGAGGAACGCGCAATATACGGCGGCGGCGCCGGCGGCGGGGGTGGAGAGCGCAAAGATGCGCAGATTGGCGGTGGCGGCCGCGAAATAGGCCGGATCGAGGCCGGGCGCGAGAATGCGCATCAGCCACGGCGCTCCCACGATTACGGCTGCCGCGATGGCGGCGAAGACCCAGGCGAAGACGCGCAGGAGGCGACGGAAAAGGGCGAGCCGCGCGTTCCCGCCAGCCGCGGTCAGCATGGGGACAAAGGCGAACACGATGCTGTTGATGACCACCGAATTCAGCGTATCGATGGGGCCCATGGCGACGGCCAGCGAATCGGCGCGGGCATGTGTGCCCAGCAGGTACGCCGTCAGCGCCACGCGCAGGAAGCCCAGCAGATTGCCGGTGACGAGGCCGGCCACAATCACCAGCCCGCCGCGCACGAGCGGGCTTTCCACCGCGCGGTTCAGAACCCGCTCGGCGCTCAATGCCGGGGTTGGTTCGGTCGAGCTCATGGCCTCTTGGGAAGTAGCCGATCCAATCGCCGGCGACCGCTCCCTATGGTCACGGCTCTGAATGCGCATTGGAGCCGCGACCAAAGGGAGCGGCCGGTACACTCTTTGCGAAACGTCCCGACGCTGGTTCAGGCCGTGGCCGCGAACGCGTTCCGTGCCGCCTGCAGCGCCGCTTCGTAATTCGGATGATCGGCGACTTCCTTTACATATTCCGCGTAGCTCACCCGATTGTTCCTGTCGATCACGAAAATGGCGCGGCTTTCGATACGCAGGTCCTTAATCAGCGTGCCGTAGTTGGAGCCGAAGGAGGCGTCCTTGTGATCGGAGAGCATCTTCACCTTATCCACGGCGAAGGCGCCGCACCAGCGCTTCTGCGCGAAAGGCAGGTCCATGCTGACAGTCAGAATATCGATGCCCGGCAGGGAGGCCGCCGCTTCATTGAACCGCTTGGTTTGCGCATCGCAAACCGGCGTATCGAGCGATGGCACCACGCTGACGATTCGGACGTGGCCGGCGGTATCTGCCAGCGTCACCGGCTTCAGGCTGCTATCGACCACGCTGAAATCCGGCGCGGCATCGCCGGGTTTAAGCTCCGGCCCAACCAGAGTCATCGGGTTGCCTCGCATGGTGGTAGCTCCCGGTCTTTCCATAGTTCCTCCAGTAGACTTTAGCGATTGAGTTTCTATTGTAGCAATTCGGCCAATTGGGCAGCCTCGGTGACGGGCAATTGGCAGGCGTAATTGCGGCAGACATAAGCGCTTGGGAGACCGCCGGCGAGTTGCATGGCTTCGATGGCGGGGATGCCCGCAGCCAAGGCGTGGCGGGTTTCCTCGGTGTCCACCAGTAGCACGATGCGGTTGGCCACAAAGCGGGAGTGGAAGGCGCGCAGCAGCGCGCGTGTGCCGACCGAGTCGCGCGGACCTACGACGACGATCTGGCGCGGCTCGGCCAGGTAGAATTCGCAGGCTGTGAGCATGGCCGGCAGAGCCACCGGGACGCGGGCCAGGCGGGGGGCGAAGGCGGCCAAGGCGCGCTCGGCGGAGGCGCGAAACTCCAGGCGCCCGGTGATTTGGGCGAGGCGCAGCAGGTTGAGAATCGCGATCGAATTGCCGCTGGGTTCGGCGCCATCGTAATCTTCCTTGAGGCGCAAGACGAGGTCTCCAGCATCCGCGGGGGAATGGAAGAATCCGCCGCCGGCCGGGTCTTCAAACAGCGCGCTCTGTTTTTCGGCCAGGCGCACCGCCCATTCCATGTCGCGCCGGTCGAACTGGGCCTCGTACAGATCGAGCAGCGCCTGCGTGAACATGGCGTAGTCTTCGAGAAAGCCTGGAATGGCGGCTTCGCCATCGCGATAACGGCGCAGCAACTGGCCGGTCTCCGGCTCGAAGAGATGGCTGAGCGCGAAATCCGCAGCGCGGCGCGCGGCCTTCGCGTAACGCGGTTCTTCGAGCACGGCGCCGCCCAGAGCGAGCGCGGAAATCATCAACCCATTCCAGGCGGTGAGAATCTTATCGTCCAGGTGAGGGCGCACACGCGAGGCGCGGGCCTTGAGCAGCGCGGCTTCGGCCGTCTCCAGCCCGGCGCGGACCTCCTCCACCGGACGGCCAAACTGCTCGGCGGTTTCTTCCACGCTGGCAGCCTGGTAGAGAATGTTGCGACCCGAGAATTCGGAATGCGGGTCGTTCACCACGTTGCCGCCCTCCGCCACGCCGTAGCGGTAAGCAAACCATTCGGCAGCCGGCGCGGGGACGGTCAGGCGGATCTCATCGGCGGACCAGATGTAGAATGCGCCTTCTCCTTTGACTGAGGGCTCTTCGGGACGGATGACGCTGTCGGCATCTTCGGCCGAGTAGCATCCGCCCTCGGGCGCGGTCATGTCGCGCAGCAGGTAATCGAAAATGCGGCGCGCGGTTTCGGCGAAGGACTTTTCACCGGTGATTTGAAAGGCTTCGAGATAGGAAGTGGCGAGTTGCGCCTGGTCGTAGAGCATCTTTTCGAAATGCGGCACGAACCAGCGCTCGTCCACCGAATAGCGATGGAACCCGCCGCCGAGCTGATCGTTCATGCCGCCTTCGGCCATCTTGCGCAGGGTGTGGAGGGTCATCTCGAGCGCTTCCCGGTTGCCGGTGCGGGCGTGGTAGCGCAGCAGAAACTCGAAGACGGCGGGCCGCGGAAACTTGGGCGCCGGGCCGAATCCGCCCATTTCGGAATCGTAAGTGCGTCGGAAGATGGAGAATCCGCTCTCGATCACGGCGTAATCGATGGGTGCGTGGCTGCCGGCGGGCACGCCGTCGAAAGCGGACTGCTTTTCGAGTTGCGCCAGCGCCTGGCGCGCCGATTCGCCGATGCGGTCGCGATCGCTGCGCCAGGCCTGCGCGATCTGCGTGAGGACACTCGAGAAGCCGGCGTGGCCCCAACGGTCTTCCGGCGGAAAGTAGGTGCCGCCGAAGAAGGGCTCCAACTCGGGGGTCAGCCAAACCGACATCGGCCAGCCCCCGCCGCCGGTGGCAGCCTGAACGAAGGACATGTAGATGCGGTCGACATCCGGGCGCTCCTCGCGATCCACTTTTATCGGCACGAAATCGCGATTGAGCTGGGCGGCGACGACCGCGTTTTCGAACGATTCCCGCTCCATCACGTGGCACCAGTGGCAGGTGGAATAGCCGATCGAAAGAAAGATGGGCTTGTCTTCGGCGCGCGCCTTGGCGAACGCTTCCCCTCCCCAGGCGTACCAATCCACCGGGTTGTGCGCGTGCTGCAACAAGTAGGGACTTTTTTCCAGGGCCAGACGGTTCGAGTGCATGGAAGGTGCCTTAAGCGTAAGGAGGAAGCATGAGGGGTGTCAAGTTCAACGCGTGAGCTTGCTTACTCGAGCGCTGGCAGCGTGAATCCGAATGCGCGGGAGCGGTGTCTAACCATATATGCGGTATTGGGGCTATCTGTGCGCGAAAGTGGTCGTTGCGTCTGCGGTGCTCTATGGGCTGCCGGTGTGGCTCTCCAAGGGCTCCCCGGCCGCTCCGCATCGGATCGCATTCGCGCCAACGTTGCCGACCATCGCGGCTATGATGGGCTGGTTCTTGCTGGCCGCGGGAACGATTTACCTGATTGTCTGGGATCAACGCCACCGCTGTCGCACCTGCCTGCGCCGCCTGCGCATGCCAGTCGCGACCGGCTCTTGGGGATTCATGCTGCAACTCGGGCGGCCGCGGATCGAATACATCTGCACTTACGGGCACGGCACGCTGAAGGAAGAAGAGCTGCAGATCTCCGGCCTTGCCAACCCGGAGTGGACGGCTCACTCGGACGATTATTGGGAAGAACTGAGCGCTTCGAGCGAGCAATCCGGTAAGAAATAGCCAGCCCGGGCCGCCGGCCGGCCATGCCCGGAGGAGCCGGACCCGTACAAATTCGGCGTAGCCGGCTGCGACGATGGTTCCGCCACGCCCGGAAGCTGGGTGTCCCCACAGCCGAATCCCGTCAGAAACTGGATCGCTCCGGCGAGAATTGCGGACACTCCTATTACAACTTGGGGGTCATTTCAACTACAGCGACCGAAATGAAAAGAGCATGGCGCGTGCATCAACAAAGTGTCGAGATGACTCTCGACACGGCGGCAAGACTGCCTGGCAAGACTGCCCGCGCCACGTCAAGTCCGGGAATGCACCAGCGTGGCCTGGCGCAGGCGGTCGAGTTGGCGCCGGGCGATCTCGGCCCACTGGCCGCCGCGATCCAGCTTCAGATAATTCTTCCAGTGGTGCACGGCTTTCAGGTTATCGCCCTGGCGCTCGCACAGGAGGGCCAGGTTGAAATGGGCGTCGGCGTATTGCGGATTCAGCTCCAGCGCCATCCGGTAATGCTCCTGGGCATCGTCGAGCCGTCCCAGCTCGTCGTAGAGATTGCCGATATTGAATTGCGCCAGCGGGTAACTTGGATCGGCATCGACGGCTTCGCGGTAGTAAGTTTCGGCGTCGGCGAATTTGCGCTGGCGGTAATAGATGGTGCCCAGGTTGACCAGCGCGCCGGCCGCCTCCGGGTTGAGTTCCAGCGCCTTCTGGTAAGCCTCGATGGCTTCCTCGACCGGGGCGCCGGTCTCTTCCAGGTCGAGCCCCTGCTGGAACCAACCTTCCGCTTCGCGCATCCGGCTGGCGCCGGGCTTTCGGCCGGGAAACGGCGCCAGGCCACCCAGCGCGGCGGTCTCGAAGTCGAGCAGAATCTGGCCGCTGATGGCCTCCATCCGTTGCCCGGCGATGTGCACCGCAATCTTGCGGCCGTCGGAGACGATGCGCAGTTCGGAAAGCGGCTGCTCGACGGCCAGTTTGCGGCGCAGCGATGCCAGCGCGCGCCCGATTTGCCTGGGCTGGATGCGGTTCTCACGCAGCTTGACGATGGTCTGGATGGCGATCAGGTCGGAAAAGGAATACTTGTCGGATGGCGGAATCAGTTCCTGGCGCTCCCAGCTTCGCAACTGGCGCTCGGAAAGACCGAACTGGCGCAGCACATCGGCCCTCGAGTACTCCTCTTTCGGCGCCTTTGGCAGCACGCGACCATTCTAACGCGGTTCCGTGGGGCAGGTCCCCGGGTTGCGGAACGAGATCCTCTCGCCAAGCAGGGGCTCTTGTATCCTGTAAGTTCGGCGTGAGCGATCCCATTCACATTATCGGCGCGGGCTTGGCGGGTTCCGAGGCGGCTTGGCAGATCGCGCGCCGGGGCCTGGCGTGCGTGTTGTACGAGATGCGGCCGGTGCGGCCCACGCCCGCGCACCAGACGGACCGGCTGGCGGAGCTGGTGTGCAGCAACTCGCTCAAGTCGGAGACCGAGTCCACCGCGCCGTGGCTGCTCAAGGAAGAACTGCGGCGGCTCGGTTCTCTGCTGCTCGAAGTGGCGGCCCGCGCGCGCGTTCCAGGCGGGCAGGCGCTTACCGTGGACCGGGATGTATTCGCCAACGAGGTGACGGCGGCCATCGCCGCCGAGCCGCTGATCGAGGTACGCCGCGAGGAGGTAACCGCGATTCCGCCGGAGCCAATCGTCATCGTCGCAACCGGTCCGCTGACCAGCGACGCGTTGGCAAATGACATCGCGCGCCTGACCGGCTCCGAACGCCTCTACTTTTACGATGCCATCAGCCCGATTGTCGACGCCGATTCGGTGGACACGCGCGTAGCTTTCTGGGCTTCGCGCTACGGCAAGTCGGTGGATTCGACCGGCGACTATCTGAATTGCCCGCTGGACCGCGATCAATACGAGCGTTTCGTCGACGCGCTGCTGGAGGCCCAGCCCGTCGCCGCGCACATTGCAGAGGACCGCACGCCTTTCTTCGAAGCCTGCCTGCCGATCGAGGAACTGGCGCGGCGGGGGCGGGAGACGTTGCGCTTCGGGCCCATGAAGCCGGTGGGACTGAGCGATCCGCGCACCGGCAGACGGCCGTACGCCGTGGTGCAATTGCGGCAGGAGAATCTGCGCACGCGGAGCTTCAACCTGGTCGGCTTCCAGAACCACATGAAATTTGGCGACCAGGCGCGCGTGCTGCGGATGATTCCGGGTCTCGAAACGGCCGAGTTCCTGCGCTTCGGACAGATCCACCGCAACACTTATATCAATGCGCCGGCGCTCGTATCCGCCACTCTCCAGTTGCGCGCCGCCCAGCGCGTTTTTTTCGCCGGGCAGATTTCCGGCGTGGAAGGTTACGTGGAAGCTATCGCCACCGGCCTGATGGCAGGAATGCACGCGGCTGCGATGGCAGCCGGTGAAACGCCGCGCGCGTTGCCGCGCGAGACCGCACTGGGCTCCCTGTGCCATTACATCGCGGGCGCCGATCCCGCGAATTACCAGCCCGCCAACATCACCTTCGATCTGTTACCCGCGCTCGATGAGGCCGTGCGCCACCGGCTCCGCCACGACAAGAGGGCGCGGCACGCCGAGGTGTGCCGGCACGCGCTGGAGGCGCTGGAAGAGTATCGTCACGCATATGTGTGAGAAACGGCGGAAGCTCCGCCATGTATAAGAACCAGTCCATCACAGTCATTATTCCTTGCCTCAACGAGGAGCAGGGCATCGAGCAGATTCTGCGCGCGATGCCGGTCTTCGTCGACGAAGTCATCGTGGTGGACAATGCGTCCACCGATGGCACCTCGGAGGTCGCCGCAAGGCTGGGCGCCAAAGTCATTCGCGAGGATGTGCGCGGCTACGGCCGGAGTTACAAGCGCGGCTTCCGCGAGGCCATCGGCGACCTGATCGTGACCCTGGACGGCGATCACAGTTACCCGGTGGATGCGCTCTCTTACCTGATCGAAGCGTTTCTCCATTTCGATGTCGATTTCCTGAATGCTTCGCGCTTCCCGGTGCGCGATGCGCGCTCGATGAGCTTCATCAACCTGATCGGCAACCTGGTGCTTTCGCTGGCGATGTCGATTCTGTTCTTTCGCTGGGTGCGCGATTCGCAGTCCGGCATGTGGGTGTTCCGCCGGGCGATCCTGGAACATATGAAGCTCGAATCCGACGGCATGTCTTTCTCCGAGGAAATCAAGATTGAGGCGCTGCGCGATTCGCGCATACGGTTCGGCGAGATCTCCATCATGTATACCTCGCGCCTGGGCGAAACCAAGCTCCACCTCTGGCGCGACGGCTTCGCCAACCTGGCGTTTCTCGTCAAGAAGCGGTTCTGGCGATGAGCATCACCGCCGTGATACCGGTGTGGAATGGGCGCGAGTCGCTGGGGCGCCTCCTCGACAGCCTGGAGGCGCAGACGGTGCCGGTGGCCGAGTTGCTGGTGGTGGATAACGGCTCGAGCGATGGCGCGCCGGAATTGGCCGCGCGCCGCGGCGCTCGCGTGATTCCCATGGGACGCAACGCCGGGTTTGCCGCCGCCGTGAATCGTGGCATCCAATCGGCCCAATCGCACTGGATCGCCGTGCTCAACAGCGATGTCGAGCTCGCCCCGGACTACCTGGCGCAACTGGTGGATTCCGGCGGCTGGTTCGCCACCGGCAAGATCCTCTCCGCACAAGATCCGGCGCGCATCGACGGCACCTTCGATCTGGTTTCCCGCGGCGGCGCGGCCTGGCGGGCCGGCAGCGGACGCCTGGATCAGCCGGCATTTTCACGCGCGCAACCTATTTGGACGGCCCCCTGGACGGCGGCGCTGTTCCGCGCCACCCTGTTCGAACGCGTGGGCCTGCTCGATGAGCTTTTCGAATCGTACCTGGAGGACGTGGATTTCGGAATGCGCTGCGCAGAACACTCGCTGGCGGGTGAGTACGTCCCCACCGCCGTCGCCTGGCACCAGGGCAGCGCCACACTCGGCCGCTGGCATCCGGAGACTGTACGGCGGATGAGTCGCAACCAGGTGTTTTTGCTGGCCCGGCACTATCCCCGCCATTTGTTGTGGAAGTGGGCCTGGCCGATTCTGGTTGGCCAACTGCTATGGGGAGGCGTGGCGCTGCGCCACGGCGCTGTGCTGGCGTGGCTGAAAGGAAAATGGCAGGGCCTGCGCGGATTTGCCGCCATCCGCCGCGTTGCGCCCCCTTGCGGCCTGGACATTCTGGAACCGCTTCTGGTGACCCACGAACGCGCCCTACGCGTGGCGCAGTCCGGCAGCGGGCACGACCTCTATTGGCGCATGTACTTTCTGCTCACACGGGGTGGGGCAAAGTGACACATGTCCGACATCGGCATTGTTATCGTTACCTACAATTCGCAATCTGAAATCGGCCCCTGTCTCGATGCCGCCCTGGCCACCGGCGCCGATGTTGTAGTTGTCGATAACGGCTCGCGGGACGGGACACTCGCCGAAGTTGCCTCCCGCGGAGTTCCGCTGGTGGCCAACCCAAACAACCGTGGATTCGCCGCTGCTGTAAACCAAGGGTTTACAGCGCTCCATTCGCCATATGTTCTACTCTTGAACCCGGACGCTGTGATCCTGCGCGGCCTCGATGCGATGCGCCAGGCTTGTGATCTGGAGGGCGCGGCTGGCGCTGGCGGTTGCCTGATCGACGAGCAGAACAAACCGCAGGTCGGTTTCATGGTGCGGTCCTTTCCTACTCCGGCGGCGCTGATTTTGGAAGTTCTCGTGCTGAATCGGATTTGGCCGAACAATCCAGTCAATCGCCGCTACCGGGCCATGGCGGTGAATTATTCTTTGCGGACAGCCGTGGAACAGCCGGCCGGTGCGTTTCTCATGTTGCGCCGGGCAGTGTGGCAGGAACTGGGCGGTTTCGACGAGGGCTACTATCCGCTATGGTTTGAAGATGTCGATTTTTGCCGGCGGGTAGCCGCGCGTAACTATGTTCTTTTCTATACACCGGAGGCGGTCGCGCGGCACACGGGAGGGCACTCGATCGCGAGCATCAGCGTGCAGGCCCGATGCTTTTATTGGTATCGTAGTTTAATTAGGTATTCAGCCAGGCACTATCCACCGTTCGCATTCCGGATGGTGTGCCTGTCGGTGGTTGCAGGCTCGATTCTCCGTGGCGCTGTGGGAGCGTTGTTGCAGAGGAGTTGGACGCCCCTGGCAACTTACGGGAACGTGGCGCGCCTTGCCAGCCACTGCCTGTTTTTCGGCTGGAAGGACGCAGCCGCGATGTCCGGTTCCAGGTTTTAGGCCCAGGTTCAAGTGCAAGTACCGCTTTTTCGAGTTCTAGTGCATGGGGCATAACGACTTCGTCTCAGTCACGATCGTGACCTACAACAGCGGCCGCTTCATCAAGCGCTGCCTCGAGTCCGTGCTGTCGCAACGGTACCGCCTCAAGGAAGTCATCGTCATCGACAATGCTTCCAGCGATGGCACCATCGACATCCTGGAACAATTTGAGGACCGCTGCCAGATCCATTACAACGAGGAGAACGCTGGCTTCGCGGCGGCGCAGAACCAGGCCATCCGGTTGGCCGGCGGCGATTGGGTACTGACGCTCAACCCGGACGTGCTCCTGCTGCCGAACTTCATCCAGGCCCTGCTCGATGCCGGGCAGTTCGATTCCAAGATCGGCGCCGTGTGCGGCAAGCTGCTCACCATGTCGGCGCACTTCGAGATTCCCGAGCAGCCGGTCGTGGATTCCACCGGCATCTACTTCAACCCCATGCTGCGCCATCTGGACCGCGGCAGCCAGGAAGTGGACAACGGGCACTATCTGCATTACGAGTATGTCTTCGGCGCCACCGCCGCCGCCGCGCTTTACCGCCGCGCCATGATCGAAGACATTTCGCTCGACGGCGAGTTCTTCGATTCCGATTTCTTCGTGTACCGCGAAGACGCTGACGTGGCGTGGCGCGCCCAGTTGATGGGCTGGAAGTGCCTGTATGTGCCATACGCGCGCGGCTATCATGTGCGCAAGGTGCTGCCCGGCAACCGCCGCGCGCTGCCGGCCGCTATCAATATGCACTCGGTGAAGAACCGCTTCCTGATGCGCCTGAAGAACATTTCGACCGATCTGTATTGGCGCAACTGGTTCTCCATTACCGGCCGCGACATCCTGGTCGTGATGTGCTGTCTGCTGTGGGAGCATACCTCGCTCAAGGCATTCTGGTTTTTGCTGCGGAACTGGAACCGTTTTCGGGCCAAGCGCGAGTTGATTCAAGGCGCTCGCCGCGTGGACGACGAGTACATGGCGAGCTGGTTCCACTACGCGCCAGTGAGCAAGCGCGCGCCGAAGAAGTTGGCTCGTACGCTGATGCGCTCCGAGACCGCCAAGACGTAGCGGGCCATTTCGCAATGACTATCGTGTTCTGTCGCGCGGCCCGCGGGCGAGGCATCGCTCACCCCTACAGTGACCCGAGCGGTATCCGTAGGGGCCGGGCATACCCGGCCCTGCTCGGGCGTGCACCCGCCCTGGCCAGAAAATGCGGATAGCCCTTCTTGGCACGCGCGGCATTCCAGCCAGCTATGGCGGCTTCGAAACCTTCGCCGAAGATCTCTCCACCCGTCTGGCTGCGCGCGGGCATCAAGTGACCGTCTATTGCCGCGAGCGCCATCCGCAGCCGGTCTACCGCGGCGTGCGCCTCCTCTACCTGCCCACCATTCGCCACAAGTATTTCGACACGCTGGCGCACACCCTGCTCTCTACGCTCCACCTGCTGGCGCACCGCGTGGATGTGGCGCTCTATTGCAACGGCGCCAACGCCATCTTCACCTGGCTGCCGCGCGTCTGCGGGATGCCCGTGGCGCTCAATGTGGACGGCATCGAACGCCTACGCAAGAAATGGAACTGGCTGGCCAAAACCTGGTACTTGGTTTCCGAGTGGCTGGCCACCTTCTGCCCCACCGAAGTCATTACTGATGCCCGCACGATTCAGGATTACTACCGCACGCGCTACCGCAAAGCGAGCACGTTCATCCCGTACGGCGCCGAATTAGGCAAGGTGGTCGGCACCTCAACGCTGGCGCGTATGGGACTGGAGCCCGGCCGCTACTTCCTGTATGTGAGCCGCATGGAGCCGGAGAACCATCCGCTCGCAGTGCGGCAGGCGTTCGAACATGTTGAGACGCCGTTCAAGCTGGCCCTCATCGGCGATGCGCCTTACGCGCAAGGCTACATCGCGCAGGTACGCGACACACGCGATGCCCGCATCGTCATACCGGGCGCCATCTATGGCGAAGGATACCGCGAGCTGGAATCGCACTGCTTCGCCTACATTCACGCCACCGAAGTCGGCGGCACGCATCCCGCCCTGATTGAAGCTATGGGCCGCGGCGCGCTGGTGCTGTACCGCAACACGCCGGAAAACGCCGAAGTAGCCGGCGACGCCGGCATCCCCTTCGGACCCGATGAACTCGAGTCCAAGCTGACGCAGGTGCTCACTTTGAGTGAGGCTGAACGCGCCCAATACCGCGCCCGCGCGATGGACCGCGTTAGGCGGCGCTATTCCTGGGACGCAGTGACGGACGCGTACGAGAAGCTGTTGAGAAGATTGGCCGCGGCAAACCCAAGCGCTTGGGAATCCAGGTAGAATGTACTTGTGCCGGCCGTTCTCAGACTTGACGGACTGCGGGCTGCGATCTATCCGAATGATCATCGCCCGGCGCACGTCCACACGGTTGGGCATGGCTGTGAGGCGGTATTCGATCTGAACTGTCCGGGCGGCCCGATAGAGCTCCGCGAGAACTACGGATTCTCGCGGCGTGAGATCAGGCACGTTCTTACCGTCTTGACAAGCCACTTGACCGAAATGTGCCAAGCATGGGGGCAAATACATGGCATCGCGTGACTATTTCGAACGGGCAAACCAGCATGCTAAGGACCGGCAGGCGCGCTTCCCACGGGCGCTCTCCGCGCGGTATGACCATAAGACCGGACGAATCGTGATCCATCTCAGCTCCAAGCTGATCGTGAGCTTCTCGCCCGGTGATGTAGAAGGGCTGGAAGATGCACGGCCTTTGCAGCTCAATCAAATTGAGATCAGCCCCTCAGGTTTCGGCATCCACTTTCCAGCGGTGGATGCGGATCTCTATGTCCCGGGTCTTCTGGAGGGTTTTCTGGGCTCAAAGACGTGGATTGCTGCCAGATTAGGTCAGACTGGCGGCCGGTCAAGCAGCAAGGCTAAGAAGGCCGCCTCCAGAGCGAATGGAAAACTGGGAGGCAGGCCCAGAAAAAGTGGTTGAACGGTAACGTCGGGTCGGCTTCCGAGATGGAGACGTGCGGCCGCCCTCACGCCCTGCGCGCCTTCCAAATCGACTTTCTCGTACAGCTCCGCCAGAGACAGCCGGCAATTCACGGATTCGAGGTCAAGCGTGTCTTCCAGACGGTTGGCCGAGGTCAGCAACCAGCGGCCATCGGCTTGCCGTGTGTATAGATCCACGTGCATGCGGTCGGAAGCCACCAGTAGGTATTCCTGCAAAGACACGATCGCGCCCGGCCAACGCCAACATGCTGTAGACAGAATATTCCTTTTGTGGCATAATGGATTGTGGCTTGGGAAGTCGAGTTCACTCGGGAGTTCGGTGAGTGGTGGGAGACGCTCACCGAAGAGCAGCAGGACGACGTTGCTCACTGCGTCGGGCTGCTTGCCGAACTTGGCCCGGCGCTGGGCTTTCCGTATAGTTCAAAGGTGACGGCGTCACGTCACAGCCACATGCGCGAGCTGCGCACGCAGAGCGCTGGAAAGCCGTTGAGAACGCTGTACGCATTCGACCCCCTTCGTACGGCGATTCTTCTCATGGGGGGAGACAAGACCGGCGATGATCGCTGGTATCTGAAGTTCGTGCCCGTGGCAGACCGGCTATATGATCGACATCTGGACGGATTGAAGAAGGAGGGAAAACTCTAATGCCAACCCGGAACTTTCGTGAATTGGTTAAAGCAATGCCCGCCGAGCGGCAGCGGAAGATCGCCAACCGCGTGCGACAGACCCTGGCGTCGATGCCGCTGGAGGAAGTCCGCAAGGCGCGGCGGATGACGCAAGCGCAGCTCGCCGATACGCTAGGAGTGAATCAGGGCGAGGTGTCCAAGATCGAGCACCGGACCGACATATATCTCAGCACGCTGGCAGGGTATGTGGAAGCGCTTGGAGGGAAGTTGGAGATCCGCGCCGTCTTTCCCAATCGCGAGATGCGAATCACGCAGTTCGAGGAGCTTCAGTAGGCACCGGCTACCGCTCCCTGACGGTCGCGGCTCGGAATGCGTTGAAGCGCATCGGAGCTGCGACCATAGGGAGCGGTCAGCACGGTTGTTACTTAACGCCAGCTTACGCTGTCCGCTGCGTCTCCGACTTGTCGCCTGAGATCGCGGCTTGCGCGGCGGCCAGGCGGGCGATGGGTACGCGGTACGGGGAGCAGGAAACGTAGTTCATGCCCACCCGGTAGCAGAACTGCACCGAGCTCGGTTCGCCGCCGTGCTCACCGCAGATGCCGATTTCCAGGTCGGGCCGCGTCTTGCGGCCGAGCTCGACCGCCATCTTCACCAGCTTGCCGACGCCTTCCTGATCGAGGACGGCGAACGGGTCGGCGGCGAAGATCTTCTTGTCTTTGTACTCCTGCTGGAACTTCGTATAGTCGTCGCGCGAAAGTCCCATGGTGGTCTGCGTGAGGTCGTTGGTGCCGAAGCTGAAGAATTCGGCTTCCTTGGCGACCAGATCGGCGGTGAGCGCGGCGCGCGGAATTTCGATCATGGTGCCGACCATGTACTTCAGGTCCTTCATGCCGGCCTTGCCGAGAACCTCCTCGGCCACGGCGACCACGATCTTCTTCTGGTCTTCCAGTTCCTTGACGCCGCCGATCAGCGGGATCATGACTTCCGGAATCACCTTGACGCCTTTCTTGGCCACTTGAACCGCGGCTTCGAAAATGGCGCGCGCCTGCATCTCGGTGATCTCGGGATAAGTGATACCGAGGCGGCAGCCGCGGTGGCCGAGCATGGGGTTGAACTCATGCAGCTCTTCCACGCGGTGCAGCAACGCGGGCAACACTGTCTTGAGGGTCTTCACTTCGGCGCCGAAGCGCTGGTAAGTGGCGACCAGTTCCTTCTTCTTCTTGATATCGGCGTAAGGAAGAATGGCGACATCCACCATCAGGTCCTCGCGCTTGGGCAGGAACTCATGCAGCGGCGGATCGAGCGTGCGGATCACCACCGGGAAACCGTCCATCGCCTGGAACAGTCCGGCAAAATCTCTGCGCTGGAAGGGCAGCAGCTTGGCCAGGGCCTTGCGGCGGCTCTTTTCGTCGCGGGCCAGGATCATTGCCTGCATGAACTCAATGCGATCCTCGGCGAAAAACATGTGCTCGGTGCGGCATAGGCCGATGCCCTCGGCTCCGAACTTGCGGGCCGCCTTGGCATCGCGCGGAATATCGGCATTGGCGCGCACGCCAAACTTGCCGCGGAATTCGTCGGTCCAGCCCATGAAGGTGGCCAGGGCGCCGGAAGAGGGATCGGCATCAAGGGTGTTGGCCTTGCCCGCAAACACTTCGCCGGTCGAACCGTCGAGCGACAGCCAGTCGCCTTCCTTGAGGGTGACTACTTTCCCGCCGACCGTGACCGAAACCAGCTTCTTGTGTTCGTCGACGGTGATGGATTCGGCGCCCGCCACGCACGGCGTGCCCATGCCGCGGCAAACCACCGCCGCATGACTGGTCATACCGCCGCGCGCAGTGAGGATGCCTTTGGCCACTTCCATCCCGTGAATGTCATCGGGCACGGTTTCCTTGCGGACCAGAACCACGGGCGACTTCTGGGCCTGTATCACCGCCTCATCGGCTGTGAAGACGATGGTGCCGACCGAGGCGCCGGGCGATGCCGGCAGGCCGACGGCCAACTTGGTGAGCGTTTTCTTCGATGCCGGATCGAGCACCGGGTGCAAAAGCTGGTCGAGCTGTTGCGGCTCCACACGCAGGATGGCTTCCCGCTTGTCGATCAGACCTTCCTGAACCATCTCCACCGCAATGCGGACCGCGGCCGGCCCGGTGCGCTTGCCGTTGCGGGTTTGCAGCATGTAGAGCTTGCCGTCTTGAATCGTGTACTCGAAATCCTGCACATCGTGGTAGTGCTTTTCGAGCATCGTGGTGATGTCGCGAAGCTGCTGGTAGACGGCCGGGTTCCACTTATCGAGCTCGGCAATCGGGTGCGGCGTGCGCACGCCACTCACCACGTCTTCGCCTTGCGCGTTCTCCAGGAACTCGCCGTAGAACACTTTCTCGCCGGTGGCCGGGTTGCGGGTGAAGCCCACGCCAGTGGCCGAAGTTTCGCCCAGGTTGCCGAACACCATGGCCTGCACGTTGACCGCCGTGCCCAGGTCGTCGGGAATCTGGTTCATCTTGCGGTAGTGCTTGGCGCGGTCGTTGAACCAGGAGCGGAAGACGGCGTTGCGCGCGCCGGCAAGTTGCTCCAGAGCATCCTGCGGAAACGGCTTGCCGGTCTTCTTCAGAACCAGCTTTTGGTAAGCCGCGATGACTTCCGCCAAGTCCTGGGCAGTAAGCTCGGTATCGAGCTTGGCCTTGGCCTTCTTCTTCTGGCCGTCGAAGATCGCGTCGAAATCCGCCTTGGGAATTTCCAGCACCACGGCGCCGTACATCTGGATGAAGCGGCGGTAGCAATCGTAAGCGAAGCGGGCGTTGTTGGCCTTGGCTTCTAGCGCCTTCACGGTCTGGTCGTTCAGCCCCAGGTTGAGGATGGTGTCCATCATGCCCGGCATGGAGAACTTGGCGCCCGAACGCACGCTGACCAGCAGCGGGTTGGCGACGTCGCCGAGCTTCTGGCCCATTCGCTCCTCGAGCGTCTTCAAGGCCTCGACCATCTGCGCGTCGATTTCCGCCGGCACGCTGTTGTCGTTATGGAAGTAAATGTTGCACACTTCCGTGGAAATGGTGAAGCCTGGAGGTACCGGCAGCTTGGCCCGCGACATTTCCGCCAGCCCGGCGCCCTTGCCACCGAGCGTATCTTTCATTTTCCCGTCACCGTCGGCGGTTCCGTTGCCGAACGAATAGACATACTTCTGCATGCTTTAAGCTCCTATGATGTAGTTACAATTTCCGAAAAGTCCGCTATGTTGGAAAATTCCAGTAATAGCGTGCCGAGTAACATCAAGCGATTACGCCGGACGTCGTCCTCCGGCGCATTTACTAACACCTTGTCGAAAAACAAATCCACTTTGGGCCGCAGTTGAGAAACCACCGATTCAATCGGCTGGCCCGCGATGCGCCGGTATTCGTCGTACAGATCCCGTTCCGGCCCATCCTGCAATAACTTCTCGTCGATCGCCGTGGCATTGACGCCGGTGAACTTCTGCTGGTCGAGGATATTGCGGATGCGCTTGAAACTCGCGGCGAGCGGTTCGAAATCCGGCGACGAACGCAAGTCCCGGATGCGGATCAACCGCGCTTCTAAGTCGACCAAGTTGCTCCAGCCCGCGGCCGTGGCGGCGTTGACTTCGTCGTACAGAAAGCCGCGAACCTCCTTGAAATAATACCGGATGCGATCCTGCAGGAACTCGGCCAGCGCCTTCGCCCCGTCCGTCCCATCGTCCACAAGGGGCGCCAGATCGATATCGATCTTGCCTTCCACCAGGATCTTGACTACGCCTTGCGCCGCGCGCCGCAGCGCGAACGGATCGCGCGAGCCGGTGGGGATCAGGCCAACGCCGAAGCAGCCGCGTAGGGTGTCGAGCTTGTCGGCCAGCGCAACGATCTGGCCGGTGCGGTTGCGCGGTATCGCATCCTCCATGCTCTCCGGTTTGTAGTGATCGTAGATCGCCTGCCAGACCGGCTCGGGCTCGCCTTGCGCGCGCGCGTAAAGGCCGCCGACCACGCCTTGCAGCTCCGTGAATTCCTTGACCAGCTCGGTGGTCAGATCGCACTTGGCCAGCTCCGCGGCGCGCACCGCGTGCGCATCGCCGCCCAGCGTACTCACCAGCGCTTTCACGCGCTCGGTCTTTTCGAGATAGGAGCCCAGCTTGGCCTGGAAAGTAACATGCGCCAAATCGGGTAGGCGCGCGGCGAGCGACTTTTTCTGATCGGTCTGCCAGAAGAAGCGCGCGTCGTTGAACCGCGCGCGCAACACGCGCTCATTGCCGCTGCGCACGAAGCCCTCCGGATCGGACGGAATGTTCATCACCGCCACGAACTGGGGCGCCAGTTTGCCGTGCTCGTCCTCCACCGAAAAGTATTTCTGGTGGTGGCGCATCACGGTGACCAGCACTTCCTCGGGCAGAGCCAGAAACTCTGCGTCGAAGCTGCCCACGATGGGCGTGGGATGTTCGGTGAGATAAACCAGCGTCTCCACCAGCGCCGCGTCGGGCTTGACGCGCACGCCGGCCAGTTCTTTGTGGATCTTGTTGCGGCGCTCTTCAGCCTTGAGGATCACGTAATTCTCGCGCAGCCGCTCGGCATAATCGGCGATGGTGACGGCGATCGCGCGCGCGCCCAGCCGGCGATGGCCGGAGGTGACCGCGCCGGAGCGCACGCCCGCCAGCTCGAACGGCACGACGTCGTCGCCCAGAAGAGCGACGATCCAGCGAATCGGCCGGATGAAACGCGGACCGCCCTTGCCGGTCCAGTACATGGTCTTGGGAAAACCGATTTGCAGAATGATGCCGCCGAGCGTCTCCGCCAGGATATCGAGCGTGGCGCGGCCCGCCACGGTTCTGACGAACGTGTAGTAATCGCCCTTGGGCGTGGATTCCACCGTGAGCGCTTCTGGCGCTACGCCATGCTTGCGGGCGAAGCCGGCCACGGCTTTCGGCGGGGCCGATTTGGCTGGACCCAGAGCGCGTTCCTCGCTGTCGGCCTGGCGTGCCGGCAAGCCTTCGGCGCGCAGCACCAGGCGTCGCGGCGTCGCGTCCAGCGTGACCGAATCGTGGGCAATCTCCAGCTTCTCGAACTGCAGCCGCAGGCTTTCGAGAGCCGCCGGAATCATCCAATCGGGAATTTCTTCGGTGCCGATTTCGAGCAGGAAGGGAAGCGAAGCCAGGCTCACTGCGCCACCTCCGCCACGGCCGGCTGCCGCTGATCCGCCCACGCCTGCGCGACGCCTACCGCCAGCTTGCGCACGCGCTGGATGACGCCCACGCGCTCGGTGACGCTGATGGCGCCGCGCGCATCCAGCGTATTAAAAATATTCGAGCACTTCAGCACCTGGTCATAGGCCGGCAGCAGGGGGAAACGCTGCTTATCGGCGGCCTTCGGGTCGTAGAGCTTGAGCAGCCGCGCCGCTTCGCCCTCGTGCAATTCGAACAGCTTCCACAACATGGCGATGTCCGCCATCTCGAAGTTGTAGACCGAATACTGCAACTCGTCCCGATACCGCACGTCGCCGTAGGAAAAGCCCTTGGTCCACTCGATGTCATACACGCTGTCTCTCACTTGCAGGAACGCCGTGAGCCGCTCCAGCCCATACGTCAGCTCGGCGGGAACCAGGTCGAGATCGATGCCGCCGCACTGCTGAAAGTAAGTGAACTGGGTGATTTCGAGGCCATCCAGCATTACCTGCCAGCCGATGCCCCACGCGCCCAGCGTGGGCGATTCCCAGTTGTCCTCTTCGAACTTGATATCGTGTTTGCGGAGATCGATGCCGATGGCTTCCAGGCTCGCCAGATACTGTTCGATGACGTCGTCGGGCGATGGTTTGAGGATCACCTGGAGCTGCGAGTGCTTGAACAGGCGGTTGGGATTGTCGCCATAGCGGCCGTCGGCGGGACGGCGGCTGGGCTGCACGTAAGCCACCCGGTACGGTTCGGTGCCGAGCACGCGCAGAAAAGTCTCCGGGCACATGGTGCCCGCGCCCACTTCCACGTCGTACGGCTCTTGAATGATACAGCCGCGTTCCGCCCAGTACTGTTTCAGCTTGAAGATGATTTCTTGAAACGATGACATCGGTATACCTTGCAAGAGCCGGGCCGGGCATGCCCGGCCCCTACGGATTCTCCAATAGTGGCGCCGTGATCAACCGGCGCTCTACGTGCGATTCAATTTGCTCCACCAGGAAGCGGCGCAGATCCGCCGCGGTGGCCTGGTTCCAAGCCGGTCCGGAAAGCTGCGCCACTGGCGTGCGCAGCATTTCCGCGGCGATGGCTCGCGATCCCGCGCTCAACTCCCGGTTGCTGCCGCCAAGCGTCTTCCGGCAATGGCCGCAAATCAGGCCCGCCCGGTCGCGGCTGAAAAACGCGCGCTCGGGAGCGTCCGCCTCGGGATCGTCGAGCAGGCTGCCGCAGCTCAAACACACGTGCAATTCCGGCAGCCATCCGGAAAGACGAACCGCCCACAGTGAAAAGTAAGCGACGGCCCGCCACGCACCGTTCCCGGCGGCAGTTCGCAAATAATCCAGCACAGCCAGCAGAAGGCGGAAGAACTTCTCATTCGGCTCCGCGGCGGGCAACATCTGTTCGGTCACCTCCGCGAAGTAATCCAGCGCCACGCCGGCCCAGTAATCGGACGCCAGCCCGAATTGCGAGCGAATCAATTCGCAACCGTCCAGGCTGACCAGTTCGCGGGTTTCGCGTTGGAAATACGCCATCCGCACGTATGACAGCCGTTCCAGGCCGGCCCCGAACGCATTCTTCGGGCGCCGCGCCCGCTTGGCCACGCCGCGCAATTTCCCCTGATCCCGCGTAAGAAAGCTGACTACCAGGTCCGCCTCCTGAAGCGGGTAGGTACGCAGAACAAGAGCTTCGCTGACGCGCGCTGGCACACGTGGAAATTTCAGAGTAACACAGTTGATTTGCCTGTTCCCGGTGGGCCTGCCCGATTTCCGGTCACCGTGGCAAAGCTCACCAGCCAGTTCGATTGCAACCATTCATTCATCGTTATGTAACGGAAATGAAACAATTTAGATGCTGCGCCAATGGGCAGGCGGCTTAAAATAGGTAGCATATGATGCGACAAGCCGCTGTTGCCCACCAGGTCGAGCAGCGCCGAACCCGAATCAAGATTCTGAATGGTCCCGCCATGAGCTGCGACGCGGCAGGCTGCCACGCGAAAGCCGCGTATCTGTTCCGCGAAGAAGATGGACCCATCGCAGCGTTTTGCGATGTTCATGCCGATGAATCCGCATCCAGGGCCGGCATCCCTCTACCGACATCCAAGATCACCATCCTCCGCACCATGTTGGGTTGAGCGATTCGCCGCCCTACGTTTTCTGGGCCGGCGGTTTCAGCCGTGCGTGATTGCGATCGCGCTTTTTGGGCGGGTCGCGGCGCTGCCGGATGAACCATTCCTGCGAGTTCACCTTTGATTTCGCGCCGCCCTTCCTGCGCGTGTAGACTCCGGTGGTGTTCATCTCCCGCGCTTTCACGTTGTCGGCCAGATATACCGCCAGCACGTTGTCGCGCAGGTGTCGGATCATGGCCGGCTCCCGGATGGGCGCCAGCACTTCCACGCGATGGTCGATGTTGCGCGGCATCAGGTCGGCGCTGCCGATGTAAATCTCTTCCTCGCCGCCGTTGCGGAAATAGAAAACACGGCTATGTTCCAGGAAGCGGCCGACAATGCTGATGACTTCAATGTGGTCGCTGACGCCCGGCACGCCGGGGCGCAGGCAGCAGATGCCGCGCACCAGCAACTGGATGTGCACCCCCGCTTGTGACGCCTTGTAGAGTGCGCGGATAATCTTGGAATCCACCAGCGAATTCATCTTGAAGATCAGGTGCGCCTTCCCGCCGGACTTGGCGTGTTTGACTTCCCGCTCGATCAGGGCTTCGAACTTCGACCGCAGATTCACCGGCGCCACCAACAGCTTCAGGTAGTCGGCCTTGTGCGAGTAGCCGGTCAGATAGTTGAACAGGTCGCTGACATCGTCGGCCACGGCTTCATCGCAGGTGAACAGGCCGATATCGGTATACAAATGAGCCGTCACGGCATTATAGTTGCCGGTGGAAAGGTGGACGTAGCGGGCGATGCGGTCTTTCTCGCGCCGCACCACCAGCGCCACCTTGCAGTGGATTTTGAGGCCGATCAGCCCGTAGACCACGTGCACGCCAGTACGTTCCAGCGCGCGCGCCCATTCGATGTTGCTCTCCTCGTCGAAGCGCGCCTTGAGCTCCACCAGCGCGGCCACCTGCTTGTCTTCCTCCACCGCTTCGAGCAGCGCTTCCACCACCGGCGCGTTGCGGCCCACGCGGTACAGGCAGGTTTTGATGGCCAGCACGGCCGGATCGCGCGCCGCCTTGCGGAGGAATTCGATCACCGGCTGGAAGGAATCGAAGGGGTGGTGCAGCAGAATATCGCGACTGCGGATCATGCCGAAAATGTCTTCCTCGTCGGAGCTTTCGGCCAGCTCGGGCGGGACCGCGGGCAGGAAAGGCGCATCGCGCAGGTCCGGCCGGTCCAGACCATGCAGGCTCATCAGGCGCTTCAGCGAGAGCGGCCGCGGCGAGCGGTAGACTTCGCTTGGCCCGATCTCGAGGTTGCTCATGAGAATGTTGAGCATCGGGCCGGGCATGTCCGCGGTGACCAGCAGCCGGACCACGCTTTGGAAGCGCCGCTGGCGAAGACCCTCCTCGACGGTTTCGAGCAGGTCCTCGGCCTCCAGTTCCTTGATCGCCATATCCGCGTCGCGGGTGACGTGGAAGGGATGCGCCTCCAGAATCTCCATGCCGGGAAACAGCACGCCGAGTTGCGCGGCGATCACCTGCTCCAGCCACACCAAGTCGATCCGCCTGGGCCGGCCGCGCTTGGTGGCGGCCTTCGCGCTGGCGCTCACCGGCACCAGTTGCGGCAGCGAATCGGGCACTTTCACGCGCGCGAAGTGTTCGTTGCCCATGCGGTCGCGAATCGAAACCGCCAGGTTCAGGCTGAGATTCGAAATGTGCGGAAAGGGGCGGCCCGGATCGAAGGCGAGCGGCGTGAGCACCGGAAACACGGTTTCGTCGAAGTACCTGGCCGCTTGCTGGCGGTGGGTCTCGTTCAACTCGGCGTAGTCGTGAACGAAAATGCCCTGCTCGCGAAGCGCCTCCAGCAAGCGCTCCAGGGTGCGGTGCGCTTCGGCCAGCAACCGCTTCACCTCGCGCCGGATGGCTACCAATTGCGCTCGCGGGCTCATCCCATCCGCGCCCGCTTCGAGCGAACCCGCCTCCAACTGCGCCGCCAGGCCCGCCACGCGCACCATGAAGAACTCGTCCAGGTTGGAGCCGAGAATCGAAAGGAACTTCACCCGCTCCAACAACGGGTTGGTTTCATCCTCGGCCTCCTCCAGCACGCGGCGCTGGAACGCCAGCAGGCTCAACTCGCGGTTCACGTACAGCGCCGGATCTTTCAGGTCCACCGGCGCCACAGCGGCGGTTTGGCGTGCAGCGCCGGACGCAGCGGCTTTAGCTTGCATCTTCTTGGGCATGGGCGGTGGCTGCCGCACTTGCTTTGCGGCTCTACCACTTTCGCACGAAACCGGGGTTGCTTGCGTTACAAGCTCGATCATCCCTACACCGATAGCCCCTGCGCATCACGCTTGCACGCCTTGCTTTGCCCCTGTTCACGGTGCTGTAACCCTGGCAGCCGCCGAACAACGGTATAAAGGATGAGGGACTCTTCGTCCCAATCCAGCGGCAAGGCAAAACGAGTGACACCAACGGCAGAGCCGATCATCCAGGCCCGCGCGATCGAGAAGTTTTATGGGCCTCCCGAGGCCCGCATCCAGGTGCTGGCAGCCACCGACCTGGCCGTCTATCCGGGCGAGATTCTGGCCCTGCTCGGGCCATCGGGCTCCGGCAAATCCACCATGCTGCGGATGCTCTCCGGCCTCGCGCCGCCCTCGTCGGGACAGGTGCTGTGGCACGGCCAGCCGGTGGCGGGCCCGTGCGAGAACGTCTCCATCGTCTTCCAGAGCTTCGCGCTGTTCCCGTGGCTGACCGTGCTCGACAATGTGGAAGCGCCGCTCAAGGCGCGCGGCGTCGCGAGGACGGAGCGCATGAAGCGCGCCCTGCGCATTCTCGATTCGGTGGGCTTGGACGGCTTCGAGCAGGCCTATCCCAAGGAGCTTTCCGGCGGCATGAAGCAGCGCGTCGGCTTCGCTCGCGCGCTGGTCGTCGAGCCGGAAGTGCTCTTCATGGACGAACCTTTCTCCGCCCTCGACGTGCTCACCGCGGAAAACCTGCGCTCGGAGCTTCTGGAACTATGGGACGGCAAGAAGATGCCTACGCGCGCCGTCTTCATCGTCACCCACAACATTGAAGAAGCGGTGACGCTGGCCGACCGCGTGGTGGTACTGGGAAAAAATCCGGGTCACGTCCGCACGGATTTTCGCGTCGCCATGCCGCGGCCGCGCGACCATCAGGACCCTCCCTTCCTGGAAGCCGTGAATTACATCTACCGCGTGCTCACGCAGCCCGACCTGGTGCCCACGCCGCAGCCCGAGCATGAAGCCGCTCCGGCGGCCGGCGCCGCGCGCGCCAAGTATCCGATGGTGCCGCACGCCCGCCCAGGCGGAATCGCCGGTCTGTTGGAACTATTGGTCGACCGCGAAGGCCGCGACGGGATCCACCACCTGGCGGACGATCTGGCCTTTGAGATCGACGATTTGCTGCCGATCGTCGAAGCCGCCTCCCTGCTGGGTTATATCCATGTGAAGGAAGGCGACGCGGAGATCACGCCCGAGGGAAAGCGTTTCGCCGAAGCCGGCATCCTGCGCCGCAAGGAACTCTTCCGCGTGGCCGCCGAGCGCGTTCCGCTGATCCGCCAGATCAATCGCGCGCTGGCCAGCAAAGCCGACCACTCCATGCCCGCCGATTTCTTCCACGACCTGCTGGACGAGCATTTCAGTGAAGAGGAAACCGAGCGGCAGCTTGAAACCGCCGTCAACTGGGGCCGCTACGCCGAGCTGTTCGACCGCGATTCCTCCGGCCGCTTCTTCATTCCCGAAGAAACGCCGCAGCCGGCGGGCGATGAGGTGGGCAGCCACTGATGGCCTTTCCGCAACTGGGCCGGTCGCTAATGCGGGAACGCAGTTGGTCCGTCCTGGTGGACCTGCTGGTCTTCGCGGCGATCCTGGCCGGCATCTATGCGGTGCTCGCCACGGTGAAGTACTGGATGGGCGTGGTGACTCCGGCCGCCCACATCTCGCGGTCGCCCGCGGCGCTGCCCGCTTACGCCTTCTACTCGCTGGTGCGCATGGCCGTCGCGTACGTGCTGAGCCTGGTATTTGCGGTCGCCTACGGTTACATCGCCGCTAACAACCGTCGCGTGGAGATGGTGATGATCGCCGTGCTGGATATCTTGCAGTCCATCCCGGTACTGAGCTTTCTCCCCAGCGTCATGCTCGCCATGGTGGCGCTGTTTCCCACCCGGCAGTTGGGTGTGGAGTTGGGTTCGATCGTGCTCATCTTCACCGGCCAGGTGTGGAACATGGCATTCAGCTTCTATTCCTCGCTCAAATCCATCCCGCGCGAGTTGCGCGAGGCCGCCCTCATCAACCGCTTCAGCGCCACTCAGCGCTTCGTGGAACTGGAGCTGCCCTTCGGCACCATCGGCCTGGTGTGGAACTCCATCGTCTCGGTGGCCGGCGGGTGGTTCTTCCTGATGGCGTGCGAAATGTTCGTGCTGGGCAACCACGATTTCCGCCTGCCCGGCCTGGGCTCCTACCTCCAGACGGCGTCGAGCGCCGGCGATACGGCGGGAATCCTGTGGGGCCTCACCGCCATGATCGCGGTGATTGTCCTGATCGATCAACTGGTGTGGCGGCCCGCCATCGCGTGGTCGGATAAGTTCAAGATGGAGCAGGTGGAGAGCGCCGCGGAGGTCACTTCGCCCATTCTGCATCTGTTGCGCAACTCGGATGTCTCGCGTTGGGTCGAGAAGCGCGCCGTGGAGCCGCTCTGGGAGCGGCTGACTACCAGCCCTCCGCGTGTGGTTTCAGCGCCGGCCGCCCGGAAGAAAAACCGCGGCCGAGTGGTTGGCGTCGTCCTGCTGCTGGCGCTGGCGGTAGCCGTGCCATACCTGCTGGTGAAAGCCGCGCTGCTGCTGAAGGGTCTTCCGAGCGCGGAACTGCTCGCGACGCTCGAGGCGGCAGCTGCGAGTTTCGGACGCGTGGCCGCGTCGCTCGGGATCGCGTCGCTGTGGGCCATTCCAGCGGGAGTCGCCATCGGATTCAACCCGCGCTTGTCGAAAGTCGCGCAGCCGCTGGCGCAGATTGCGGCCTCGGTTCCCGCCACCGCGCTCTTCCCGGTGGTGCTGCTGGGCCTGGTGCGGCTGGGCGGCGGGTTGGGCGTGGGCTCCATCATCCTCATGCTGCTCGGCACGCAGTGGTACATCCTATTCAACGTGATCGCCGGCGCCATGGCCATCCCCACCGAACTGCGCGAAGCGGCCTCGGTTTTCCGATTCACCCGCTGGCAGCGCTGGCGGACGCTGATTCTGCCGGGCATCTTTCCCTACCTGGTAACCGGCCTGGTGACGGCCTCGGGCGGCGCATGGAATGCCAGCATCGTGGCCGAATATTTCCACTTCCAGGGCAAGACCATGAGCACGCTGGGGCTGGGCGCGCAAATCAGCGCCGCCACCGATTCCGGCAACAGCCAACTGCTGCTGGTTTCCACGATTGTGATGGCGATGCTGGTAGTATGCGTCAACCGCCTGGTGTGGCGCCCGCTATACCGCCTGGCCGGATCGCGGTATAGGCTGGATAGCTGAAGCCGTCCGCGGCGCGGGCTGTCAAGCCTGATGTGTCAGGCCCCCGACCTGCCCCACCGTCAGCGCGAGTCGACTTGAATGTAGGCGTCGACGCGCAGGCCGACGGGGATTGGCTTGGCCGGGGTCGAGTTCCACCAGCGTTTCCAGAATCCTGGCGAGGAACCCAAGAAACATCCCGAACTGAAGCGCAATCGGCACCAAGGCAAAAATGATGCCCGTCAGGGCCACAGTCAGCCGGACCTTATCGTGAAATAGATTCGCCGCGACCGAAGAGAGCGGTCGGTACGGTTGTCACGGAAAAAGTCCCTATGCAGCCGGCGGCGGCGCTTCCGCATGGTTGAGAACCGGAGCGGAGAGGGGGCTATAGAGAACGTCCGCCAGCCTGCGGTGGCTGCGCACGCGTTCGCGCAATCCCAGCCGATGGATGATGCGGCCCACATGGTCCGGATCGTATTGAATGCCGAAGCGGGCCCGTATGGCGCCGGCGAAGCGCACAGTGGTCCAGCGGTCGGTCTGGAAGCCGGCGGTGCGCGGACCGGAACGGTAGAGTTCGGCTGCCAACTGCAATTGTTCGGCGTTGAGGCGGCTGGGGCGGCCCGGAGCGCGCCGTTTGCGCATCCCGTCCATCCCTCTTCCACTTAATGCTTGATGCCAGCGCGAAGCCGTGGTGCGGCTCACGCCGAATTTTCGGGCAACCTGGGACTGGGTGAGCCCCCTCTGCAGGTCTTGTGCGGCCGACAAGCGCCTGCTTTCCATTTCGTCGCGAGTCAGAATGCCTTGTGCGGCTGTCTCCATATTCCTCGCGCGGTATCGGTAATCGCCAGAGCGATACCAGAATAGCCAAAAAACATTCAAGATGCAAATTGTTTTTTGCGGAGCGGTGGTGGCAAGGGATCAAACCGGGCCGAAAGTTAACACGGAAGCATGGCCAAGGCTGGCCGGGGTGTGTTCCCTTCTTCTGGCTCCCCGTCGTGGAATCGTTTCGAACTTTGGCGGCATGCCGGCATCGTCGATGCGCGCGCTTTTCCAGTCACTGATACTTGCCATGGTTCCCTGGGTGTAGCGCTTGACACCACGATAGGTAAGACGGTATCTTACCTGCATGAAGACGACCGTCTCCTCCAAGGGCCAAATCGTCCTGCCGGCAGAGTTCCGGCGGATGGACCGTATCGAACCGGGGCAGGAGTTCGACGTCGAGCGTGTCGATCGTGGAGACTATCGCCTCGTCCGGCTTGCGGCTCCGCCGAACGAGGGCGCCATTGCATGGCTGCTCGCCTGTCCGCAGAAGGACTTCTTCGTTCCCATCGACTCTGAGTCGACGGATGCGCTGTGAAGTACTTGGTCGATGCCAACGTTCTGAGTGAGCCGACGAAACCAACGCCCGATCCGCGGGTCGTTGCGTGGCTTCGCGCACATGAGCCCGATGTCGCCGTCGATCCCGTCATTCTCGGCGAACTCCGATTCGGGATTCTAATCCTTCCCAAGGGAAAGAAGCGGGCCGCCCTGGAACGTTGGTTCGACGCGGGCGTCGGGGTTCTCCACTGTCTTCCCTGGGACGCGGACACGGGGCTGAAATGGGCGGAACTGCTGGCGAGTCTTCGCACCACGGGGAAAGCCATGCCAATCAAGGATAGCCTCATCGCGGCGACGGCCCTCGTCCACGGTCTGGCGGTTGCCACGCGAAATCGTGCTGATTTCGTCAACGCTGGCGTGCGTATCGTCGATCCATTCGTTGGTTGAGGTCTCGCGCAGGTGCAGCCACTCGCGCCAAGAGAACATTCGGCCTGCTGGCGTCGCTTTAGGCCCAGCGAGGGTTCGAACCTGAAAACAAAGCACTGCACGGCTTGGTTTCAGCTAAGCCCTGTGTTATCAACGAGCGATAGATTGGCTCCCCGTCGTGGACGCGTTTCGAACTTTTGTGGGCCAACTCGGGCCGTGATCGAACCTGCGAACGCATAGTGTTTTCAGAGTGATCCAGCGTGACCGCCGGCCTCTGTCCACTCTGGGCACCCAGACCGGGCACATCTCGAACTCGCAAGGGGAGCTCAGTAACCTCCGGATACGCCGTAACTGAGGAGATGACCGCCAGCGGAAGGCGATAGAGTAAGAACGAACGGCGATTGGGAGTAGTCTAGTAGCGGGAATGGGGGTTCCGGCGGCAACACGCCGTGGCCCGGAGGATACATCGAAGATGCGACAAATGATGGTTGCCCTCTGCTGCTTATTGGCGGTCGGAGCACACCCTGCGCTTGCGGACACCTTGCCGGCCTATTGCGGCGCGGTCGGCGCAAAAAGCTATACGCCTCCCACCGTGATCATTCCTCCAGTGGTCCTCAATCGCGGCACGGTGATCACGGTCACCAATGCGACGGTTGCGGTGAATGGCGACACGTCCTCGGTGGCGGCGCTGGTGGCCAATCCCGGCCCGGATGGAATCTCTATCCAGGAAGCCATCATGGCGACGAACAATGACCCGGGCACATGGAACATCCAGTTCGCCCCCGCGCTGAAGGGCTCCATCATCGACACTGGCAACCAGGGACTGATTGGCCTGACCGGGGGCAACGTCACGATCAACGGTGACATCGACGGCGACGGACAGCCCGATATCACACTCACCACCAGCCTGTCGACCGGTTCTGCGGGTGTTACTGTTTATTCCGGGGGCAACACCCTCTACGCGCTGGCTCTCCAGAACTTTTGGTACGGGGTTTGGATCGGCCCTGCTGGATGGGCGACGCCAGTAATCGGAGCGACCTTCTCCAACACCACCGTCAGCAACCTGGTGCTGACGGGCATCCAGTTTACTGGAATCGGAGTCAATCCACCCTCACCTTGGAGCGCAGATTGCCAGAGCAATTGGGACCATATTCTGATTACCGGCAACACCATCTCCGGCAATGCCGCTGGCCCGGCGCTGGGTATCGATTTGGCACTCGGCAGCACGGCCGGTGGAGACATGTGGCAGCACACCACCATCGCCAATAACAACATTGTGCTTCCTATGCCAGGGGCACGAACGGTGGGCATTGCGATGAACGTCGGAACCGGGCTTGGGGCAATGAACAACCAGGCGCTCGATACCTTGATCGCTAACAATATCATTTCAGTCGCTGGTGGCACAATTGGGATTCGCATTGCGGCGGGCGGGGGCGCGGCATCGGCCAGTTTGATGGACGGCATGCGGGTTATTGGCAACCAGATTAACCCCGTAACAGGCGGATTGGCGAGCGGCATTGACCTAGTGACCGGAGATGCCGCCAGCGACGATGCGGACCCGTCCCTGCGGCCGATCCAGTATTCAGAGAACAACATCGCTCGGAATATCGCCATCCTCTCGAACACCATCGGAGAAGCCGGTTGCTGCGGAATCTTCGTGGTAGCGGCATGCTGCGGGAACGCCAATAACACCATCGACAATCTTTCCATACTGGGTAATACGCTGACGGGCATGCAACTCATTGGCGGAGCCAGCGCCGACTACTACAGCAGGCCCTCCACCGGGAATATGCTGTCCAACGTGCTTGTCCAGGCGAACACCATCCACAGCTCACCCCTTCCCCCACCCCCCCCAAGCCCATTCCCGCCAACCCTTGCGGGACTAATCCCCAACGGCGGGGTAATTTATGTCATCGCAGGATTGGGCGCACCGGGAAATAGCGTCAACGGCATCTCGATTGCCAATAACGACGTGAACTCCCAGATGATCGGGATCAACATTATCGGAGGATGGGACCACCCGCCACCATCGGGGGTTGTTGGCTTCTCAGCGGACAATAACGTCGTGTCCGCCGCGCAGATCTTCTGCAACCAGATGGACCAGGCGGCCACGGCTGATCAAGGGGGGAACCTCTACCTGCAGGGAGTCGGGAGCATCAACGTAGCGGCGGGAATCACGAACGCGAACGGGAATCAGGTCCAGCAGTTATACATCGCGGACAACCTGGTGGCTGGAGTGCTTGGCAACCCGTCCCTGTTCACGTCCCTTGGCGACGGCGCGTCGGGAAATACGCTAACCACTTCCGCGAGTCCGACGCCTGCGATTTCCTTCGTCGCCAATGCCGAAGGCGCGAGCACGGTGATCGCGCCCAACACCTGGATCGCGGTCTATGGGGTAAACCTGGCCCCGCATCAGGACGCGCTGAATGTGCGCATCTGGGGTCTGGCGGATTTCGTGAACGACCAGATGCCGACGCAACTCGACGGCGTCAGTGTAACCGTGAACGGCGAGAGCGCTTTCGTGTATTACGTCAGCCCGTCGCAGGTCAACATCCTCACGCCGCCCGACGCAATGCAAGGACCGGTAAACGCGGTGGTGACCAACAACGGCGCATTGAGCCAGGCGTTCGTAGCGCAGGCGCAGCCCGTCTCGCCCTCCTTCTTCGTTTTCGATGGAACGCACGTTGTGGCCACGCACGCCGACGGCACCGACATCGGCCCAACCACGCTCTACCCCGGCTGGACGACGCCGGCGAAGCCCGGGGAAACCATCGTGATCTACGCCAACGGGTTCGGGCCGACCTCCACGCCGGTAGTCAGCGGAGCAGTCTCCCAATCCGGGAGCCTCTCGCCAATGCCCGCGATCACCATCGGCGGAATCCAGGCCAACGTTCGATTCGCCGGATTGAACGTTACGCCCGGCGAATTTCAGTTCAACGTCGACGTGCCCGTGAACCTGACGGATGGCGACCAGCCGATCACGGCGACCTTCAGTGGGGGCAGCACGCAGGCAGGCGCGTTGCTCACAGTGCAGCACTAGAACAATTCCGTCAAGAGTGGCCGCAGGCGGCCGTGTTGGCTTGGCCGACCTCGGTGCCTCTCCCTGGGCGCTCAAGGCAATGACAGTCAGTTGCCGATAGCGGGAGACAATCGCTGATAACAGGTTCACTTGCGGGGGGTTGGCCGGATAGGGAATGGATCGCGCATCCGGCAGCTAGCCACAGATGCGCAGCGAGTTCGAGTGTAGAATTGGGGTCGCCCGTAAAGCACAGAATTGAAACGGCGATTTTAATGGCTCCCCAGAACGGATTCGAACCAGCTTGGGCCGCCCTCCAGGTGACTGGCGCACGGCACGGTGCGTCCCCGAAAAACATCCGCCACGCAGCCATGGTTTATGATTGAGGCTTACAGCCGAGTACATCCCCAGGAGAAAGAATGTTCAACCGAGTAGCCTTCGTCACCGGCGCCAGCCGCGGCATCGGCCGCGCGATCGCGCTCAAGCTATGCCGCGCCGGCTTCGAGATCGTGGTGGCTTCACCCGAGCTCGAAAACAACGAAGCGGTGGCTTGCGAAATTCGCGCCTGCAATGCCGAGGCGGTGACGCTGAATCTGGACGTGACGTCGCCGGAATCGGTCAAGGAGGGTTTCGCCAGAATCCTCAAGGACAAGACCCGCATCGACGTGCTGGTGAACAACGCCGGCATTGCGCGCGACGGCCTGGCCGTGCGCATGAAGCCATCGGACTGGCAACTGGTGCTGAAGGTGAATCTCGAAGGCGCGTTCCTGTGCAGCCAACAAGTCCTGCCCGGCATGATGCGCAACCGCTGGGGGCGCATCGTCAACATTTCCTCCGTGGTGGGCCAGGCGGGAAGCGTGGGGCAGGCCAACTACGCGGCATCCAAGGCAGGCCTGATCGGACTCACCAAGGCGCTGGCGCAGGAAATGGGCAGCCGCGGGATCACCGTGAACGCCATCGCACCCGGCTACGTCGCCACCGACATGACCAAGGACCTGCCTGAGGAGCTCAAGCAGAAGATGCTGGCCACGATTCCGCTCGGCCGCATGGGCACGCCGGATGATATCGCCGACGCGGTGAAGTTCCTGGTCAGCGATGATGCGTCGTACATCACCGGGCACGTGCTGGCTGTCAACGGCGGCATGTACATGTAAGCTGGAAGGTGAAGAACTAACTAAGCGGTCCAATCGCCGGCAACCGCTCGGTTAGGAACTGCGAGGAAATGCGCCCGCAAGCGGGCGTTGGCAAGCTAAAGCATACCCCACCACTGCAATAGGTAGCCCAATGCTGCTCGATATCGCCAGTTTGCCCAGCCCCGAGAACTCGGCGATTCAGCTTCACCCCGCCGATAACATCGCCGTGGCGCGCGTGCCGCTGGCAGCGGGGACCGAGCTGCGCGTGGGCGGAGAGGCGGTGATGGTCCGGGAAGCCGTTCCGGCCGGCCACAAGGTGGCGCTGCGGGCGATTGCGGAGGGCGCAACCGTGTTTCGCTACGGCCAGCCCATCGGCTTGGCGAAAGCGCCGATCGAGCCCGGCAGCCACGTACACACCCACAACCTGGCCTTCGACGAACGCCGTGCGGCGTATCGGTTCCCTTCCGGCTCGCTTGATGAGCCGGCGCGCCGCGAAGACGGTCCCAGCTTCCTCGGCTACCTGCGCGACGATGGCCGCGCCGGCACGCGGAACTACATCGCGGTAGTCGCGGCGTCCAACTGCGCCGCCCATACAGCCGAGCTGATTGCCGCCAGCTTCACGGGCGAAACGCTGCCGCCGAATGTGGATGGCGTAATGGCGTTTCCGCACGGCGAAGGCTGCGGCCACGCGGGCGACGCCGATATCGATCAGCTTCGGCGCACGCTCGGCGGTGTGTTGGCGCATCCCAACGTTTCCGCCGCCGTGATACTGGGGCTGGGCTGCGAGGGCAACCAGATCGATCATTACCTGGGCGATACAGGGCCACGCGCCGGGCGCCTGGTGGGCATGACGGTGCAGGCGAGCGGCGGCACGCGCTCGACCGTAGAGGCCGCGCGCCGCGAAATCGCGCGCCTGATCGAAATCGCCGCCGCCGAATCGCGCCGGCCCATCCCCGCGTCTCGTATTGTGCTGGGCCTGAACTGCGGCGGCTCGGATTCGTTCTCCGGCATCACGGCCAATCCGGCGCTGGGCCGCTGCTCGGATTGGCTGGCCGAGCTGGGTGGCACGCCGGTGCTCGCCGAAACCCCGGAAATCTTCGGTGCGGAGCACCTGCTGGTCCAGCGCGCGCGCAATCGCGAGGTCGCCGAAAAACTGCTCGCCAAGATCGGCCACTACAAGCAATACCTGGCGCGTTTTGGCGGCAGCTTTGACGACAACCCCAGCCCCGGAAACAAAGCTGGCGGCCTCAGCAACATTCTCGAGAAATCGCTCGGCGCGGCGGCCAAAAGCGGCTCGTCCCCGCTGATCGAGGTCTATGACTACGCCGAACGCATCCACAACTCCGGCTTCGCGTTCATGAACACTCCCGGCTACGACCCGGTTTCGCTGACCGGCCTTGCCGCCGGCGGCGCGAACCTGATCGCGTTCACCACCGGCCGCGGCAGCGCGATCGGCTTCCCCACCGTCCCGGTGATCAAAATCGCGAGCAACAGCCACACCTTCCGCGCCATGCGCGACAACATGGACGTGAACGCCGGCAGCATCGCCGACGGCGAGCGCACGATTGACGAAGTGGGCCGCGAGATCTTCGACCTTATGCTGGCGGTGGCTTCCGGCCAGCAAACTTGCGCCGAGCGCCTGGGCCACCGCGAATTCGTCCCCTGGCGGATCGGGCCGGTGATGTAGCGCGGGCGACGGCCGTGAACTGGCTTACCCTGAATTCCGAAATCAACTTCGGCGAAGTCGCATTCCCATTGCGGACCACCATGAAACAACAGGTCTTGTATCAGGGCACGGCTTGAGCCGTGCCGGAACGGTATGAACCTGATGGGCTTTAGCCCCTGGCCGGCAGACAGGGGCTAAAGCCCTCAGGATACGGTCGGCGGCACGGCTGAAGCCGTGCCCTGATACGAGGCGTCCAATTTCGGAATTCGGTACTGCGTCTGCGGCACCAGCCGCGAATCCGCCTGGAACTTGCGGAAGTTGCTGAAAGCGATTTCGATTTCCGCGCGCGTCCCGGCGACCAGCATCAGCCGCGCCGACAGGCTCACGGAGATCCGCTTCGGCAACCAGACTTCATCGTTGACGCGGGTTTCCTCAAACGTCACGCGGCTGCCACTGGCGAGCCTCACCAGAATCCCGCCGAACGCGATCGTGTCCAGCGTCTCGATCTCGGCCTTCACCCATTCGTTATCCCGCTTGTCGATCCACAGTTTGCCTTTGAGCTTGGGGAAGTAAGCGTCCGCGGCGAGTTTTGGCTTGTATCCCGGCTTGGGGGTGGCTGCGATCACGTAAGCGTCCCGGCCGTTCAACATCTCTTCGCCCGCCAGCCGGAAATCGAACGCGTCGGGCAATTCCTTGAGCGGTTCGCGTTGCCGCTGCTGCTTGTGGTCCCATTCGGCGATGCGGCGCTGGCGCTCCGCGGGCGCCTCCTTACTCCGTTCGTCGATGCTCCTGCGCAGCTTCTCCTGTTCCTTCCGCTCCTCTTGCGGCGGCAGCGGCCGGTCGTCGCGTGCCACCAGCCGGCGATAGGGAGATCCTTCCAGCAGGGTCACGTCGAAAGTGCGGCTCTCGGGCGGCTTCTTCGGCTTCCCCGACCGGTCCAACATGCGCGTCTCATTCCGCTCGAGGAACGTGTAATTGCGCGCGATCGCCTCGTTCTTCTGGTCCAGCTCGATCGAGCGCCGCACGATCTCGCGCGCATCCGGCGCATTTTGAGCGGCGAGGAGACAGGGGATGGAGGCGCACAACGCCAGCACGCGCATGTTTCAATTCTAGGGTATTGTCACGAAACAACCATGCCAAATCCCGGCGCCCGACGTGGCGCACGCACTCGTGCGTGGGAAGCCGGGCGTCGGCAGGAGTGCCGACGCGGCACGCACGACTGCATTCGCCGCGTCGGAATGGTGGCGCCGCCTACTTCGCGGCCTTGCAGGCGTCGGTCAGGGTCGTTTTGTCTGCCTGTGCTTTGAAACACTTGCCGGTGGGGTTCAGGTTCGGGTCCTTATGCATGTCGGCCATGGCCCCGACCTTGACGTGGCAAGTGGTGCATGCCTTCTGCCCCGTCGCTTTCATATACGCCGGGGTGCCAAAGCTGGCCACGGTGCTCATTAACAGACCCGCCAGGATGATCGCGGCCGGGACCGCCAGTTTCAATACGCGCATAATATCTCTCCTTGGAATTACTGGATCGAACCCGGAGAAACAGCATCCCAAGGTCCGAATATCCTCACATACTATAACCTGAATGTGGTTAAAAGCAGCGGTATTTCACATTAAAAAGTGCAGCATTTGGGGGAAATCGCCCAATCAGAGGTTGGCGTTTGGCTCCAGGCTGCGCCAGAGATACCAGCTTGCCACCGTGCAGAAGGGGCGCCACCGCTCGGCCATCGCCTCGATTTCGCCGGGCAGCGGCATCGCCTCAAGACCGTATGCCTTTCGGATGGCGTTGCGAATTCCCAAATCGCCGGTGGGCAACACATCGTGCCGGCGCAGGGCAAAAATCAGAAACATGTGCGCCGTCCAGACGCCGATCCCCTTGACGGCCGTCAACCGCGCCATTACTTCCTCGTCCGTCAGCTCCGGCAATTCTTCAAAGCGGACCCGCCCATCGCGCGTATGCCGCGCCAGATCCCGTATGTACTCTGTCTTCTGACCCGATAGCCCCACCGCCCGCATCCGCGCCGGGCGCAGCTTGAGGATGTTCGCCGGCGTGATCTTGCCCCCCGCGGCGCTAGCCAGGCGGCCAAAAATCACGTTTGCCACCCGCCCGCTCAACTGCTGGTAAACGATGGATTTAACCAGCGTCTCAAAATCCGGGTCGCGGAATTCGATACGATAGTCTCCAACCCGGTCGATAATGCCGGCCAGCACCGGGTCTGACCTTCGGAGGTGGTGAATGGCTTTCTGCATCGTGAAACACTTGGGGACCGGGAAACGTCAACACCATTGTACCGGCATGCGAATCCTCCTAATTTTGACACTGGCTGGCGCGTTGTGCGCGCAAACCCCTCCCCAGACTTCTCCTCCCGCCGACGAACCGCCCACCATCCAGGTGGATGTGAACGTGGTCAACATTCTGGCCAGCGTGCGCGACAAGCGGGGCGGCCTGGTGGCCAACCTGGAAAAGAACGATTTCACCGTCTTTGAGGACGGCAAGCAACAGGAAATCAAGTACTTCGCGCGCGAGACCGATCTCCCGCTGACGATCGGCCTGCTGATCGATGTCAGCGGCAGCCAGCGCAACCTGATCGATATCGAGCGCAGCGCCGCATCGCAGTTCTTCAGCCAGGTGATGCGCAAGAAGGACGAAGCGTTCCTCATCAGCTTCGGTGAAGAGTGCGAATTGCTCCAGGATTACACCAATTCCGCCCGCATGCTGAGCCAGGGGATGAACGGTTTACGGGTGAGCTCCGGCGTGGGAGGCTTCGGCCCCGGCCCCGTCCCCACGTCCGGCGATCCGCGCGGCACGGTGCTCTATGACGCGGTGTTTCTGGCCGCCGACGAGAAACTGCGCACGGAGGTGGGCCGCAAGGTGATCGTGCTCATCACCGACGGCGTGGATGAGGGCAGCCGTAAGAAGATCGAGGACGCCATCGAGGCCGCCCAGAAGGCCGATGCCGTCGTCTACAGCATCGATTACTCCGACCCCAGGGCCTATGGCAACTATGGCCCCTTCGGAGGATTCGGCGGCGGCGCCGGCGAGGGCTACCTGCGCAGGATGTCCGACGCGACCGGCGGCCACGTCTACAAAGTGGGCCGCAACCACTCCCTGCAAGACGTATTCCAGGAGTTGCAGGAAGAAATGCGCAGCCAGTATTCGCTCGGCTTCTCGTCCGCCAACGAGAAGCGGGACGGCAGCTATCGCAAGCTGGAAGTCCGCATGGCGAACAAGGACCTGAAAGCCCAGGTGCGCAAAGGCTATTACGCCGTGAAGCCGGAAGCAAGGTAGGACAGACCATCGCCTTGCGTGGTCTGTCGCGCCTGGATCAACGCGCTGCGTTGACAGACGACAAAAGGCGATCATCCGTCCTACGCGCGGACCCGCTGGGCGAACCACTCGAAGGCGGATTGCAGCGTGGCGCTCCCATCCGCGCCGAGGATCTGAACACGCACTTCGATGGTGGCACGCCCCCTCCGGGTAAGCGTCTCCAGGAAGCGTTCCGCCTCCTCGGGAGGAGCGCCCGCCTGCGCGGTCAACTCGCCCGTAGCCGGCCGGCGGAATTTGACGTCGGCGTGGCGGACCACCGCCGCGTAGTCGGCCGCTCCTTCGCCGAATCGGTCGAGCAACCATTGCCCGCTGGCGGCCTCGGCGAGCGAGAACTGCGCGCCGGCGTGGACCGTTCCCAGGTGGTTATGGTACTTCGGGTCCGCCGGCAGTGTGAGAGCAGTGTCGCCCGCCCGCAGGCCGAGGAACCGATTGAACGGAATCGCCGAGACGTCCATTCCGCCAGAGTAACATGCGCAACGGCATGGCCAGGACACTCCCGCTAGCGGACCTGGCTGGTCGCGCCGGCCGGCCGGCGTGGCCAGCCTGTGCAGCCGTTCGGTGAGTGTTCTCCATTACCACTCCTTTACGCGCCGTGTTTGCCGATCATGCCTAACAGCGCGTTGATCAGGACGGCGGCCATGCCGACGGGGATGGCAATCTTCCAGCCGATGTTCATCAACTGGTCATAGCGGAAGCGCGGGAAGGTGCCACGAAACCAGATCAGCAGGTAAATGATGCAGGAGACTTTGAACAGGAACCAGAACAGGCCGATGACGGCGTGGTTCACTACCGGCACCAGGAACAGGCCGCCGAGCGCGAAGAGCAGCACCACTACCAGAGCGAGGAGTTTGCGGTGCAGTGGGTAGGGCAGGCGTCCCACCATGGGAACGGTCATCGCGGCAGAGATGATAAACAGCGCCACGGGGAACATCACGTTGAACGGTATTTCGAGCCACTCCACGTTCGGAAACGGCCGCAGCCAGCCGCCCCAGAACAGCGCCACGGCCACCCCGGAGACCACCAGCAGGTTGGCATATTCGGCGAGAAAATAGAGCGCCCAGCGGAAGCCGCTGTATTCGGTGTGGAAGCCCGCCACCAGTTCCGATTCGGCTTCGGGCAGATCGAACGGCGCGCGGTTGGTTTCCGCGGTGGCGGAGACGATGTAGACCGCGAACGGAACGATCATGAAGCCGTAGTTGGCGAACACGCCCCATACGCCGTGCTCCAGTTGCGCCCGGACGATGCCCTGCATGCTGAGCGTGCCGGAGACCATGACCGCGGAAAGCAGCGCGAACGACAGCGCCACTTCGTAGCTCACCAGTTGCGCCGCGCTGCGCAGCGCGCCCAGCAGCGAATAATGGCTGTTGGAAGCCCAGCCGCCGAGGATGATGCCGAGGATGCCCACCGCGGAGGTGGCCGCAATCACCAGCAGACCGACATTGACGTCCGCCACTTGGAGGCCGCGCGCCAGCGGCAGCATGGCGATTGCCGTGAGCCCGGTGACGGTGGGAACCATCGGAGCGAACCAGAAGATGGCGCGATCCGCGTCAGTGGGAATGATGTCTTCCTTGAGCACCAGTTTCAAGGCATCGGCGATGGGTTGAAGGAGGCCATGCGGCCCTACGCGCATGGGGCCGAGGCGCGCCTGGAAATCGGCCAGCACCTTGCGCTCGACCAGCGTCAGGTAGCCGGCGATCAGCGGAACCAGCGCGACGATGGCCAGCGTCAGCACCACCGGCATGAATAACGGGTTGGAGAAGATTGCTTGCATGGCAGTCATTTCGTGATCAATATACCTAGATTCATACTTCCCTCAACAGCCTGCATGGTCTCCTTACCGCAACAACGAAGTCTGCGCCAGCCGCAGGAACGGCTCCGGGTAAATGCCGATGGCCAGGGTGAAAAAGCCGGTCGCGCCCAACGCCAGTCGCAACCCGAGGCTCGTGGCGAGCGGCGCCTTTTCGGTCTCCTCGCCCGCGAACATGCTGCGCACAATCTTGAAGTAGTAGTAAATCGCCACCGCGACGTAGAGCGTGGCGATGACGGCCAGCGCGTAGTGGCCGGTCTGGATCAGCGCCAGGAAAATATAATACTTGCCCAGGAAGCCGGCGGTGGGCGGAATGCCGGCCAGCGAGAGCAGGAAGATCAGCATCAGCACGGCGTGGCCGGGGCTCTTGTGCATCAGACCGGCGATATCGTCCAGGTCCTCGCCGATGATGTTCTTCCGCCGCAGCGAGATCAGCACCAGAAACGCGCCCAGGTTCATGAAAGTGTATACCATCACGTAAACCGCGATGCCGGTGATGCCGGTTTCGTTGCCGGCGACCAGGCCCAGCAGCATGTAACCGGCGTGCGAGATCGAGCTGTATGCGAGCAGGCGCTTGATATTAGTCTGGTTGATGGCGGCCAGATTGCCGATGGTGAGAGTGGCCACCGCGACCACCGCCAGCACTGGCTCCCAGGCGGCGCGCGACGCAGCCAGCGGTCCCATGAAAATGCGCACCAGGAAGGCGATGGAGGCGGCTTTCGAAGCCACCGAAAGATACGCCGTCACGCTGGTGGGCGCGCCTTCGTAAGCATCCGGCGCCCACATATGGAAAGGCGCGGCGGAAATTTTGAAGAGCAGCCCGGCGGCCGTGGTTGCCATCGCCAGAAACACGATCGGGTCCCAAGCGGGCAGCGCGGCAAGCCGGTTCGCGATAATCGCCAGCTTGGTGGACCCGGCCAGGCCGTACATCACCGAAAAACCGTACACCAGCAGGCCGGTGGAAAAGGCGCCGAGCAGCAGGTACTTCATCGCCGCTTCGTTGGAGCGCTTATCGGTGCGCAGGAAGCCGACCATCACGTAGAAGCACAGCGCCATCAGCTCCAGGCCGATGAAGAGCGTTACCAGGTCCGTGCCGGTGGCCAGGAAATACATGCCGGACTGAGCGAACAGCACCAGGCTGTAATATTCGCCGTGATGCTCGCCCGCGATCTCGAGGTACTTGTACGACACCACCGCGACGATGACCGCTGCGACGATGAAAATCCAGTTGAAGAAAATGCCGAAGCCATCCACCGTGACCGAGCCGCCGAAGCCGGAGATCAGCCCGTCGGGCCCCAGGTGCATTTGCTGCTTTACGAGACCCATGCCGGCGAAGACTTCCGCCGCCAGCACGCCGAACACCAGCCTCTTCCGATGCTGCGGACCGCCGAAGAGGAAATCCTCGAAGGCGTCGAAGAGCAGAATGGCGCAACCGAACAGCGCCAGTTGCACGGCCGGAATGATGGTGAGGTAGTCGGTGGATGTGAAGAACTGGCTGAACGGGTTCACCGAACGCCTCCATTGCGGGCCAGGATGGCCGGTGGTGCGGCTGGCGGGCTGACAGGCGAAAGCGACTGTCCCACTTTGCGAGCGAGTGGTGCAGGCGCCCCGGTTTTCGGGTCCGAAGCGGATTTCGCCTGCCAACCGGCCTGCTGCGGGGCATCAAAATACCCTGGCCGCACACGTTCCACAATCTGCGTTACGGGCTGCCGCAGCACGTCGAAATATGGTTTGGGATAAACGCCGATCCAGATCGCCCAGGCGATTAGCGGCAGGAACAAGGCCACTTCGCGCAGATTCAGATCGCGAAGGCCCAGGTTTTTGGCGTTGGTGATCTGACCCAGCATGGTGCGCTGGTAAAGCCACAACAGGTACGCCGCGCCAAAAATCACGCCGGTCACCGCGAACGCCGCCCAGATGCGGTTGGCTTCAAACGCGCCCTGCAAAATGGTGAACTCGCCCACGAACCCGTTGAGCAGAGGCAGCCCGGCCGAGCTGAACATGGCGATGGCGAAGATGGTCGCGAAGCGCGGCATGACGTGCGCCAGGCCGCCGTATTCCTTGATCTCGCGCGTGTGCCGCCGCTCATAGATGACGCCAATCACCAGGAAGAGCATGCCGGTCGAAATGCCGTGGTTGATCTGTTGCAACACGCTGCCGGCGATTCCGTTCGGGTTCAACGAAAAAATGCCCAGCGTGCAAAAACCAAGGTGGCTGACCGAAGAGTATGCCACCAGCTTCTTCCAATCCTGCTGCATCAGGCTCACCAGCGCGCCGTAGACGATGCCGATGATGGAGAGCACGGCGAGAATCTGCACGATGGTTTGATCGATCGACGCTCCGGGCAGCAGCGGCAGCGAGAAGCGGAGGAATCCGTAAGTCCCCATCTTCAGCAGCACGGCGGCCAGGATCACCGAACCCGCGGTGGGCGCCTCCACGTGCGCATCCGGCAGCCAGGTGTGGAACGGGAACATCGGAACTTTGATGGCGAAGCCCAGGAAGAAAGCCCAGAACACCCATTGCTGCATGTGGAGCGGCAGGTTGAGCTTCATCAGCTCCGAAATTTCGAATGTGTAGAAACCGAATTGCGCGTAGTGCTGGAAGTAGAGAGTCAGAATGCCCAGCAGCATCAGCACCGACCCGGCCAGCGTGTACAGGAAGAACTTAATGGCGGCGTAAAGCTTGCGCGGGCCGCCCCAGATGCCGATGATGAAGTACATCGGCACCAGCACCAGCTCCCAGAAAACGTAGAACAGGAAGAAATCGAGCGAAATGAAAACGCCGATCATGCCAGTCTGCAGCAGCATAAACATGGCGTAGTAACCCTTGACGCGGTCCTCGACAGCAGACCAGGAACAGAGCGTGGCGATGAAGCCCATCAAGGTGGTGAGCATCACCAGCAGCAGGCTGATGCCGTCCATCCCAAGGTGATAGTGGACGCCTAAGGACGGAATCCAGTCGAAGTGTTCCTCGAACTGGAAACCGGCCAGGTTTTTGTCGAAGCGGAATACCAGCGGCAGGGAAATCAGGAAGCCGGCCAGGCTGGTCAGATTGGCCCAAATGCGGATGAGGCCCCGGTTCGATGCCGGCAGGAAGAGTAACACCGCAAGGCCGGCCAGCGGGGTGAGCAGAACGATGCTGAGGATGTGCTGGTCCATAGGTTACCTCGCGACGTAATACCCCAGAAACGCCAGTAACCCGACCAACATGAACAAGGCGTAAGTCTGCACGCGGCCGCTCTCGAGCAGGCACGCCGGGTAGGAGAGCAGCTTGACGGAAAACGAGGTGAAGCGCACGGCGCCATCGACGATCCAGGTGTCCCACCACATGGAGAGCGTCGCGCTGGTGCGCGTCAGCCAGCCCGCGCCGTTGACGCCGCCATCCACAATCGTGCGGTCGAATTCCGCCATGGCGCTGCCGCCGCCCTTGCCCAGGCCGTTGACGAACAGGAAATCGTAGATCTCGTCCACGTACCATTTGTTATAGAGCACGGTGTGCAGCGGCCGGAAGCGCGCCAGAATGCGATCCGGAATGTCCGCACGCTTCGAGTAAAGATAGTAGGCCAGCGAAATTCCGCCCGCGGCCACGGCCACCGAAAGAATCATTAGCGACCATTCGGTGGATGCGGGATGCTCGGTCTCGGAACCGGCCAGCGCAAACATCGGCGCCAGCCAGCGCGGAAACAAGCGGAAGGCGCCGCCGAAGATCGTCCACAACTTGGGCACGCCCAGCCACCCGCCCAGCACGCTGCCCGCAGCCAGGGCGATTAGCGGCCAGGTCATCACCGCCGGTGATTCGTGCACATGCGCGGCAACTTCCGGCTTTACGCGCGACTGTCCGTAGAACGTCATGTTCATCAGCCGCCACATGTAGAACGCCGTCATCGCCGCCGTGACTATGCCCACCAGCCACAGCACCGTGGAGCCTTTTGGTGAGCTGAATGCCTGCCACAGGATTTCGTCCTTGGAAAAGAACCCGGCCAGGCCCGGGATGCCGGCGATCGCCACCGAACCCACCCACATCGTCCAGTGCGTCACCGGAATCTTCTTCTTCAGTGCGCCCATGTAGCGCATGTCCTGCTCGCCGCTCATGGCGTGGATCACCGAGCCTGAGCCAAGGAAGAGCAGGGCCTTGAAGAACGCGTGCGTGAACAAGTGGAAGATGGCCACCCAATAAGCGCCCACGCCGAGCGCCAGGAACATGTATCCGAGCTGGCTGACGGTGGAATACGCCAGCACGCGTTTGATATCGTTCTGCACCAGCGCGATGGTGGCGGCAAAAATCGCCGTGAAGGCGCCGATCCCGGCAACCCACATGCCCGCCACGGGTGTCAACTCGAACAGCGCCGAAGACCGCGCCACCATGTACACGCCCGCCGTCACCATGGTGGCCGCGTGGATCAACGCCGAGACCGGCGTGGGACCTTCCATGGCGTCCGGCAGCCAGACATACAGCGGAACCTGCGCCGATTTTCCGGTGGCGCCGAAGAACATCAGCAGGGCCATCGCCGTCAGCACGCCGTAACCTGCTTCCACCGGGAATTGCCCGCTGCGCAGCGCGGCATTGACGTCGGTGAACCGCACCGTTCCCAACACCGACAGCATCAGCAGCATGCCGAGCACGAAGCCGGCGTCGCCGACGCGGTTGACGATGAACGCTTTCTTGCCGGCGTCAGCCGCCGATTTCTTGTGGAAGTAAAAGCCGATCAGCAGGTAACTGCACAACCCCACGCCTTCCCAACCGACAAACAGCAGCGTGTAGTTGTTGGCCAGCACCAGCATCAGCATGAAGAAGATGAACAGGTTGAAATATCCGAAAAAGCGATAAAACCCGTTGTCGTGCGCCATGTAGCCGGTGGCGTACACGTGAATCAGGAAGCCGACGCCGGTCACCACCAGAATCATCACCGAGCTCAGCGGGTCGAGCAGAAATCCCCAATCCACCTGGAAGGTGGCGATGTGACCGTTGGCCATGTGGAACGGCATGGCGGCGATCCAGGTGAACTGAATCACCTGGTGCAGCCGGTTGGGAAGATGGGCAAGCTGCCAGACCGCGCCGGCGGAAAAGATGAAGGACACCAGCACCATGCCGGGGCAGATCAGGCGGATGAGATTCTGCAACGGGCCGGGATGATGATGGGCGTGGTTGGCATGCGGAGCGCATGCCCCACTTTGTCCGACGCCCGGCGCCACCGCGACGTCGGATGGCGGCTGCGGATCGAGCAACTTGCCCACGAGCAGCATCAGCACGGCGCCGGCCAGCGGGAACAGCGGAATCAGCCAGATGAGGTCGAGAAAATTCACTGCTTTCCTACCACGTAGAATCTCCTACCACTTCAACAAATCGATTTCGTCGGCCTGCACGGTTTCCTTGTTGCGGAACAGCGCGATCAGGATGCCCAGCCCGACGGCCGCTTCGGCGACCGCGTCGGTGATGACGAAAATGGCGAAAACCTGGCCGCCCACGTTATGCCAGGCGTGCGAAAACGCGATCAGGTTGATGTTCACCGCGTTGAGAATCAGCTCGATGGACATCAGAATGACGACGATGTTGCGGCGCGTGAGCACGCCGACGGTCCCGATGAGCAGCAGGGCCGCGCTCAACGCCAGGTAATGAACCGTGGTCACCGGATGCATCTTCAGATCCTCTTTTTCGCCATGATCACCGAGCCCACCACCGCAACCAGCAGCACCAGCGACGCAATCTCGAACGGCAGCAGGTATTCGGAGAACAGCGAATCGGCCAGCGCCTCGGTGTTGCCCACGGCAACCGGAACGGCGGCCGCGGTTTCTGCGATGTGGAACGACGCCGCGCCGCGATGGAAAAAGTAGCCGAGTTCCGCGCCCACCGCCGCCACCGCAACCAGCGCAACAATCCATTGCCGGTTGTACTCGCGGACCTTCGCGGCGTCATCCAGGTTGACCAGCATGATGACGAACAGGAACAGCACCATGATGCCGCCCACGTAGAGCACGATCTGCACCGCGAACAGGAACTCGGCCGCTTGCAGCAGGTACAGCCCGGCCACGCCCAGCAGCGAAACGATCAGCGAAATGGCGCTATGCACGGCGTTGCGCCGGGTGATGGTGAGGATGCCGCCTCCCAGCACCAGCACCGCGAAACTGTAAAACAGGACCGTATCTAGCATTTGTATTGCGTCGGCTTGGGCCCTTCCTCAAGCATCTGGCGGTCCCAGATCATGCCGTCGCGGGTGTAGCTGGCCAGCTCGAAATCTTGCGTCAGTTCCAGGGCGTCCACCGGGCAAGCGTCTTCGCACAGGCCGCAGAACATGCAGCGCGAGAGGTCATAGGTGAAATCGGTCAGGTCCTTGCGCTTGGTCTGCTCATTGCGCTCGCTGGTCACCACGATCAGGTTTTCCGGGCATGCCAGCGCGCACAGGTTGCAGGAAATGCACAGCGTTTCGCCATTCTCCGGGTTGTTGTTCAGCCGCGGCGCGCCGCGGTACCGCTCGGCCACTTTGGGCCGCTCGGCCGGGTACTGTTCGGTGTAGATGTATTTTGGATTCTGGTTCCGGAACGTGACAAACAGTCCCTGAAACAGGTCCACCAAGAAAATCTTTTTCAAAAGCCCGATCATAAACACAACCTATCTGCCGCCCGCAGATCAGCCGCAAAAGAGTCATAGCCACGGATAAACACAGATGAACACGGATAAAAAACGAAAGTCTTATCTGCGTTCATCTGTGTTTATCCGTGGCTGGTATTCGTTCGCGCCTCATCTGTCCACCTCGCCCAACACGATATCCAAAGTGCCGATGACGGCTACCACGTCCGCTATCAGCGCGCCGCGCACCATCTTGTCCAGTGCTTGCAAGTTGATGTAGGAAGGCGGCCGCACGCGAACCCGGTAGGGCTGCGTGGAGCCGTCACTCACCACGTAATACCCCAGTTCGCCCTTGGGCGCTTCGATCGATACATACGCTTCGCCCACCGGCGGCTTGATCACCTTGCCCACTTTCCCCATGATCGGCCCGGCCGGGATTCCTTCCACCGCCTGCTCCATGATGCGCACCGATTGCCGCATTTCCTGCATGCGCACGATGTACCGGTCGTAGGTGTCGCCGTTTTCCCGCGTGGGAATCTCGAAATCGTATTGCTCGTAGCCCGAGTACGGCTGCGCTTTGCGCAAATCCCATTTCACGCCCGCCGCGCGCAGCACCGGCCCGGTGACGCCGTATTCCTTGCAATCGTCGCCGTTGAGGATGCCGACGCCCTTCAGCCGTCCCGCCCAGATGCGGTTGTTGGTGAGCAGCTCTTCGTACTCGTCCACTTTCGGCGGGAACATCTCGCAGAATTCCTTGACGTCCCGCTCGAAGCCTTCGTAAGTTTCGTATTGCAAACCGCCGATGCGGAAGGCATGGGTGGTGAGCCGCGCGCCGCAATACTGCTCGAAAATCTTCAGCGCCTCTTCCCGCTCGCGGAAGCAGTAAAACACCGGCGTGATGGCGCCGATATCGAGCGCGTGGGTGCCCAGCCACAGCAGGTGGCTGGCGATCCGGTTCAGTTCGGTGAGGATCACCCGCACGACCTGCGCGCGCGGCGGCGCTTGCACGTTCAGCAGCTTTTCCACCGCCAGGCAATAGCCCAGGCCGTTGGAGACGGCCGCCACGTAATCCATGCGGTCGACGTAGGGGTTGAACTGCGTGTAGGTGCGATTTTCGGCGATCTTTTCCACCCCGCGGTGCAGGTAGCCGATGACGCAATCCGTGCCGAGAATCTTCTCGCCATCCAGCTTGAGGATCACCCTCAGCACGCCGTGCGTGGATGGGTGCTGCGGCCCCATGTTGAGGATTAGTTCGGTCGAATCCAGGAAGGTGTCCGGCATGTTTTTACTGGCCGCTTTCGATGCCCAGATTCTCCTGCACCCAGCGCACGTCCTGTTGCAGGATGCCGTAATCCTTGCGCAGAGGGTAACCCTGCCAGTCTTCCGGCATCAGAATGCGCCGCAGGTCCGGGTGGCCGGCGAAGCGGATGCCGAACATGTCGAACACCTCGCGCTCCAGCCAATTGGCCGTCAGGTGCACACCGGTCGCCGTGCGCGGTTCGAATCCATCCGCGATTTGGACCTTGATGCGGACGCGCTGGTTGTGCGGAAAACTGTAGACGATGTAGACCAGGTCGAACCGTTCGGCTCGCTTGGGCCAATCCACCGCCGTGATGTCCACCAGGTAATCGAAATCGGCGTCCAGCTTCAGGTATTCGAGCACCGGCATGGCGGAATCGGGCTTGGTGACCACAAAATCCTGCCCAAGATAGGTCGAGGTGGCGAGGATGCCGTCGCCGAACCGCTCCTTGACCGAGCGGGCGAGGGCGCTGTCCCAAGGGGTCGCGGCCATGGTGGCGGGCGGCTTGGGCGGCGCGGCGGGTTTAGGAGGGGGCGGTTTGGCGGCGTCGGCGGCTGGTTTGGCCGGCGGTTTCGCGCCTTCTCCAGCGGGCGGAGAAGGCGCCTCCGAGCCCCCAGGCTTCTGCTCGTCAGCCATTGGATCTCCTGTGAAGATTCAACACTTATCATCCCACTCGGACAAGTGTCAAATTGCGTGGCGCGGGCTGTCCAGCCGTTCGCAGGCGTGGCGCAGCCTGGCAAGGCTGCTGAGTCGAGAGTTGTCTCGACTCTTCTTTAGATTCCCGCGCGGAGAAGAAAAGCCGGGATGACTCTCGGCTCAGCAGCCCTTGGACAGGCAGCGCGATGGAATTCGGGCGGCGGCGAAAAGCACGATTCCAAGTACTGCGGCCGCACCCTCCCTAGGCCCTTTGCTACAATATTTACCAAACCCTGTTGTGCGGGGGGAAATTGATAATTTCTATCCCGCCCATCCAGGATTTGAGTGGAGACCGGTGCGTCGCGTTGCAATGGGACGCCCTGCCGGGCCGCGGACCGGACGCCAATGGACTTCGATCAGCTTCACACTTTCTTAGAGATCGTCAGGCTGAAGAGTTTCTCCAAGGCGGCGCAGACGTGTTACCGCACGCAGCCGGCTATCAGCGCGCAGGTGCGGCAACTGGAGCAGGAGTTGCGGGCGGACCTGTTCGAACGTTTTGGCAGCCGCATTTCACTCACCACGGCGGGCCGCATCTTCGCCGGCCACGCCGAACAGATGCTGGAGCTGCGGCGCCGCGCACAGGACACCATCGCGGAGCTCGAGACGAACCCTCGCGGCGAACTCGTGATCGCGGCCAATGAGGCCACCTGCATCTACATTCTGCCCACCGTCTTTTCGGTTTACCGGGGGTTGTTCCCCGCCGTGCAATTGCAGGTGGACCGCTCTTACGCCACGCGCGTGGTGGAAGCAGTGGCGGAGAACTCGGCCGATTTCGGGCTAACGCAACTTCCGGTCGATGAGAAGAGGTTGCAGGTGGTGGATATTCACAAGGACGAGATCTGCGCGATCGTCCCGGCCGGGCACCCGCTGGCGGGTAGAAAGATGGTGGAGGCGCAGGAGGTCACGGAGTTTTACCTGCTGCTGCCGAAACAGGGAAAAACGCGCACGCGTCTCAACCAGTGGCTGGAACCGGTGGAAGAACGGATCCGCATCTCGATGGAGCTGGATTCGACGGAGATGATGAAGCGCTTCGTGATCGCGGGGCTGGGGGTGAGCTTCCTGGCAGCGTCCAATTGCCGGGAGGAGGTGGCGGCCGGCAGGCTGTCTGCCATCACGCTGGCTCCCGAGCCGATGGTGCGGCGGCTGGGCCTGATCTACCGCCGCGACAAGGCGCTCTCGAAGGCGGCGCTGGGATTTATCCAGGTTGTCATGGAGAACGTTGGCGAGGTGTCGGCGAGGTCGCGGGCGCCGAAGGTGGTGGCGTGATGAAGTGCAAGCAATGCCGCAAGACTCTGGCCGAAGAGGATGCGGCGTGCCCGCATTGCGGGACTCCCAATCCGGCGGCGAAGGGCATGTATCAGAGCTCCACGGTGCTGATTTCGGCGGGCGGCGCGGACCTGGTGTACCGGTCGGTGGAAGAAGTGCCCGCCTCGCTGCGAACCAAGCTGCTCGAATCGACCAACGGATGCAATTCCGCGACCATCCTGATTGCCGACCAGCGTGGGCGGCGCGAAATCACCAAGGCGATGCGCGCCCTGCCGGGCCCGTCGCGGCACCGGCTGCTCGATTCGGTGCTCGGCCGGGAAGCCCCGGCAGTTTCCTGGCTGACGCCGGCGCGCCAGTGCATCATTCTGGGGCTGGTGGTGCTGATGGTGTTGGCCACGCTGGCGCTGGTGTACGCGCACCGCTGGCATTAGGGGGCAAGTCCGGCAAGATGGTATTCGGAGACTATCGATGACCCGACGAGCGGTGGTGTTCGGCGCGGCCGGTCAATTGGGAGTCGAACTGATGCGCGAGTTGCAAGCGCGCGGCTACGCGACCATTGGCTTTGACCGGGGAGACGCGGACATCACGGATGGGGCGGCGGTGGAAAGCGCGGTGGCAGGGCATGAGGCCGACGTGGTGTTCAACTGCGCCGCTTACAACCAGGTCGACGTCGCGGAACGCGAGCCGTCGGCGGCATTTCAGGTAAATGCGCTGGCGGTGCGGCACCTGGCGCTGGCCTGCCGCCAGGCGGACGCGCGCCTGGTGCAGTTTTCGACCGACTACGTGTTCGATGGATTCGCGCACCATCCTTATGCGGAGGACGACCATCCGCACCCGTTGAGCGCTTACGCTGTTTCGAAGCTCGCTGGAGAGTTGTACGCCCGGGCTTACCTGGATAACGCGCTGATCGTCCGCACCTCGGGCGTGTACGGGCCCGGCGGCCGGAAGACGGCGCGCGGCAACTTCGTGGAGTTGATGATGCGCCTGGCCGCTTCCCAACAGCCGATCCGCGTAGTGCAAGACCATGTGGCGTCGCCCACCTTCGCGCCACTGCTGGCGGCGCGCGCGGCCGATCTGGTGGAGCGCGGCCAGACCGGGGTTTTCCACATCGGGGGCGGAGCGCCCATCAGTTGGTTTCAATTCGCGCGCTTGATCTTCCAGGCGGCGGGCGTGGACCCGCTGGTGCTGGCCACCAACCATCGCGAGTATCGCACCGCAGCGCGGCGGCCGCAGTATTCGGCGCTTTCCAACGCCAAAATGGAGCGGTTGGGCCTGCCGCCCATGCCGCCCATCGCGAAGGCGCTCGAAGAATACTTTGCCGACCGCGGCCGGCCGGCCGGCGCGACCAGCCAGGCGCGCTAACGTGGGGCAGGCGTTTCCGCCTGCCAACGCCGCGCGGCGAATCCCAGCGGTTATCGATTTGGCGTCCAACCCGGTTTCATCGCGGCGGAGCCAGTTGGACCGGCGGTTGGCCGGCGGAAGCGCCGGCAGTCCTGCCTGCTGAGTCGAGATTCGTCTCGACATTTCTTCGCGCGCCACTCAACGCCTAACCGCAAACAGCGCCGTTACCAGCCTCAGAAACTCCGCTTCGCGGTCAATCGTCATCCGCACCTTCAGCCAGTAGACCGCGAGCGGCGCGGTTGCATCGCGGAAACCGGTGGCGAGGTTGACGGCGTCTTTCTCGGTGGTAACCAGCGCAGTGGCTCCCGCGGCGCCGGCCTGGTGCGCCATCGAGCGGAGCTCTCTGGGCCGGTAGCGGTGGTGGTCGTCGAATTCAAACCACGCGGCGGGCGGCATGCCGAGGCGTTCCAGGGTGCGCCGGAACGATTGCGGATTGCCTAAACCGCAAAAGCCGCCGGCGGCGCCAAACGGCGGCTGGGCGAGCGGGTGGCTGGCGCCGGTGGCCGCATCCACCCAGGCTTCCGGCTCGATACCGGATCGAAAGACCGGCGCATGCGGGTTGACTTCGCGCACCACGTTTTCGATCGCCGGCGCGAGATCGGAAAACTGGCTGCGGGTGATGATGATGGCGCCTGCGCGCGAGAGGCTCGAAACCGGCTCGCGCAGGCGGCCGAGCGGGAAAACATAGCCGCCGCCGAAGGGATTTAACGCATCGATCAAAACGATGTCCAGATCGCGCGCCAGGCGTACGTGCTGAAAGCCATCGTCGAGCAGGAAAACGTCGGCCGGGAAGCGCTCGAGCAAAAGGGCGGCGGCGCGGGCCCGGTCGGCGCCGATGCCGACGGCAGCCAGGCCGGAGCGGATGAAGATTTGCGGCTCATCGCCCGATTCCTCGACGCTCACCTGGGCGCCGGGCTCGACTGCCAGGTCGCCCGCCAGCGCATGGCGGCCATAGCCGCGCGTAAGGATGGCGGGCGTGTGGCCGGCGGCGCGGAGCAGCCCGGCCAGGTGCAGCACGCACGGTGTTTTGCCCGTGCCACCCATGCTGAGGTTGCCGACGCTGATCACGGGAACGCCCAGCTTAGTGGGGCAGGTCCGCGACCTGCCAACACCGGCCAATTCCCAAACGCGCTCGAGCGGCAGGCCCAGCGCGTGCCACGGCTGCGCGCGGCGATGGCGTGGCAGGTGGCTATCGTACAAAAGGCGCATCGAGGCGACGGCAACCGCGCTCGCGCCGCGGCGGGCTTCCGCGCACTTGAGCGCCCGGCCGCCGATGCGGGCGCTGGCTTGGGAATCCGCCAGCAGCGTCGAAACGGCATCGCCCAGTTCTTCCGGCCGGGTAATCTCGACGGAAGCGCCGGCGGCGCGGAAGTTATCCGCGATGGCCTGAAAGTTCTCCATGTGCGGACCGACGATCACCGGCTTCGCGAACAGCGCCGGCTCCAGAATGTTGTGGCCGCCGCGCGCCGCCAGCGTGCCGCCCATGAAGACCACCTGCGCGGAGGCAAACAAGCCGGACAATTCGCCAATGCTATCGAGGAGCAGCACGCCCGGAAGAACGCCGAGCGATTCCGCGTCCAGGCGCGAACGTCGAACGAACGGGATACCGGCGCGCGCCAACTTCTCGGCCACAATGGCAAAGTGCTCCGGCTTGCGCGGCGCCCAAATCAGCAGCAGGCCAGGGTGGCGCACGGCCACGACGCGGTAAGCCTCGAGCACCGCGGCGTCTTCATCGGCATCGCCCGCGGCGGGAGGCACCGTGCTGGCGGCGATCCAGACGTGTTTAGGGCCGAGGCGCTCGATCAACGCCATCACCGGCGATTCCGGCGCCGCCGGGCGGGCATCGAAATCGTATTTGAAATTGCCGGCAGTGCGCACCGCGGCCGGCTGCGCACCGAGCGAGAGATAGCGCTGGCCGATCTCGTCGCTTTGGGTGAGGACGGCATCGGCCGCCGGCAACGCCGCCCGGAAGAACCAGGCCAACCGCTGGTATCGCGGATAGGCGCTATCGGAAATGCGTGCATTGACGATGGCAAGCGCGGCGCCGCTGCGCTTTACCTCTCGAAAGAGATTGGGCCAGATCTCGGTTTCGGCAACGATCACCAGCGATGGGTTCAGGCGCCGCAACACGCGGCGAACCGCGAACACCAGATCCACCGGCGCGTAGAAAATGCCGTCGGCCAGTTCCTTCAGTTTGTTCCGCGCGGTGGCTTGACCGGCGATGGTGCCCGTGGAAACGAACAGCCGGGTCTGCGGGAACTCGGCGCGTATGCGGCGGAGGAAGTCGAGCGAGCCCAGAACTTCGCCCACCGAAACCGCGTGGAACCAGATGGCGCCGGGACCGGTCTGATTCAATGAGCCGGGAAGAAAGCCGAAGCGCTGCGGCAAACTGGCCCAATAGCCGCGGCTGCGCAGGCAGCGATATAAGAAATACAATAAGAGGAGGGGAAGCGCCAACGCCTGGCAGACTCGGTAGAGGTAATAAATGCCTTTTGTTTTCAAACGTTTGGCTCTTTTAATGAGTATAACCGCGGCGCTCGCCGCGGACAAGGAGCAAGCCTTCCATGCGCCCGCCGCGGCCACCATGGCGCATCGCCTGACCGTCGCTGAGGTGACCATCGGCGCGGAAACCTACGTCGCCGGCGACAAGGTGCGGGCGGCGTTCGGCAAGTTGGTGCCTTACGATTACGGCGTGCTGCCCGTGCTGATAGTGATTCAAAACGACAGCCGCGAGACCATCCGGTTGGACCAGATGAATGCCGAATACGTTGGCCCTCATGGCAGCCGCGTGACCGCGACTCCGTCGGGAGACGTCAAATATTCGCGCCCTCCTCACCGGCCGGACCTGGGCGCGGCCCCACCGATGCCGATACACATCAAGAAAAAGAATCCGCTGGGCGCGCCGGAGATCGAGGGCCGCGCGCTGGCGGCGCAGATGGTGGCGCCGGGCCTGACCGCCAGCGGCTTTCTGTATTTCCAAACCCAGTTACAAAATGGCGCGACCATTTACCTGAGCGGATTGACGGAAGCGCGCTCCGGCAAAGATCTGTTCTATTTCGAGATTCCGGTGGAATAGTACCGTGACCGCAAGATTCGATGCTATTGAGTAACCGCACCAAGTGCGACATCACACGGTCGAAGACCTGGCTGTTTTCGAGAGTGCCCGCGCCACGTTGGTAGATTGAACTGTGCTGATCTAAGTCCAACACTGTTCACCTAAGTCGTGGCGCGGGCTGTCAAGTCGCCTGGACAGGGTGCCCCGGCTTACTCTTCGCGCAACGAAACTGCCGGGTCCACTTGGGCGGCGCGGCGGGCGGGACGCCAGGCGGCGATAGCGGCGGCCATCGCCAGGACCAGAGCTGCGGCTGCCAACGAGAGCGGGTCGAAGGGCGAAACCTGGAACAAAGCGCCGCGCGCGATTCGCCCCAGTGCCGCGGATGCCACGCAGCCGGCGGCCATTCCAGTGAGCGTCCAGACGCCGGCCTGGTGCACCGCCATGCGCGCGATCTGGCCTGGCGTTGCGCCGAGTGCGATGCGCACGCCAATTTCGCGCGTGCGTTGGGCAACCAGGAATGACAGTACGCCATACAGCCCAATCGCGGCCAGCAACAGTCCGAAGGCGGCAAACAGCGCGATCAGCGCGGCCAGGAACCGCGCCCGCTCGCTCAAGCGGTCGACCCTGGTCTGCATGGTCTCGATGGTGACGGGCAGCGCGGGATCGATGGTGGCCATTTGCCGGCGCACCCAGCGTTCCAGCGTGCCCGCATCGAGCGGCGTTTCGAGCAACGCCACGGCGCTCAGGCCCGGCGCCCACGACCGGTGCATGCGCAGTTGGTAATATTCCGGCTGCGGCGCATCGGTAAGCCCCAGGTTCCTCACATCGCCCGCCACGCCCACCACCGGCTGCCAATGGCCGCTCACATCGAGGTCAATCCGCTGGCCCACCGGGTTCTCGGCCGGGAACATGCGCTGCGCCAGCGACTGGCTCAGGATCAGCGGAGTCTCCGTTCCGGAACGCTCCTTTTCGTCGAAATCGCGTCCGGCGAGAATCGGAATGCCTAGCGCACGGAAGTAGCCGGGCGTGACGTAACGGAACGCCACCATGCCGCCTTGCTCGGGAAGCGGCGGGTGGCCGGCAATCCGGATGTTGGAGAACGGCCGGCCGCGCAGGCCTCCCGACGGCGGAATGGTATCGCTCAGGGCAAATCGGCTGACTCCAGGAATACCGGCGAGCTTCTGCTCACCTCGGAGTAGAAAGCGTCCTGTTTTTCCACCGAATTGTAGCGTTGGCGGTTGAGCGTGAAGGTCGCGGTGACCACGCGCCGCGGCTGAAATCCCAGCGATTCGCTTTCCAGCTTCCACAAGCTGCGCACCAGCAGCGATGCGCCGGTCAACAGAACCAGCGAAATCGCCACCTGCGCCGCCACGAGCACGGGCCGCGCCCATGAGCGCCCGCTTCCGGCGGAATGCCATCCGGCGAGCGCCGCGGCGCTCAATCGCTCCCAGGCCGGCAGCAGGCCGGTCGCCAGCGCAGCCGCCAGCGAAACCGCGATGGCGAACAATAGAACCCGTCCATCCATGCGCGCCTGGGAAAGCCGCGGCAATGCTTGTGGCGCCATCGCCACCACCGCGCGCAACAAGCCCCAGGCGAAAACACAGCCAGCCGCGCCGCCGGCCAAGCTGAGCAGCAGGCTTTCGGTGAACATTTGGCGCGCCAAGCGGCCGCGGCCCGCGCCGAGCGCGGCGCGCATCGCCAGTTCCTTCCGGCGCGCGGCGGCGCGGGCCAGCATGAGGTTGGCGACGTTGGCGCAGGCCAGTGCTACCAGCGCCAGCACGGCACCGAACAACAGCCAGGAGGCGAGTTTCACATCGTGAATCTGCCGGTCGCGCAAGCTGCGCACCACCAGCCCCACTTCGCGTTGCAACTGCGGAGGCACGTAACGGCGCACGCTGTCGGTAAACAGCGGCAGCATTTGCTGGCGCGCGGTCTCCGCGGTGGCACCATCCTTCAAACGGGCGAAAGTGCGCAGGAAAACGGTGGACCTGGGCGCGCGCGCGACGCCTTCGTCCAGTTGCTCGGCCAGCAATACGTCGGCCTCGCCCAGTTGCGGCATCTCGAAGGTCCGCGGCAGAAAACCGATGATGCGTACCGGGGCATCATCCAAGCTGATTGTCTTCCCGACGGCGCCGGGATCGCCGCCGAAACGCGACTGCCACACGGGATAGGAGAGCAGGGCCACTTTGGGAGCGCCGGGCCGGTCGTCCTCGGGGTGGAAATCGCGGCCGGCGGCGGGGATTATGCCAAGCGTGGCGAGAAAGTTCGCCTCCACCTGAATGCAGGGGACGCGCAGCGGCGGCGCCTCGCCGAGGTCGCACTGGCCGCCAGGATACATCGAGGTCATGGCGGTGGAGGCGTGCTGGTGGACGCGCCAGTCCAGGTAAGCGTTGCCGACATTGAATTCGCTGGTGTCGATTGGTCCGCTGAAGCCGAGCGACACGAGGCGATCGGCGCGCGGATAGGGGAGGCTGCGGAATAACAGCAAATCCACGACGCTGAACACGGCGGTGGAGGCGCCGATGCCCACCGCCAGCGTGGCCACCGCGGCTAGGCTGAAGGCGGGCGAGCGCCGGATCACGCGCAGGCCGTGACGCGCGTCCTGCGCGAGCGCGTCCAGCCATGGCGCCCAATGCACCGCGCGAACGGCCTCGAGCGCGCGCAAAGGGCTGCCGAAATCGCGCGCGGCGCGGGTGCGGGCCGCGTCCGGCTCAATGCCCTGTTGCCGATGCCAATCGGCGCGCATGGCAAGGTGGCTTTCGATTTCCTCCTGCCACGCGGAATCGCGATGGAAAAGACGCCTCAGCCACTCGATAGCGTGCTTCATACGAACCTCAGAACTCTTTCGATGCCCAGCGCCACCGACGACCAGCTTGCTTCGTTTTCCGTGAGGCGCTTGCGGCCGCCTGCAGTGAGCGTGTAAAGGCGGGCGCGGCGGCCGTTATCGGTTTGCCGCCACTCGCCCGAGATCAACCGCTCTCGCTCCAGGCGGTGCAGCGCCGGGTACAGCGAGCCTTCTTCCATGTGCAGCAGGCCCTTGGAGACGGTTTCCACGTGGACCGTGATGCCGAAACCATGGTTCGGCCCCGCAGCTAGGGTTTTCAAGACGAGAAGTTCGAGCGAACCGAAAAGGCGATCGGTGTTTTTCATGAGTCAATCCAGCGTGCCGCTTCCATCCATAGTTAGCTAGGGTAGACTTCTAGGGAGATAGTGTCAAGCCCCTTCTTTCCGTATAATGTGATTTTCCGTCCATGCCTGACGTTGCGAGTGCCGCTGCCGAGGCGAATCCGCGGGCTTCCGCGCTACGGGAGCGCCGGTTCGCCATCTTTGCCTGGGCGGTGCTGGCATACAACCTCGCGGTAGTTCTGTGGGGCGCCTATGTGCGCGCCACAGGTTCCGGCGCCGGGTGCGGCAATCATTGGCCGCTGTGCGACGGCCCGGTTACGCCGCAGACTCCGGCGGGGGCGACCATCATCGAGTTCACCCACAGGGTGACCAGCGGGCTTGACCTGATGCTGGTGGCGGCGCTGGTGGTGTGGGCCTTTCGGGCGTACCCGAAGCGGCACCGTGTGCGGCTCGGAGCGACGCTGTCGGCCACTTTCCTGGTGACCGAAGCGCTGCTAGGCGCGGCGCTGGTGCTGCTCAATCACGTCGCCCGCAATGCTTCGTCGTCGCGCGCGTGGTCGCTATCGGCGCACCTCATTAACACACTCATCCTGCTGGCTTGCCTCACCTTGACCGCCTGGTGGGGCAGCGGGCGCCCGGCTGTCCGCCTGCGCGGCCACCCGGCATGGATGGCCGCCGCGACGCTGGCAGTGTTTGCGGTGCTGGGAGTCAGCGGTGCGATTGCTGCGCTCGGTGACACGCTCTTCCCGGTGACGTCGCTGGCCGCGGGATTCGCGAGGGATTTCGATCCGTCGGCGAATCTGTTCGTGCGGCTGCGCATATGGCACCCGCTGATAGCGGCCGGCGCCGGCGCGTGGGTGCTCTACTATGCGCTATCGGCGGTGTCATCTGCCGTGGGACGGCGCCTGTCATACGCCGTGCTGGCGCTGACGGGCGGCCAACTCGCTTGCGGCGCCATCAATCTGCTCTTGCTCGCCCCGGTGGGAACGCAACTGGTTCACCTGCTGCTGGCCGATCTGCTGTGGATCTCGCTGGTGTTGCTTTCGGCGGAGAGGCTGCGGGATTGAGAGCGGAGCATTCGAGCTGGTCGCGGCAAAGAAGAGTCGAGATGACTCTCGACTCAGCAGCCTTGACAGGCCGCGCCACGGGCTACTTGCCTATGAACTTCGCGATATCGTCCACCACTTCAGGAGCCACGTGGCCGGGGGTTTGGTACTCCTTGTCGGTGCTGGGGCCGGAGCCGGCAACGAACGCGTGATTCAAGGCCGGGTAACTGCGGGTGGTCGAATTCTTGCCGGCGGCGAGCCCGCTCTTCCACAGGTCGAAATCGACTTTCGGCACCTGGAAATCGCGCTCGCCATACAGGACGAGAATGGGGATGGACAACTTCTTGGCTTCGGCTGCGGGGTCGTAGCCTTTGAGGTCCAGCCAGTAGGCGGCGGGCAGGCCGAAAATCGCCGGCGCGTCAGCGTCGTTTTGTTCCAGGCTCTTGATGCGCGCCACGGTCTTTTTGGCTTGCTCCATTTCCGCGGCCAGGTCGGTTTGCTGCACTTCTGCCCCGCTCACCGGATACTGCCTGCTGTTGAGGAGCGTCTGCAGTTGGTCAAGCATCAGATCTTCGAGCGGCCGCTCGTTGGCAGCCATCACGACCACGCCGGCCAGTTTGCCGTCTTCGGCGGCGATGCGCGGCGCCAGATAGCCGCCCAAGCCGTGGCCCACTAGGTAGACCTGCTTGGGATCGACCGCGGATTGCGCGCGCAGGAAAGCCAGCGCAGTGACGGCATCGTCCTCGGTTTCGTCGTCGGCCGTATACGGCTTGCCGGACATGCGCTCGGCATATTGCCGGAGGCGCTTTTCATAACGCAGCACTACCACGCCGCGCGAGGCCAGGCCATCGGAAAGGTCGTGGAAGGGCTTGAGGACGCCATGCGAATCGTCGCGGTCCTTCGGTCCGAAATCCTGCACCAACAGCACGGCCGGAAACGGACCGGCGCCTTTGGGAACGGCCAGCGTACCGGGCAGCTTCCATTCGTCGCCGAAGGTCACGTCGCGCTCGGTAAACGAGTCCGGCTTGCTGTAAGCCGGGCGCGCCCACTGCGCTTCGCCGGGCATCAGGTACATAACCGAAACCTGCCCGGAAACATTGATGGCGAAACGCGCTTTGATGTTCTTGTCGGCGAAGGAAACCGGGATGGTGACCACCTTGGTTGGACCCATTTCCTCGACCACCGGCTCGCCAATCTTGTCGATCGCACCCCAGCCCTTGATCTGGGCGCCCAGCTTGCCGAAAGCCTGTTCATTCATGTTGGCTTTGAGCTGTGGCGACGCGAGCGCGGCAAACTCGGGATAATTCTGCGCCAGCAAAAGGTCGAGCGCCTTGCGCGCGATCGCGCCTGGGTCCACGGCCGATTGCGAAAATAGAACGCCAACTGAAACGAGGCCCAACAGGGCTGCGGCCAGGCGCGGGTCGAAGCCCTGCCTGAGGATTCCGGTAAAACGCACCAGCGCGCGTACAAGCATGACGATTTCATGGTAGCGCGCCGTTTCGCCGCCGGGCATCTCAAGAATTCCGATATAATTACGGTAGATTTTTGGAGAGGAGGTTTCCCAATGGCCGAGTATGCCAATCCGGAAACACTGGTGACCACCGACTGGGTTGCCAAACATGCAAAAGATGACGGCGTTCGCATTGCAGAGGTGGACGTCGATACCAAGGCCTACGATGAAGGACACGTGCCGGGCGCGATCGCGTGGGCCTGGAACACCGAGTTGTGCGACACCGTGCGGCGCGACATTCTTTCCCGGCAGCAGTTTGAAGAGCTGATGGAGCGCTCCGGGGTGACGCCGGACACGACCCTGGTCATTTACGGCGACAACAACAACTGGTTCGCGGCATGGGCGCTGTGGCAGGCCAAGATTTACGGCCACCGCGACGTGCGGCTGATGAACGGCGGACGCAAGAAATGGCTTTCCGAAGGCCGCGAACTATCGACCGAGGCGCCCAAGGTGAAGTCCACCAATTACACGGCGAAGGAGCCGGACGTATCGCTGCGGGCGTTTCTGCCGCAAGTGCAAACGGCTTCGGCGCTCGGCGCATCGGCGCTGGTGGACGTGCGCAGCCCGCAGGAATTCACGGGCGAAATTCTGGCGCCTCCCGGGCTGCCCGAGACCTGCCAGCGTGGCGGCCACGTGCCGGGCGCGCGCAGCATCCCGTGGGCGAAGGCGGCGAACGACGACGGCACGTTCAAATCGGCCGACGAACTGCGGCAATTGTACGCGAGCGAGGGCGTGGACGGCTCCAAGCCGGTGATCGCCTACTGCCGCATCGGCGAACGATCGAGCCACACCTGGTTCGTGCTGAAATATCTGCTGGGTTTCCGCGACGTAAAGAACTACGACGGATCGTGGACCGAGTGGGGCAACCTGGTGGGCGCCGGCGTAGAGCGCGGAGCCGCGGCCAAGGCGGCGGGGGCGCGCGGATGAAAGCGGAAGAATACGCGGAGCGGCAGCTGGAGCTGGCGGGCTGGCCGGTAAATGTGGCCAGCTACCGGCTGGGGATCCAGTGGCACGCCAAAGCCGACAACGTATCGCCGGGCGCGGCGCTGGCGCGCGCCACCGGAACCACGCGCGAAGCGGCCGAACGGAGGGTGCTCGAACGGGCAGAGGAGTTGCTGGGGAGGACGCGAAGGCAGGCAGTATAGGAAATAAGGCGGGGGGAGTTGGCGATACACCGTTAGTAGAGGCGGTGGCCCACATACCACCGTGTTGGTGCGCACTAATGCGGTTTGGGCGCTAGACGTCAACTTGCCAGTCGCCAATTCTTCTGTACAGCTAGTTTCCGGTAACCCCACTATCTACTAGCTACTTTCCGGCGCAAAAATGAGAGGCCAGGTTCTTTCGGCTCAGGGTCTCGGTCGCCGGGACTCTGCAGGATCGTACAAGTTTCCGTCCCGAAACATTTTTGAAGATATTTGTCATTTTTGTCTTGACAGCAAAAACAGACAGATCTATCTTAATATTAAGTTATGCGTAAGCAACAACGGCTCGTAGAGCAACTCCTCCGTGCTACG
>PLOR01000069.1 GCA_003142185.1 Bryobacterales bacterium
GACAACTCACATACTAGCGACATTTGAGTATCAATTCGATTGACGCTCCACTCGAGTTCGGTTATACTCGCCAAAAGCCCGAGGGTACGCTTGCGGCCCCAAACGTTCAGGACCAATTTGAATGACAGCGAAGCCACTGACCGGACGCCTGCCAATTGCCAGACTCAGCTTCTATATCGTCAGTATCGTGCTGGTGGGGGTAATGTGGCAGGTCACGAACTATGTGAATAACAGGCCTTACCCGACGGCGCCAGATAGCCAGCCGGAGATGGACAAAGCCGTGGACGCCTACGAGAATATCAACAATCTGCTGATCACTCTAGGCACTGGACTCTTGGGAGCGATGGGTTTCCTGTTGACCAGCAAGCCCCGAGAGCATTATCGGCTGCGGGAAATGTGGCCCGCCGTTTTCAGTGCGGTTTTTGTCGGCCTCTCCCTGTACTTCGGGTATATCTCCTATCAGAACGTCGAATTTGTACTCTTGAACTCGGTCGGGACACTCGACATCGACCTGGTTCAATTGCCGAAGACAGCGCATTTTTACACGCTGCTGCTAGGTGTTTTCTTTTTCGCCGATTTTGTGATGCAAGACTTAGGCAAGGTGGACTAACATGAAAACGCAACGGCTGCTCCCAGTGCTGGAGTTGGCGCTGTGCTGCCTCTTCCTGTTCCCAGGGCTATTGCGGTCGCAGATGCCCCAGAAGCCGGGCAGGCTAACCGTCACATCGGAGCCGCCGGGCGCCACCGTGAACATTGACAACCGGCGAATGAGCCGGCAAACACCCTTTACGTTTGTGCTCTCTCCCGGCCAGCACAGCGTGTCAGTCAGAGGCAAAGACCAGACCGGCAAGGACATGAGCTGTACTGCCTCGCTGGACATCGCAGGCGGAGCCGCCAAGTCCGTTCATTGCACGGCAAAAGGATGGGATCCACCGGTTAGATAGGCGAGTCGGCGTGGGCGGATTCGAGACTCTCGCACTTGGCGCCTGTCAGGAATAGCCGCGCCATTTCGACATGGCGCACGCACTCGTGCGTGCCGCGTCGGCACTCGTGCCGACGCACGGTCAGCCACATCCGAACACGTGTCGAGAAGAGTCTCGACACTGCACGCACGAGTGCGTGCGCCACGTCGATCACCAAGTTGCCGGCGATAATCCCGCTCTACGCTGCCGCTTCGGCGGGGCCGAAGCGCACGGCCACCAGGCGCGAGACGCCGGGCTCCTGCATGGTCACGCCGTAGAGCGCCTCGGCGGCCTCCATGGTGCGCTTGGAGTGGGTGATCACGACGAACTGCGTTTCGAGCGACATCTCTTTCAGCAGATTCGCCAGCCTGCCGATGTTGGCCTCGTCGAGCGGCGCATCGACTTCGTCCAGCACGCAGAACGGGCTCGGCTGATAGCGGAAGATGGCCATCAACAGCGCCACTGCGGCCAGGGCCTTTTCGCCGCCCGATAGCAGCAGCACGTTTTGCAGCCGTTTGCCCGGCGGCGAGCAGACGATGTCGATACCCGATTCGGCCAGGTTTTCCTGGTCGGTGAGGCGCATTTCGCCGGTGCCGCCGCCGAACAGCGACTGGAACATGCCGCGGAAATTGGCGTTGATGGCCTCGAAGGCCTCGGCGAATTTCTGCCGCGAGACCTGGTCGATCTCCTGAATCGCCTTTTCGGTGTCGCGGATGGAATCGAGCAGGTCCTGGCGCTGCACGCTCAGGAATTCCTGCCGTTGCTGCGCCTCCTGGAACTCTTCCATGGCGGCCGGGTTCACCGCACCCAGCCCCTCGATGCGCTGGCGGATCTCATTGGCGCCCTGCTCGGCGGCGGCGATGGAGTCGGCGTCCGGGACCGGATCGTCAGCGGAGACGAGTTCCTCGACCGGGCAATTCAATTCCTTGCGGCTGGTCTCGTCGAGATACTTCAGTTCCGCCTGTTTGCGCACCAGCTCGACTTCGATCTGCGCGCGCCGCTCCTGGCTCTCCTGGACGGCCATGCGCAGAGTCTTGAGCTCTTCTTCTCCGGCGCGCAGGGCTTCCCGCGCGGCCGCGTCCTCGACCGCCATCTCATTGACGGCGGCTTCCATGCGGGAGATTTCGGCTGCCAGTTCGGCGCCGCGCCGGTCGAGTTCGATATTGTCCGCCAAGAGGCGCGCGCGCTGCTCACCCAGCCGCTCGATTTCCGCAATCGTCGAGTTGCGCCGGTTGGCTGTCTCCTGGAACTGCTGCTGAAGCCGGCCCATGGCGTTGCGCTCGCCGCGGTGGCGCTCTTCCAGGGCGGCGAGCGCGGCGCGAGTGGCCGCGTGATCTTCGCCGATGGCCGCCGCTTCCGCTTCGAGCTTCTCGGCTTCCTGGCGCTCGGTCTCGAGCGCCTCTTCACGAGCCGCGCGCTGCCGCTCCTTTTCTTCTACTGCGACACGGTTGCGCTCTCGGTCGCCGGCGGATTTTTCCGCGTCGCGGCGCAGCCGCTCGAGTTCGAGGCGCGCCACCGAAACCTTCGAATTAGCGCGCGCCAGATCCTCGGCCAGTTTGCGCACGTCGTGATCGAGCGCCACGCGATCCTTTTCGCGCGCCTGTTGCAGGCTGCGCAGCCGTTCCACCTCGGCCTCCAAACCGACGATCTCCCGGCTGATCGCGTCGAGGCGCGCCACCTGTTCGTCGAGCGCCGCCTGCCGCTTGCCCAGCACGACTACCAGCTCGCGCGCTTCGCGCTTCATGGCGAGCGGGCCGGCGCCGGTTTTCTTACCGCCGGTCACTGTGTGGCCGTGGTAGCAGACGCCATCGGGAAGCAGAAAATAGAGGTGCGGGTAAGCCGTCGAAAGCCGCTGCGCGGAGCCGCGGTCCTCGGCCACGAAGCACAGCGAAACGCGCGGCAGCAGGTCCGTGGCGCGATCGCGGAATCCGTTGGTGAGCCGCAGCGAATCGCTGAGGCGCGCCGCGATGCCGGTTTCCGGGCCGATGGCCGGTTCCGGCAGGCGCGCCTTGCCGTTGCCGTTCGGCTCCGGATGCACCAAGAACGTGGCGCGGCCGCTCAGCTCGGCGCGGATGAAATCGAGCCCGCGCTCGGCCTGCTGCCAGCTTTCCACCACCACGTATTCCAGCTCGTCGTGGAGAAACTCTTCCGCCGGCTTTTCATACTGCGGGTCCACTTCCACGTAGTCGGCCAGGACACCGGCCGGCTTCAGGTCGCCGGCCTTGCCGGTTTCAAGCGAAGCGAACAGTTTCTTCACCGATTCGGTGGTGTAGCTGCGGTGCGCCAGCACCTGTTCGAGCGATTCCTTGCGCGCGCGAATCCGCGATACCTCGGTCTTCTCCTGGTCGATGGTCTGCCGCAGTTCGGCCGCAGCCTGCCGGCGCGCAGCGAGATCCTCTTCGGTGCGGCGCCGCTCTCCAGTCACCGATTCCAATTCGAGCTGCCGCGCCGCGACGATTTCGGTGAGAGACTGCCGTGCCGCTTCCAATCGCTCGATTTCGGCTGCCGCCAATTGCTCTTCCCTCACCGAACGCGCCGTCTCGCGCTCGATGCTGGCCAGGTATTCCTCCATCTGCGCCAATTGGTTCCGCAAGTGCGACGCCTCACCCAGCAGCCGCAGGATGGCCTGGCGGCCGGCTTCGATGGCGGCTTCGCGCTCGCGCAACCGGGCCTGCAAAGCGTCGCGCTGCTGGTTGATACCGAGCAAGCGGGCGCGCGCCTCGGCGATCTGTTCTTCGAGGGCCGTGACGCTCGACTGGTGGACCGCGATTTCGCCATCCAGTTGTTCGAGGCGCGCCCCCAATTGTTCGGATTCGCTTTCCGCCTGCGCGATACGTTGCTCGGTGGCGCCGCTCTCTTTCACCTGGGCCGCCAGCCGGCCGCGGGTCCGCTCAGCTTCCACGTTGGTTTCGGAGAGCTGCATGCGCGCCTCGGTCAGCCGCTCTTCGAGCGCATAGCATCCGGCCTGCGCTTGCTCATGCGCCTGTTCCTGCTCGGCCACCTGGCCGCCCAGGCCCTTGAACTCCGCCGCCGCCAGGTTCAGATCGATGGCGGTCTTGGCGGCATCGCGCTCCAGCAGCCGGTATTTGCCGGAAAGCACGACCTTCAGCCGGCTCTCCAGGTCGGCCTTCAACTCAACGTATCGCCGCGCCTTCTGGGCCTGCCGCTTGAGCGAATTGGTCTGCCGCGTCACCTCTTCCAAAATGTCGTACACGCGGGCCAGGTTCTGCTTGGCGCCTTCCAGCTTGGCCTCCGCCAGCCGCTTGCGGGTTTTGAACCTGGTGATGCCGGCCGCCTCTTCGATCACGCCTCGCCGGTCCTGCGGCTTCGAACTGAGGATCTGCCCGATGCGCCCCTGCTCGATGATGGCGTAGCTTTCCGGCCCCAGGCCGGTGCCCATAAACAGGTCCTGGATGTCGCGCAGCCGAGCGGCGCGTCCGTCGATCAGGTATTCGCTATCCCCGCTCCGGAACAGGCGCCGCGTAATGGTGACCTCGCCGCGCTTCTTGGCCGCGCCTTCTTCCACCGCCTGCAGCTTGTGGGCGTCATGGCCGGTATAATGTTCCGGGTCCACCAGGGTCATGGTCACGTAGGCCATGCCCAGCGGCTTGCGATCGCGCGTGCCGGCGAAAATCACGTCTTCCATTCGCGTGCCGCGCAGGCTCTTGGCGGACTGTTCGCCCAGCACCCAACTGATGGCATCGGATATGTTCGACTTGCCGCAGCCGTTGGGCCCGACAATGCCGGCGATGCCGGCGCCGTTGAAACGGAGCTCGGTGCGCTCGCAAAAGGACTTGAAACCCTGCAGTTCGACGCGTTTTAGTTTCAGCAAAGCTTTAACCTCGCTCGCGATCGGGGGAGTGTAACCATACTAAACCCGTTCGGGGCCAAAGTAAAGCGCCCCCACCCCTTTATATTGTAGGTCGATCCATAGCAGCCCCATCGCTAGGGTACCGCATCCGAATAATGCAGATTTCCTGAGGACAGGTCCCACATTCGCGCGCAGCGCGGGCTTCGGGCAAACCGGTTCGTTTCTGGTGGCGGCGGGGCGCTCGACTGCGATCATGCCGGGCACGCGAATGGCTTTCAGGAAGGTAGCACGGGGCGCGCGGAGCACGCGCCAACTGCCTCGATTATACGCCCGCCGACGGCCCGAGTGCCAGCGCGGTAAGCGCAAGGCAGCGGTTTCGGATATTCG
>PLOR01000063.1 GCA_003142185.1 Bryobacterales bacterium
CCGTGCAGATCGCAAATACGACAACCAGCGCCGCGACGTCGCCCACGTGCGCCGACCACGCCTCGCCTTTCAAGATCCCCTCAAGAAGCGACACCGCGTAGGTCAGCGGCAGCAAGCGCGCCACGACTTGAAGTGCGGGCGGCAACGACTGTACCGCAATTCGCGAAGCGCTGGGGAGTTTCTATATCCCGGAGGATCAGCCCATATGCGTGGCCGCCGCCTTTTGTCAGGGGTGTGCATTTTCAAACTGACCCCCTACCCGGATTCGCACGGGAGCCGCGCACGCCTCGAAGCTGGCTGCTATTCGCCGAAGCTGAGCGCGTTTCTCGGCGCGAAAGATTCGCATGGGAACCGCGCACGAGCTGCGCTCATCACCGCCCCATCGAGACGCCGCGGCTCGCGGGCGGCGCCAATCCCGCGTTCGATTCCGCGGGCGCGGGATTCGTCGGGTCGCCCGCCGCGGTGCTCGCGCGGACTCGCTCTTCGCGGCGCGCGTGGTCGGCGAGGAGCGCGCGATTCGTTCGACGTGGTGCTTTCGCCGCAGCCTTGACGCCTCGGAGACCCGCACGGGAACCGCGCACGCGCTGCGCTCATCATCGCCCCATCGCGGCGGGCGCGCGCAATTTCGCGCTCGATTCCGTGCACGTCGGATTCGCCGAATAGCGTGCCGTGGCGCTCGCGCGGACCCGCTCTCCGCAACTCTCGAACGTCGAGGGCGGCGCGATTCGTTCGACGTGGTGCTTTCGCCGAGGCCATGACGCCTCGGAGATTCGCGCGGGAACCGTGCAGGAGCTGCGCTCATTACCGCCGCGGTCGCGCCGCGCCGCGCGTTCGGCGCAACTCCCCGCTCGATTCCGCGCACGTCGAATTCGTCGAGCGGCGGCGCGGTGCTCGCGCGGCGCTCTCCGGGGTATTCGCGCAGCGCGCGGCGAGAACGCGTGCGTCACGCTTCGCGTGGCCCTCACAGCCGCAACGTGGGTTGCAGGAGCAATGGCAGTTCGCCGGCTTGTCCACCAGCAGACCCAGCGCGCGCATGCCGGCTTCGTTGATCGCTGTTGTGCCAGGGACCGTGGTGACCGTGGCTACGGGTAGCTGTACCTTTAGCCACCGCGCGTCGTCCCGAGTGCGCCGCCCCTTCTTCGGAAAAGCGCTCTCAGGGTGGACTCGAGTGGGGTCGCTCTCAAACCATGGCTCTGCGATTTCCGGCGATTGTCGTTTTTGGTTTTCTTCTTCAAGCACATCTTCCATGCGCTCACGATGATCCTTTAGCCGAATCCCAGTCCACGCTTTTCCACTCACGCCGCGGCTCGCGCGAACTCCGCGTCGCCTGCCGCGTCTTGACGAAGAGTTCTTGGAGATCCCCCATTGCCGCCCCGCTGTGGCCGCTCCTAAGCACTTGACTTCCGGGTGGCTTTATCCGAAACTGCGGTTATGCAAGGCAAACCAAAAGTCATCGCTCTATTGAATGAAGCACTGCAAAAAGAGTTGACGGCCATTACCCAATACTTCCTTCACGCCGAGATGTGCGAGAACTGGCACTATGACAAATTGGGCGGCTACATCAAGAAGCTGTCCATTGTTGAAATGAAGCACGTCGAAGCACTTATCGAACGGATCCTGTTTCTCGACAGCACGCCCAACCTCACCGAGTTGTTGAAGCTCTCCGTGGGTCAGAACGTCAAGGAACAGGTCGAAAGCGATCTCAAGCTGGAAATTGAAGCCGTGGCGCTATACAACCGGGCAATCCAGATCGCTCGTGACGAAGGCGACAATGCCTCAAGGGAGTTGTTCGAGTGTCTTTTGAAGGCCGAAGAAGGTCACGTCGATTGGCTGGAAGCGCAACTCCATCAGATTGGCGAGATCGGCTACGAACGCTACCTGAGTCAGCAAATCCGGGAAGAGAAGTAGGGACACCCACGAATTTCAGTTCCGCTCTTTGCGGAGCGGACGACGAGAGACGGGATTCGGGTGAACTTGGTGATGCACTAGCGGAGTGGGGCGAAGGTTCACGCCCGGTTCGCTTTATCCGCACCGCCGATGGGCTGCACGAGCACCGTTTTGAAGACGCCAGCTAGTTCTTTCGACCGATGGACAACCCTACGGGACGATATCGAGCAACTTCGCCTTGATTTCATCAGGACTGACTTGGGTGTGTGCATCACGTTCGCCACCGTTGCAGAAACGGCTTACAGGATGGGCCACTGGGAACACGCCGAACGGACCCTTGCCAGTGCGGAACAGGGCTATTCCACTCTGCTTCGGTTCTTTTCCAAGGCGAAAAGGCTGACACAGGGGACAGAGCAGGAATTGCAGTCAAAGTTCAAACATCTTCGTGAACGGCTGGACTGGCTTCAGCGACTCCGGTGACGAATGTCCAAGTTTCGCCGGGGCCAGCGGACCGAATACCTCACGATTGCCTTGGACTGATCACCGCTTCAATGGAATCCCGTAAGGACTTGGCGGTGAACGGCTTTTGAAGACAGGGAAACCACTCATCGAAGCCTCTTCTCTCCACACAAGATCGCTCGACATCATGAGCACTTTGGTGTCAGGGCGTTCTGCTGCGATTGTCCTACAAAGCTCCAGGCCATTCATCCGGCTGTGCTGGAGCCGAGGCTGTTTTTTTCGCCCCCGACTTCATTACCCGCCACATATTCGTCGGTCGCCTTGAGCCGATCCCGACGCTCGAAGCCGATTAGTCATGCAAGACGATATTCAGCAGTGAACTGTGAATTTTCAGGCCACCGTTGTAGTCAATGAAGGCTCCATGTCCGGTGACGAGGCCAATTCGTGTGCACCTTCTTCGGACTTCAATTGACTGATCGGGATTCGCTTGATGGGGTCGTCGGGCATGGTGGTGGCTCCCGGTTGGAGTTTAACAAGAAACGATGCCGAGCCATCAGCGCCATCCGCCTTGACGCGGCGAAGTACCCCGCGTAGGACGAAGTCGCGCTCTCGAACCACCGCCCCCTCGTGACCCCGCGGCGCACGCGCGGCGCAATCGCGCGCTCGATTCCGCGTCGCGTCGGACTCGTCGACTCGCCCGCCGTGGTGCTCGCGGAGTCGCCCTCCGCGGCGCACGCTCGGCGAGGGCGGCGGCGATTCGTTCGACGTAGGTGCTTTCGCCGGCGCCTTGACACCAGGAGATTCGCGCGGGAACCGCGCACGCCGCGCCGCGCTCCTCGCCGCCGTCCGTCGCGCCGCCGCGGCGCACGCTCGGCCGCCGATGACGTTCGCGCCGGTGCCCGTGGCAGCATCCCGGGGAACTGTTCAATCGCAGCGCAACGCCTGCATCGGGTCGAGCCCGGATGCCCGACTTGCTGGCACGAAACTCGCCAGCACAGCGATTCCGATCAGCATGCCGGCGGCGGCCGCCAAGGTCGGAACATCGTAGGGCTTCAGATCGAACAGCAGCGTTGCGGCGGCGCGGCCTGCGAGCAGCGCCAGCGCGGTGCCAGCTATCACGCCCGCGGCCACCATCCACGCAGCCTCCCGCATCACCATGCCGATCACCTGGCCGCGCCGCGCACCGAGCGCGATGCGAATGCCGATTTCGTTGCGGCGCCGCGCCGCCATGTAGGAGACCACGCCGTAGAGTCCTGCCATGGCCAGCAGCGCCGCCAGCAAACCGAAGAATCCCGAGAGCATCGCCATTAGGCGGTCGCGCACCAGGCCGTCGCGGATCAGCGTCTGGAAAGAGCTCAACTGCGTAGCCATTTCGGGATGTTTTTCGGCCAGCCGCAGCTTCACGCGACTCGCGATTATGTCTGCCGGCAGGTTCGAATGAATCAGGATCGCCGTCCACGGGTGCTGAGCTGGGAATTGAGATGCCGGCGCGAACGTCATCGGCGGTGTGCCGCAACGAAGGCAGGCGTACTTCGTGTCCGGGATCACGCCGACGATAGTGTAAACGGTCGATGGATAATCCGGCTCCTGACCGGTGCGCATCGCCATTCCGATCGGATCGGTACCGCCCGCATACTGGCGGACGAACGTCTCATTGACCACCGCCACGCGCGCCGAGTCTGCCGTGTCGCTGGCGCTGAAGCCGCGGCCTCGAAGGAGCGGAATGCCCATCGTCGCGAGATATTCGGGGCCAACCCAGGTGAACTTAGAATCCCCGTGCGCCGAGCCGATTTGAATTCCGTGGGTCCAACTGCCTCCCAAGAGCGGCGGATTGGTTGTCGTCGCCGCGCTGATGACTCCCGGCACGGCCCGCACCTCTTCAACCAGTTGCTGTTGGAACTGTAGATAGCGCTCGGCCGGGATGTTGGATTGCTGAAATCCGATGAACGCCGCGGTCACCCCTTCCTCGCGCATGCCGGGATCGAAGGTCATCAGTTTATGGAAGCTGCGCACGAAGAGCAGCGCGCCCACCAGTAGTACCAGCGAAACCGAGATCTGCGTCACTGCCAGTGCGCGTTGGAGTGAGAATCGGTCGCGGCTGGCTGTCATCCCTCGACCGCCGGCGCGGAGCGCGGACAGCGGCTGCAAGCCTGCGGCGCGTAGCGCTGGAATGGCGCCGAATACCAGGCAGGTGAGCGTGGTGACCGCGGCCGTGAATGCAAGCACGCGCGAGTCGATCGCCATCGGCAGCAGGACTGCGTTGCTCTCGGTCGAAAGCGACCACACCAGGGCGCGGCTCACCATCTGCGCGATGCCGATCCCCAGCGCCGCGCCGGCGACGGCCAGCAGTGTGTTTTCGGCGAGCAACTGGGCCAGCAAACGGCCGCGGGACGCGCCCAGCGCCAGACGCACGCCGAGTTCGCGTTCGCGCGCGCTGGCGCGAGCCAGGATCAGGTTCGCCAGGTTGGCGCAGGCGATCAGTAGCACAAGGCCCGTGATTCCCAGCAGCAGCCAGAGGGAAGAATCGTACTCGTCGCGCAGCCCGCTGACTCCCGCGCCGGCCGGATATGCCGCCAGGCGAAAACGCCGGTACCGGGCCACCGTTTCCGCGCTGTATCCGGTGATTTCCGTGGCGGCCGTGATTCCGGGGCTCAGCGCCGCCAACTCCGCCGAGGCGCCCGCCAGCGATATCCCTGGCCGCAGCCGCCCCATCACCGTGACTTCGAACAGATTGCGCATCAGTTGTTTGGGCTCACAGAACGGCAGAACGATGTCGAAGCGATCGCCCACGATCAGGCCGAGGAACCCCGGCGGCGTCACCCCGGTGACCTGCATGAGCTGGCCATCGATCAGCAGCTTGGTGCCCAAGTCAATCTCGCGCCCGCCCATCTTGGTCTGCCAATAGGCGTAGCTGACCACTGCCGTGGTCACCGGACAAGCGTGCTCATCCTCCGGAGTGACCAGCCGGCCGCGCCACGCTTCGACGCCCAGTACTTGAAACAGGTTACCGGTTACATAGAACCCGTTCACAGGTTCGAGCTGGCTGCCGGTACCCACCACGTCGCCGTTGACGCCCCACGCGAAAAGCCCCGAGAATGCCTTCTGCCGCTGGTGCAGTTCTTCCCAGATCGGCCGCGTCAAGTCGCCGTAGGCGTTGTTCATGCCCATCCCTTGATTGCCCCCCACGATCTTAATCTGCGCCAGCTCATTCGGATTCCGAATCGGCAGCGTGCGCAGCCGCACGGCGTCGAGCAACTGAAAAATGGCGGTGTTGGCGCCGATACCCAACCCCAGCGAAACGATCGCAACGCACGAAAAGACCGGATTCATGCGCAACAGGCGCGCGCCATGCAGAAGGTCGTGCCACAGCCGCTCCAGCCAGGCGAATGTCTGCATATCGTGACGTGCTTCCTTGAGCGAAGTGGCGTTGCCAAATTGGCGGCGGGCCTCCCTCCAGGCCGCCTCCGGCGTCATGCCCCGCCGCGTGAAACGGTCCGCCAGCAGAGCCATGTGGGTGCGCGCTTCCTCGTCAAAGTCCCGCTCGGCAAGTGAACCCTCAAAGAAGTGGCGCAGCTTCGCCAGGATGGCCCGCAGCTGTTCCATGGCCGATTACCTCCGCACCTGCAAGAGGCGGCCGATAACGCCCGCCATGCGCTCCCATTCCTGGGTTTCCCGCGCCAGCTGCTTTCGGCCGCTTCGCGAAATCGAATAGAATCGCGCCCGCCGGTTGTTCTCCGAAGATCCCCACTCCGACGCAATCCAGCCCTGTTGCTCTAACCGCAACAAGGCCGTGTAAACCGTGCCCTCGTTCAGTTGCAGTACTGAGTCGCTGATCTGCTCGATGCGGCGAGCGATCCCATACCCATGCAGCGGCCCCAGCGCATCCAGCGTCTTCAATACCATCAGGTCGAGCGTGCCCTGGAGGATGTCGGTCTTCTTCTGGTTTCTGGTCACTTCTTTGGACATTCCAAAGGGATGGTAACATGACTCCTTTGGAATGTCCATAGGAGATTTGGCCATGGGGCGGCGCAATTCGTTCGACGTAGATGCTTGCGCCGAGGCCTTGACGCCTCGGAGATTCGCAAGAGAACCGCGCACGCAGGCAGGCCACCGGCGGCACACTCCTGCGCTCGATTCCGTGCACCCCGGATTCGTCGAGCGACGGGCCGTGGTGCCCGCGGAGTCGCTGACGCGGTATTCGCGCGGCCCGCGCGCTCGGCTCGGGCGGCGCTATTCGTTCGTCGTGGTGATCCTCGGACCGAAACCTGGTGTGAATCGCGCGCAGGGCGTACTTTGTGTCTGCCCGCCAGCCTGTGTGTTGAGAGCCATGCCCATCGCGTTGGACGCCTGGTTTTTTCGTACGGCCAAGGCGTTGCGCCTGGAGTATGGAAAGCGGTGCTCCAGCAGATCGACAGTGCTGGAACCGCCCCTCGAATGCCGCCCGTTCCGCCTCAGGCGTACTTCAGCAGCGCCTTGAACCCGTAGTCCATATGGTGCTGGATATGGCAATGAAACAGCGTTTGCCCCGGTTGGTCGGCGGTAAAGTCCACGCTCACTCGGCCATATGAGGGAGCCACCACCGTGTCCTTGATAATGCCCGCCGTTGCCCTTCCGTAGATCTCCGCGATCTCGAACTGATGCCGATGCAGGTGCAGCGGATGCGAATCGTCCGTCCGGTTGCGGAACGTCAGCCGGTAGCGCGCGCCCTGCTTCAACACGAACTCCCGGTCGTGCGGATAAGGCGTACCATTCACCGTGAACAGGTTGAACTTCCCGGCCCCGCGCGGCACCTTCTCGAAAATCATCTCCAGCCGCTCCGTTGGCGCCGGTCCTGATGCCGCCTTGCCGAACATCGTGTAATCCCATCCCGATTGCGGTGGCGGCATCCATTGCGGGCTCCGCCGCTGGTTGGCGTACTCGACCACCACGCCGAGCCCGCCGTCGCGCACCGTATCTTCCGGCGCTCCCATCACCCACACGCCCGGCTGATTCATCGCCACCCAGGCGTCGATGCGCTCGCCCGGCCCCAGCATCAACACGTCCACCGCCGCGCTTCGCGGCGCCGGGTTGCCATCGAGCGCCACGACATTGAACTTATGCCCGGGCAGCGCCAGATGCCGGTTTTCGATCGCGCTCGCGTTCAGAAAATGGAACATGACGCGCTCGCCTGCCCGCACCCGGATCGGTTCGCCCGCCCCCAGCGCTTTGTCATTGATCGAATACAGATCGGCCGCCACCTCAAGCCCCGGCGGCCGCGTATCCAACACCGCAGGCTTTTCCGGCTTCGGCCCCGAGGGGTCGAGATCGTCGGTGTCCATGTACTGCGACGTGAAGTACGGCTCCCAGTCGCGCAGCGCCAGGTAATGCTCCTGATCGTAGTTGCCGGGGTTGGCACCGCCTTCCACGATCAGAAACCCGAACTGTCCGGTGTATGTCCCCCGGTGCAGATCGTCCATCGACATCGCGTGCGTGTGATACCAGCGCGTGCCCGCGGGCGTCGGCGTGAATTTGTAGCTGCGGCTGCCATGCGGCGGCGCCGGCGGCGTACCTTCCTCTTCGGAACCGTCCACGTCGGCCGGAATCAGCAGTCCGTGAAAATGGACATACTCGGGCGTATCGGTCTTGTTGAGTACGTTGACCGTGACCGGCACGCCTTCCTTCATACGCAGCAGCGGTCCCGGCGACATGCCGTTGTACCCGATCGTGCTCACGATCCGGTTGGGCGCAAGTTCCACCGTCACCGGCGCGATCTCGAGGTTGAATACCGTTCCCGAGATCTTTTTGGCACCCGAAGGCGTTGGCGTCATAGGCGTCGGCATCTGCGTCTGGTGCCCCGCCAGTGGTCCGGCGGCCGCCGCCGCTCCGGCCAGCTTTAGGAAATCGCGGCGATCCATGAGGGTTGGGCTCGGCATCGAAAAGGATTCGCTGTGACTTTCGGCCCGCGGGCCGTTCGTGGTACGCTTCAGGATAACAAAGGCCGCTACGGACCTTGAAAATGGCGCGTCCCTTGCTTGCGATCGGCCTGCTATTGATGGCCGCCATCGGACTCTCCGGCTGGCAACGGTTCGGCGGAGCACCGTCCGCCGGCCTTCAGCCCTACGACCAGTCCGACCTGTCCATCCCTTCCGAGTTCTTCTTCAGCCGCCTCCGCTACAACGCCGGCTATGGTGGCGGCTACGGATATCGTCGATTCGGCGGCGGATGGGCGCAGGACTTCCCGCGCGCCGACCACGATTGTCTCGTCGCCCTCCGCCGTCTCACCCGCATCGATTCGCCCTCGCCCCTAAACGTCGTCGATATCGATGACGACCACATGTGGGACTACCCATGGATCTACGCCGTCGGCGTCTCCAACTGGGCCTTCACCGACTCTGAAGCCCAGCGGCTCCGCAACTTCATCGCGCGCGGCGGATTTCTCATGGTCGATCACTTCCACGGCCAAGACGATTGGAACCGCTTCATGAGTGGCATGAGCATGGTGCTGCCCGACGCCGTCGTCGAGGACATCCCGGACGACGACGCCATCTTCCACGACCTCTATGACATCCGCGAGAAGTTCCAGATCCCGGGCGAGCAATACGTGTCCACCGGCCGTACCTATGAGAAGGACGGCTATATCCCCGGCTGGCGCTGCATTCGCGACAAGGACGGACGCATCGTCGTCGCCATCTGTTTCAACATGCACCTGGGCGACGCGTGGGAGTGGGCCGACGCCGGCGATTATCCGGAGAAGTTCTCAGGACTCGCCTTTCGCATCGTGCTCAATTACATCACCTATGCCATGACGCACTGAGGCCCGGCGCGTACCCGCCCCAAAACCTCCAATCACACGAATTCCTCCGCAAGATCTTCTCCACCTCTCCGCGAGCGTCAAGCGGCGGGCGTACTCGGCGAGGGCGGCGGCGATTCGTTCGACGTAGCGCTTTCGCCAAGGCCTTGAAGCCTCGGAGATTCGCATGGGAACCGCGCACGACGAGCCGCCCCAGAGCCACTCGCCGCAGCTCACGGTCGCGCAATCGCGCGCTCGTTCCCGCGCACGTCGGATTCGTCGAGCAGCCCGCCGCAGCGCTCGCGCGGGCTCGCTCTCCGCGATAGTCGCGCAGCGAGGGCGGCTCGATTCGTTCGACGTAGTGCTTTCGCATAGGCCTCGACGCCTCGGATCCTGCGTTCGATTCCGCCCACGCTGGATTCGTCTAGCGGCGGGCACGCGGCCACGGGAGTAGTCTTAGATTAAGTGCCACCGGGAATAGATGGATCGCGCAACTTCTCTAGTGGTGCTCTTTCGGCGCAGGCAAGCGAGTTAAAGCATGAACCTGAATGGTAAGTTGGCATTTCGTATCGCCGCTATTGTAAACTGGCTGGTAGCGATTGGGGGCTTCGTGGATCCGACGAAGCTCGCACTGGTGGCCGGCATACCTCCCGCCAACTACGCATTTCTCGTCCGCATTTGGACGGGGATGGTAATCATGTTCGGTGCAATGTTTTGGGAAATTTCCTCTGACATGGAGGGCAAGAGGTATCTCATTAAGTATGCTTGGATCGAGAAAAGCGTTACGGCGCTGAGCGTGACCATTGGATACTTGTTTGAGCGGGCGCCGGGTAAAATCCTCATCCTGATTGTTTTTACGGATTATATCTGGATACCCATGTTCCTACATTTCGACAGGTTGCTTCGACGAAGGTACCGCGACAGTGGAAATCGTTGATAAGGTCTAAATGAAATTCTGGGACCGCGCTCCAGGCCTCTGAGGCCGCGTTTCAGATCGAGGATCTGGTTGCGGACCACGTGCCGTCCGAAGGCTCGGTCGGAGCGGTGGCTGTTGCGTTCCTGACAGGTCTTTTCTGGCGTGTTCACCACGATGGCGACCGCAAAGCCGTGATACTTGCGGGCGTGCTCGATCAGGCGCTTCCGATCTTCGGCACGAACATTGGTCGCGTCGACAACGGTCAGCTTGCCGCGGGCGAGCCGCTTTTCGAGCATGTAGTAAAGCGCGTCGAATGCATCGTGCGTGCATGTCTGGTCATTCTCGTCGTCGCTGACGAGCCCGCGGAAGAAATCCGACGAAAGCACCTCCGTCGGGAGGAAATGCCCGCGCGCCAGCGTCGACTTGCTGGAGCCGGAAGCGCCAATCAGCGCCACCAGGGCCAATTCGGGAATCTCGATGGTTCTCATTGGGCGCCCTGCCTTTCTCCCGAAGAGCTTGGCAGTGAAAAGACGGCCATTTGTGACGGCGCTCCGAGCAGGGCATCCACCGGTCCGACTGGCTCGAAGATCACCTGATAGCCGAAGCGCGCGCCGGTTGTTTCCGCCCACTCGGCGAACTCCGCTCGTGTCCACTCGAAACGGTGATCGCGGTGGCGCAACTTTCCTGCCGGAAGCGTGGGAAATAGCGCGTTATATATTCCCGATTCGGCGTTGTGACGACCGCATGTCGCGGCCGGGTGAACTCGAACACCACCCGCTCCATTGCAGCCACGCGAGGGCGGTCCAGATGCTCGATCACCTCGATCAACGCCGCTGCATCGAATCCACTCAGCCGTTTGTCGCGATAGAGTAGGGATCTGTTGGCGCGGTCGTCTTTCGCGGTCCAATCGGACTCGATTTTGGCCGTAAGCGACTTCGAAAAAGCGGTTTCAGGGTGGCCCCAAGTGCCACCACGCAGGGCCCGATCTCGACAGTCGTACTGTTGTGACCGGGGCAGATCATCCTGGGGCGCCTGTCCAGCGGCAACGGAATTGATACGACCGAGCAAGACGAGAATGTGCCGCCACGCACCGGCGTGCCCGGCGGCGTCCAACAGGTGGGTGCCGGAGCCGTTCCACACAACATGCTGCACCATTTCCAGCAACCGGATCAACGCCGCCGCAGCTACGCCCGTACCGATACCCGTGAGCAGCACCGCCAACCAGAAGGGGCAGCGATAGCGAGTCATTTCGTCGGCGGAACGACCGGACCAAGAGGGGCGCTGTACGGCTCAGTGATGAGGCCATCTGAGTGGACGCCGGCCAGACGGCGCATGATAGAATCACCTTATCCAAGATGCGTGTCAGGTCCAAGAAGAGCGCCGACCGCGGGACGCCCGACGAGACAGGCTCCGGCAAGGACCTCGGAAACTTTACAGGGTTCGCCCATTCCAGAATCACGGCCCATTTCCATGCGGCGCGGACCGGGTATTCAACCACTACCTACGATCCCATCGCGGCTTTCCTTCCGAGCAGGCTTTTCACGTGGATATCACAGGTTGCGAAATACTGGTTTCACAAGAAGCACGCGTTCAGAGATTACACGACGCACGGAAAAGGAACAGGCATTTATCCGATCGATGACCGCGTGAAGATCAGCATCGCGGGCGATTGGGGCACAGGGACGGATGAAGCGAGAATAGTTGCTGCGGCAATGGAAACATCCGATCCGGCTTTCACAATTCACCTGGGAGATGTGTATTACGTAGGCGACGCCAATGAGGTGCGGGAAAACTTCCTTGGGGAGAAGACGAGTCCCTATGCACCGGTAAAGTGGCCGATGGGCGCGAAAGGCAGCTTCGCACTCAATGGCAATCACGAAATGTACGCTGACGGAAACGGCTACTGGAGAATGGTTCTGCCGAGAATGGGATTGAAAGAACGCGGCAGCGAATGGGGAGCGGGACAGTGGGCGAGCTTTTTTTGCCTCGAAAACAAGCACTGGCGCATCATCGGACTGGACACAGGCTACAATTCCACTGGTTTTGAATGGGATAAAGTGCCGGTGCTGCAGCGGAGCCAATGGCTTCGCAAGACGACCTCGTTCAAGCCGGGGTGCACTATGCCCGAGCCCCTGCTCGCCTGGCTGAAATCCTCCGTGAATCCGGACGGAGACAAACGCGGATTGATTCTGCTGTCGCATCACGGGCCGCACTCCGCGTTTGAGGGTTGGTATCAAATTCCGGCGAAGCAACTGGCGAAGCTGATTCACCGGCCGGTCATCTGGTTCTGGGGCCACGAGCACAGGCTGGCGATTTATGAGAAGTTCAGCGTCAAGGAGGGCATCGAAGCGTACGGGCGATGTATAGGCCACGGCGGTATGCCCGTCGAGCGCGGCGCGGCTCCGGACATTCCGGATTGTAGATGGCTCGCCTGGGATAACAGGCGTTATCCCAGCGACGAGGAACTCGATGTTGGCTATAACGGGTACGCAAACCTTTCATTTAACGGTCCGGCACTGCACATCGCATATTACGATTTGAATCAATCGCGGGTCCTGACAGAAGATTGGCATATCGATATCGAGTCCGGCGCGCTGGAGGGACCCAACCTGAAGAAAGTCCTTGACGATCCATCGCTGCATTGCCGGGAAACTTAAGCAAACGAGCAAACAAGCAATACGCGAGGCTTATCGAAGCAGGGTCTTAGCAGGTTTCCTGATTTGAACCCGTGGCATGGCCTGGCCGTGAGCTGCCGGGGCGCGCCGCTCGCGCACCCCACCCCCGACCGCCTGGGCTTGCGGGCTCGCCGCCGTTGTCGTACCTATGAGCAACCGAGGGAGGGCAGCCGCTATTGTCGCACCGAAACCCGGGTTCCAGCTCTCAGTGAAGAACCCGTCCTGGGGCCACCGTGGGTGCGCCTTGCCTGATTTCACATCCAGTGCCGCGTAGCAACGACAACGTTCTGCCGTAATATTCAAATCGCGCTCTCGGCTCGTCCAGGGGATATCGGCAAGACTGGATTGAGCCGGCTCATGCGGTCGAAGCTTGTCCCTCGGGATGCGCCGACTGCGCTGTCCGGCGCCAACTATTTCTTCGCCCGGCTGGAACAGGTCAAGCGCTGGCTGCCGGCGCCTTTTCGCTAACCCGACTGGTGCCCCAACGACTTCGCGCGAGCGACACCCGTGCTTCGTGAACGTTACGCGGCGATATCCCCATTTTCGCGCTCCCGGCCGACAGTCGCTACGCGATCTCGCGTCGGGTGTATCGAGTTGGTGCTTACATGCAGAATACCCCGCCGTAATCCAGACACTAGCTCCAATAGGGCTTGGCGCCGTAATAGGTGGAGACTTCGGCACCCCAGGTGCGATCAGCCATGTTCGGCCAGTGATCCTTGTCGAAACCGGGAGCGTGCTCAAGCAACTTCTTATCGACGTTCAGGATGAACTGTCTTTCGACAGTATCTACGGCGAGAGCACGCCAGGGGATGGCAAACAATTTATCTCCCATACCCAGGAACCCCCCGAACGAAAGAACCGCGTAAGCGATGCGGCCCTGTTCCACGTCGATCATCAAATGTTCGATTGTTCCGAGATCCTCTTTTTGACGGTTGACGACCTTATCGCCTGTAAGTGTGTCTGCCGCCAGAACACGCTGCATCCACTGTCCTTTGGCGTCTATTGTTTGTGGCATGGTATATCCTTCTTTCACATCTTGAAATTGGACGGACTGAAAGATCATTCATTTTGCGGACTCGCCGGGCTTTCTGTGAGCAGATCGGGGTCCAAAGCAGAATGCCTGTAACACCAAGCTAGAAGTTCGGCCGCCCATACCCCTAGGTGCAATTTCCACGGTCCATAAGGCAAGAGTTGCCGTGTGGAGAGCGCGCTTGGGAGCGGAATCCCGTAGCCGGCGGTCGGGCCGTGATCGCCGAAGAGGTAGAAGGGAAGACCGGGTTCACGCGCACGCCGAGCCGCGCTCCCTCACCGCCCAAGTCGCGCCGCCGCGTCCCACGGGCGCCGCACTCCCGCGCTCGATTCCGCGCACGTGGGATTCGTCGACTCGGCCGCCGTGGAGTTCGCGCGGCAAGGCGGCGATTCGTTTCGACGTCGTGCTTTCGCCAAAACCTTGAAACCTCGGAAACTCGCACGGGAACCGCGCACGACGAGCCGCCCCAGAGCCACTCGCCGCAGCCTCGCCGCGGCTCGCCGGCCGCGCAATCGCGCGATCGAGCCCGTAAACGATTGGTTTGTCACGTCGGGGCTGCCGTGCTTGCGGCACTTCCCCCAAGCCGACTTCCGGCCCTCCGTAGTAGAGCGCCCCATGCGGGACATTACCAGATTGTTTTGAGTTAATCCGGCGCCAGCGCTCAATCAATTCCCACATCCGGCCACCGGTACAGTCAAGCTGCCAACCGCGCCTGAACCAGGATCGTGCACGGCCACGCGCAATGAAGTGACCGTAGATTTGAGAGTGAACGAGTAGCGATAAGGGAAACCGTCGCGCTGTGGGTCATCAAAAACTGAAATTCGCGTTCGGCTCGTTCGGTCGCAACCGGCATGCATCCCAGTCCGGCACTTGCGAGGTCGGATACCGACGGCCGGCGAGTTTGCGATCGGCTCTTGTGCTGCCTCCCAGCGAGACATAGTGCAATCGGCCCCTCGATTGATGGGCCATGGCATTGCTCCCGATGTAGTCGCCACGATGATCAGGCCGCTGCTGACCACGTGTACCGATGGTGCAGACCGCCGACCCGAGGCAAGGCTAGAATTTCGCCCGTGCCGGTCGGGCGTGCTTCGGCCGCCCCGCGGGCGTCGCC
>PLOR01000006.1 GCA_003142185.1 Bryobacterales bacterium
CAAAATATGAGGAAACTCCTGGAGCGGCAACTGGCGCGTCACGTTCACTTGCGCTGGGAAGGATGTAGATCGCGTGGACTACGAGGACTACCACTGAGGTGACCATGAAGATGCATAATCCGCCGCACCCGGGTGAGGTGCTCAAGGTGCTGTGCCTGGATCCCCTGGGCCTGACCGTCACGGAAACCGCGCGAGCGCTCGGGGTGAGTCGCAAGACGCTGTCTAGCATCCTAAACGGGCGCGCTGGCATCAGCCCCGAGATGGCGGTCCGTCTCTCAATCGCCTTCAACACCAGCGCTGAAAGCTGGCTCAGCCAGCAGCTTCAGTATGACCTCTGGCACGCGGAAAGAACCCGGAAGCGGCTCCACGTGGCGAAATTGTCTGCCGCCTGATCTGGTAACCGCCCACGGCCGATCAATTCCATCGGGCCGTATGACGTCGTCCCGTAGACTTCCTTCGCAGCGGGATCGTCGTAGAGGATGCCTCTGCCGCTGATCAGCGCGGTGTTTCCGATGGTCTTATCCGCAATCTTCATCGAAGCCGATGTCTTCAGAACCGGGTGGCATGGTGGCCGAGTCTGCTTTGTTCCATGCTACAAATCCTTGAATCCTGAGCGCACTCTTTCAGCGTGCTTTGAAAGCTCTTTCGATTGTGACCATGGCGAGGAAGAGTTTGTTTGGGTGATCCTGGAGGGGTACAAATTCATGGTGAAGATAGAAGGAGCGAGCGGTCTCGTCCAGAGCTTCGACTACAACGCCAACCGACGCTACCTCAGACGTGTTTCTCCAACTTCTATGCAGCGCATCCATCAAGAGAAAGCGACCGAGGTTTCGGCCCCGGCACGTACTGCTGATCGCCAGCCTGCCAAGCAGGGTGGCCGGAAGAAGCGGATACCGTGGAAGCTTCCGGACGATCGGCTCAGGCAACTCACCGAGCTGAATGCTATAGGCCGAGAGTGTGTAATAACCGAGAATCGAACCACTGGTGTCGACCATCACGAAAGGTGCGGCAATCTTTCGCCTGGCATCCTGGCCAGCTTGAAGACGGATGTAGCGGTCGAGTTCCGGCACGCCTGAGTGGAAAGCCGTCCGGTCGTGAGAGGCTATGAGGGGCTCCACCCGATACTGAGTACCAGGCACAAGGATCACCGCTCGGCCACATTCTTGCGGTATTCGCGAGCAGCCTGTCGCAGGGTGGTGCCTGGACCGGGAGGATTCAGAAGAGCGTTGACAAAGATTTCCGTTTCGCGGGCCGTCAGGATCAACATGGCACGCTTTTCAATCGTCCGCTCCGCGGCAGCTTCGGCACTATGCAAGACAAAGTCTGTCATGGTGCGGCCTTCCAAATCCGCCGCCCGCTGAATGAGAAGCTTCTGTTCCCCATTGAGCCGGGCATCAAAACGATACACTTTGGTCGGAGCGGTTTGCGGCTTTTGTTTGCGGGCTCGTTGGACAATCTGTCGCACTCGATAATCTCCTTCCTCAGTGTACGGTAAATCTCCGTACTGCGTCAAGCTATACGTCCAAGTGTGTCCAAGTGTTGGGGCTAAAGTAGAAAGAAAGGATCGCCAACATGCTCCGTTATCGCGTCAAGCTTTCCAAGGACACCAACGATACGATTTTGGTCGAGGTCCCCGACGTCCCAGGGGCCGTCACCTTCGGCGAGGATCGAGAAGAAGCACTCCTCCGCGCACCTGATGCCATTGAAACGGTTCTCATCGGCTATATGACGGATCGTCGCGAGATCCCAATGCCCCGCGCTGGCACCAAGGGGCCATTCGCCACACTGCCGGCATTGACGGAAGCCAAGTTGGCACTCTACGCCGCAATGCGAACCGCCAGGGTCAGCAAAGCCGAACTGGCCCGCAGGCTGAACTGCCACATGCCCCAAGTAGATCGGCTGCTCGATCTCCGACACGCTTCCCGGCTCGATCAGTTGGAAGCCGCTTTCCGCGCACTCGGCAAACAGCTGTCAGTCCAAGTTTCTGAAGCGGCCTAAACGGAACGGGATCAGGAAACGGGGGCCGGCCGCCGAACAAGAAATCGGCAACGTGCCGGGTGAGGCGCCCGTCCACCAGATTGTTCAGCGTCTGGTGCGTCACGCCAAAGATCTTCGCGCTCTCCTTAATGGTGAGTTTCGCGCGCCCGGTGTGGAGTTGCCAAACCGGGAGTAGCAGGTGAAATGCGCGTAACGTTCACGAACTTTACGCTTGACGTACAATGTAAAATAGGAATATTCTCAATACGTGATCCGGACGTTCTCCTGCACGAAAACAGAGCGGTTGTTCAATCGGGAGACCGTCAAGGAATTCGCGAATATCGCTTTGGTGGCGCGCCGGCGATTGTTTGCCCTGAACAATGCAAGAGCCCTGACGGATCTTCTGGTCCCTCCCGGTAATCGGCTGGAATCCCTATACGGAGATCGCGCAGGGCAGCATAGCATCCGGATCAACGATCAGTACCGAGTGTGCTTTACTTGGAAAGAGGACGGCCCCTATAATGTCGAAATCACCAAACACTACCGCTAGGAGAACCGCCATGGGCCACAAGTTGCCACCCATTCACCCCGGGGAAATCCTCAAGGAAGCGCTGAACGATCTGGGAATTAGTATGAATCGTTTGGCCCAAGCGCTTCATGTGCCGGCCAACCGGATTTCCAGTATCGTCGCCGGCCAGCGTGGAATCACCGGGGAGACCGCCTTACGTCTGGCTCGCTACTTCAACACGACGCCAGACTATTGGATCAACATGCAGGCCCAGTATGATCTCGAAACCGCGCGCGACGAGTGGGATGCGAAAATCCGGTCCGAAGTACGCCCGCGTCACGCGGCCTGACAAATCGTTGAGCCTCGTAAACTGTGCACGGAGCGGGCAAATAAACTGGAAAGGGCCTGGAGCCCCTTTTTCTGTCCGGTGTTCGCACTAGCGAGTGGGATCACAGGTCCAAGACGCGGCGGAGTGAGGTGTCCACCCCAGCCATGCGGAGAGTCGGCAGCGCACCGATTTCCAGGAGTCAGTTGGCCCTTCAAATTTAACAAATGTTTCCGTCCGATAAGTTGGGGCTAGGGAAGAGTTTCCAATCATCGAGTTGACGATCCGAAAAAGGTGCTCCCAAAAACTCGCCGTGATCGTGCTTTCTCCTTTCTTTTCTGAACATTACCTTCCTGCTCCGTGGTTAGTCCCGCTCGGCGAGAACTCGTGCTCCCCGACTGTCCACTGGACATCGGCACCCGATTGGTCCCGACGGCCCGGCCGGAATTCGTACGCTCCCACCAAAAACTCTGCCCGCGGACGGCGAATAACCGGTCGAGGGGAGAATAGATTTGAAAACCACCAAAGGACAGTACCAAAAAGGCACGAGTGGCCACCCGTCTGGGAGGCCGGTCGGCAGCCGAAATAAAGCCACGTTGCTGGCGGAACAGTTGCTTGAGGGCGAAGCCCCGCATTTGATCAGAAAGGCGTTCGAGTTAGCTACCGCCGGCAATGTCCAGGCGCTGCGCTTGTGCCTGGATCGCGCGTACCCGATCCCCAAAGAGCGACGTATCGACCTCGAACTACCGGTGGCGAGGAACGTGCTCGAACTCGAGGCTAGCTTCCAGTGTGTCCTGGCAGCCGCCGCCGAGGGACGGATCACGCTCGCTGAAGCGCGTGAGTGGTTGGAACTTCTGAAAAGTCAAACGCAGATGTTTGAACTCATGGAAATAGAGCGGCGTGCGATCGAAGAGAAGAAAGAAGAGCGTGAGCTAGATTAGATTGATGTGGAGAATTCTGACCGTGGGGATGTCGGATCCGAATGAACAAAAGGCTGGAGAGTCTGGAACAGGTGTTTTTTCCGGCGCTGGAGCCCCAACAGAACCTGTATTACCGGGATGAGACGGAAAGGTGTCAGCGCGTCCAGGTCCTCAAACTGGGTGGGCAAAGGGAGGCCCGCTTCGGCAACCAGAAGCATCAAAGCGCCGATTTCGTGCGTCTTTCGGATGCGGACACCCAGATCCGATAGGAGGGCTTTCAAGATCTTCTCGGCAGCCTGCCGGCAGTGAAACCCGATGATTTCGTCGCTGACCTGATCGGATGTCAGCACCTGGTCGAGCAGGGCTTCATCCTGGGCAGCCTTGCGGAGCAACAGCAGGGCCTGCTCACGCCGCTTCATAGAGAATCTTGCCTTCGCTGGCCGCCTCGAAGTACACGTTGCCCGGCGTGTCTCGCCAATACTCGAACTTCGCGGCGCTCACCACGAGCAGGTCCACGGCAATGTCCAAGGACCGTACCAGACGACCCAGCCGCACCATCTCCTCGCCGCGGTTAGCGACCTCAGGCTCGACCACCATTACGTCGAAGTCACTGTCTTCGGAGCCCTCACCGCGCGCTTGAGAACCAAACAGAATGATGTACTTCGGCTTTGCCGCTCGGGCCAAAAGCTCGGTCAGGCGTCGGAGCGTTTCATTTTCGGTTTCTCGGGCTTTCTCAAGCACTGCGCCCTCCGCTTCGTAGTTTGCCACAAATCTCTACGGTTCGCCTCACCCACCTTCACCGGAATGAACAAGGCCGGACTCTTCTTGGCCATGTCCACCAGGTGCGCGCACTTTGCGGTCAAGCTCGGGCCGGCTGGCCCAGCCGCAGAAAGTCCTGCACTGAGTCCGTCTCTCCTTTCCCGCCCGCAGCCTCAAACCACTTCTGTTTCCATCTCATGCCGCAGTTGGCTCATCCTCCGAATCGCCCGAGCCAGCCCGGCCTCCGTGGGTCCCAACTCAAACTCCTGATCGCCGAATTGGCCCACGAAGGTGCCTGATTCCACGCGGATGAATGGCTTCTCGCTGAGCTCGCCTTCGTGCGGATTGCGCGGTGGGCACAGCGAGGACAGTGATCGATTGTGCGGGAAAGGTTGCCGTGAGGGTGCTGGTCGCGCTGCGCGACGCCGGCGGAGTGACGGCAAGGTCGGGCTGCGCCACGATTGTGGCCAGATTTGCGTTGCTGTAAAGAAAGACCTTCGCGGGGCCCTTCGGCCTCAGGTTCGCGACCGAGATCGTACTGGTCAGATCGCCATAGGTCTTGTTGATGACCACCACCGTCACTGCGTTGTCCGAGCTGCGGAGCGCTCCGTAAACCGAGAGCATGCCTTGATTGGCGCTGGTCGAAGCCAGTGCAATATCGCCGAACATCGAGTTCTTTCCGTCGTAGTTGCGGTAGGCCTCGAACGCCATTAGGACGGGGAGTTGCTCCTCGACCGCCGTCTGCGCGTCGTAGGTATTCCACCATAGAGTCGCCATGTCGAGGCCGTACCTACCAAAGATTCCCAGAAGGTCAGCCTGCGCCAGCGCTCCGTTGATGGAGTCGGTTCCGCTCCAGTTGTATTCCGTGAAAGCTACCTTGGTGCCGGGATAATCCTTTGCAACCCAGGACTGAGCCAGCACAAGCGCTAACCGAGTTCGACACGGTTATTTTCGGCTGAGCACCTGAGTTCATAACGACCCACGCTCGGGCAACGTAACCCATTGCATGATGACACCTCGCCCGAGGACTGGGTTTTCCTGGGAGACATAAAAGCTCGCTGTCGCGGGCGGATCATATTGCACGATGGCGCCGTCCTCGAAGTAGCCAAAGCCGCGAATCTGTATATCCCGTGCCCCTGGTTGTGATTCCAAGTCGATCAGGCGGGCCATGAACGGCACGCGGCTCCGTCGAAACTCAATCTGCGAGAATTCGATCCCGATCAGCACTTCACCGGCGTGCTGCCCATACATCGCGTGCTTAGAAGGTCGTGAAGACCGTTCCGGTTTGGACGTCGGTACTTGGTCGTTGTAGTTGAGGATGCGGCTCACTCGACCGTAGACATGTGCACCCCGACGGATACCGCCGACGCTTTGCAGGGTATGGGCGCTAATCGGATCCCCGACAGATGCCTTATTTGCGTCTAAAGGCGTGTCGAGAACCAATTGAAGCTGTAGACCCGGCTGGATCCGCGTCTTTTCCATCGTAGGTGGCGAAACCTGTGTCCCAGGACTCGACCCGAACGTTACCGTGCTCTCCGCACTGTATTCCCGGCAATTCGAGAACATGGATGTATTTCGCTTCATGGTTCCATCCGCCTCTGTCAATAGAAACTCGGACCTGCGCGCCAGCAGGACCCTCCGTCCGCCGACAAGAACTGGCCAGTACATCGTGCGGTCAACTATCGATCCAATCTTAAGACTAGGTGGAATGTCATGGGCTTCAAGATCGATTTGCAACACGTCCAGCGTTTCCGGGTCGATCCAGAATGCTCCCCGCGCTGCCGCGAAGCCGGATTGACTGGCGTTACTCACCGCCAGTACCCCGCGGTGGACATCATACTCGTAGCGCAAGGCCGGCCGGCCTTCAATCGTCACGCGGCCCGAATACGATATTTTGGTCCAACGACTAGCGAGGACCAGGGCACGGTTGTCGGCGAAGTCGCCGCTGAAACTGGCGCCGTACCCTACCATCGCAGTCGGGGCCGTTAATTGAAATGCGGAGTTTCCCAGCCACGAAAACCGGTCAGCACCTTCTATGTGAGCAATCTCGAGGTGCAGCCGGTCAAGGCGCCTGAACTGATGTTCGTCCGGTATCCACAAGGACCGTTCAATGGAGTCGACGCACACATAGTTGGGCACGCTCCCGAGTTCTGCCATCGCACGCTGCTTTATTTGTTGGAGAAGTACCGTGTTTTGCGTCGAAGAGTTATCTTCGGTCTGTGCGGCTGAAATAGCGATGGCCAAAAGCCCGAGTGCAAAGTGCACTCTCCCAGTTCATCAGTCCTTTTCCGAGGAGTCAAGCTGGTGTTGCATTCAAGGATTGGACAGGCAACGCGCCAGACGTGGGGTCGCGGCCAACCGGACGGCGACTCCGGCACGCCAAGGGCAATCCGGCCCGAATGTCTAACTAGATCCTCTGTGCGCCGCTTATATACCATTCAAGGTGGGGTTGTCGCCATTGACGGCTAGTGCCGGTCGTTGGCCCGAAACGGCGTTCTGAGAAATAGCTCGTGGGTTCAGTCACCGCACAATTGACGATATGCCGCAAGCCAACCTGCGAGATAATCGGACGACTGGGGGTGGTATGAAACCGACTCGTGACGGCTCTGGCGTTCGGCGGGAAGAGCCGGCCTTCGCGCTGGCTCTGCTGCTGTGTCTGGCGTGCCTTGTGCTCGATTCTTGCGGATCGGGCCGGTCCGGCTACGCTGGGTCGAAGCCGGCGCAGGCCGAGGGCCGGCAGGAATCGACGGACGCCACGGCTTGCGGGACGATCTACCGCATCGAGACCGGCAAGCCGTTTACGATCCAGGTCTCGCTCATCAACAATGGAGGATTCAATAAACCGGCTCAGATCGACATGAAGTCGGGCGGGCAGGTCAAGTTCGACCCTTCGAGCTTTCCGCTCGGTCCGGGCGACCACCGCGAGGTTCAGGCCATCGCGCAAAGCAGCCTGTACGGGCTGGTGGAAATCAACGCTTTTTCGAGCCACGGCGGGTCGCCGTGCGACCTGATCGTCGACGCCGGATTCGCCGGACACTTGAAGGCGCCGCCGTTGACTCTGGCGTACGGCGAGCAGCGCTCGGTATCGATCCAGATCGTGGACAAGGACGACCACCCGCTGCCGGTCAACGTGGGCGCGATCGTGATGGAGGTCTCGACGCAGGATGCCGAGGTTTCGCTGCACAACGAGCGCGCGGGCGCCGGGGCGCTGGGCGGTTCCGTGTTCCTGACCATTCCCGCCGGGTCTTCCTCGAGCAAGCCGTTCCTGCTGCGCTCGACCAATCCCAAAGGCGGGCCCGTCCGAGTGCTGGCGACGTTGAGCATCGAGGGCCGCTCTGTCATCGCGCAGAACGTCTTCACGTTCGACTCGGATCCCTGGGCCTGGCTGCCGGTCCTGCTGGCGATCGGCGGCGCCCTGCTGTGCGGGGTGTTCCGGCTGCTGCGCACCGAGGCCAGGCAAAGCGCTCTGTTTCGCGAGTGCGTGTTGATGGTGCTGAGCAGCGTTGTGGCCGGGTGCATTGCCTGGCTGTTTGCCGATTTCGACCTGCTCGGGCTGAAGTTGGATCCGCATGTGCTGCGGACCTACGCCATTCTCGGATTCCTGTTTTCCTACATCGGCGTGGACGTCCTGCTCAGGAAGAAGGCACCCGGCGACGGCAATAAAATCTGAACAAATCGCGGGAGAGCTGGCCGGGCCGCCCTTTCCCGCCCCTGCGGTGGGCGTGACCCGATCCTCATCCGCCCGGTCGCGGTCCCAGCGCATAGCACGGCTCCGCCGCTCGACCTAGCCCGTCAGGGCCGCGCAGCCTTCCGGTTCAGACGTGCCGATCAACCAGGATCGGGTTCCCGTCGGGGTCCACCGCGACAAAACTGGCCGGCCCGGTCGTGCTCTCATCCGCCTCGGCCTGTAACGCCATGCCCTGCGCTTTCAGTTGGCGCTTTCCAACCGGCAGAACGCAAGCCTGGAAGACGCATGCCAGAGGATCAGAGAGGATGCGTAGCTTCGAGCAACGTGGATTCGGACCGATAAACGCCGTAGCGTTTCCAGGCGGCTCTGGCAGGATGGTCGGCGATCCGAAGACTGGTTCGCGGCGGTCCTGCGCTCAGGAATCTCCGGATGGCGCGTGATACGCCCAAAGCACTTTCTATCATGCCCGACGGATCGGTAAACGCTGCGCGACCAGGGAGGAGCCCTGGCGCACTCCGGTCTACCAGCTATCGGATCCCCCGAAACAATGCGAGGAGTCAAACCCCTGGAAATACGGAACTTTACCGAGCACCCCTGCGTAACGCTATTCAGGCTACGCGGCAGCTGCTTGCGTGGCTGGATCATCAATCAGGGTCCCGTTCTGAAAGGCCTCACGTGACCACCAACAACAAAGCGCTTCCGGTGCTGGCTGTGCTTGTTACTGCCTGCTTCCTTCCAACCGAGGCCCCCGCGCAAACAATACCAAATGGCGCCGCCATCGACGCCGAAGTGAACAAACTGATGACCCGCACCAGCGCCAAGGGTATGGCGGTCGCGGTTATCGATCACGGTAAGGTCGGTTATGTCCACGCTTACGGCATCCGTAATACCAAGGGAGATCCGCTCACCATCGACACCGTGATGTATGGCGCGTCGCTTACCAAGACGGTCTTTGCATACACAGTAATGCAACTGGTCGATCAGGGCAAACTTAAGCTCGATACTCCTATGAAGGAAGATCTCGATAATCCACTGCCAAGCTATGGCCCCGATCCGGTCTTCCCCGACAAGTACGGGCCATACAAGGATCTGGCCGACGATTCGCGCTGGCAAAAGATCACACCGCGCATGAGTCTGACCCATTCGACCGGCTTCGCCAACTTCTGGTTCATCGAACCTGACCATAAGCTGCACATCCATTTCGAACCGGGCGCGCGCTTCAACTATTCGGGCGAAGGTTTCATCCTGCTGCAATTCGTCATCGAGCACGGCCGTAAGGCGCAGGGGCTGGGGGTCGATCTGGGCGATCTGACCAGGGCCAATTTCGACCGGCTGGGCATGACCCGTACAAGCCTGGTGTGGCGTGACGCTTTTGCCGCGAACGTTGCCGATGGCTGGAACGATCAGGGCGAGATCCAGGAACACGACCAACGCAGCAAAGTGCGCGTGGCAGGCTCGATGGACACCACGATCTCCGATCTGCCGAAATTCGTTGCTGCCTTAGTGCGGGGCGATGGCCTGAGTGCGGCATCGCGTGCCGAGATGACGAAGCCGCTGCTCCATATCACTACTGCCCATCAGTTCCCTCCTTTTCTGCCAGACCTGCCCGCGAGTGAGCAGCGCAAAGATCTGTACGCGGGTCTGGGTGTGGTCGTCTTCGACGGCCCGCAGGGTCATGGCTTTTACAAAGGCGGCCACGACGGCCAGACGGCTAATGCGATGGTCTGCATTGAGGCCAGTCAGCGTTGCGTCCTCATCCTTTCGAACGATGTCCGTTCGGAGGCTGGCTTCGCCGATCTGGTTAGGTTCATCCTCGGCGACACCGCCGTGCCTTATGACTGGGAATACGGCGACCATGCTGGAAAGTCGTGAGACCGCGGTGTGTGTTCGTTACCTTTGGCTGAACCGCGCCGTGGCAACGCAGTCCAATCACCTGCAATCGCGATTGCAACCGTTTTGCAAGGAGCAACGCAAGTTCACGGACCTCACTGACGCAGTGGCACAAGCCGTGCCCAGTGGCGAGAGTACGAGCTCCTTGGCCGTCGGGCAAGCTGTCGATAAACCGAAATAACGCCCGCCACCGTGTTTGGACCGGCGAAAATCGACAGGCTAAGTATTTCCCGCAGCCGTGTGGACTGGCGCCGGGACATATCCACAGTCAAGCCACTGCGGAGCGTATGGACAACGCCGGCCCTCCCGATTCGGCGCTTGCGTCGCAATCCTCTGACATCAGATACAGTGGCGCGGCCGATTCCGCGGGATTTCGGAGCACCGTCTATTAGAGTGCTTGACCCGGTTGGGCCGGGATGTTCACATTGTGATCAAACCGGCGCCGCGAAGCCGAACGAACGGGCGATTGATCCTGTCCGTCGCATGGAGGTGACTGACCGGAGATCGTTTGTTCACCCACCTTCACCGCGGGTGAAGGAACAACGGCCAGGGCAGCCATCACGCCACCTCCGGTTGCGCGGCGATGAACGCCAGACGGTTGTAGCCCGTTCCCATGTTCCTCGTGCTGGGCAAGATAATCCCCGTCTTCGTGCAAGGCGCCAGGGGTCCCTCTGGCAGGGGGGCACCAAGATCCCAAACTTTTGGATCTGCGGTCTCCGCGAATTGTCGTGATTATCGGTAACTTCTTTGTCATCAATCTCTCGGCGTGTTGGAACGGACTGGGCTTTGGCGTGCCTAGCAGGGGGTGCGACATGAGATTACCGTTAACTGGCCACAAGGGCTATATCGGCGCCGTTGCGGGGCCGATTCTGCGGTCTGCCGGCGATGAAGTTGTCGGCCTGGAATCAGACCTGTTTACAAGTTGCGAGTTCGGGCAACAAGCCGAGGAAATACCAGAAATCCGCAAAGACATCCGCGACCTGACGCGAGCGGATCTCGAGGGCTTTGATGCGGCGGTACATCTGGCTGCGTTGTCGAGCGAGCCGTAGGCCGATGCGCCGCAACAGAACACGCCTTGAAAGCAATCACGGACAGCCTGCGGGAAGAGGTCAATCCACTAGGTGTTCTTGTGCTCACGGTTTATTTTGGTCCTCACAGCCACGCCGATGCAGGAACCGTCTGCAGGGAAGAGGGACGCGTCTATGACCTGGAAGCTCTTCTGCAACCGGAGGACGCGGCTACGGTGGCTCTTCAAGCACTCATGCTGCCGGCGAAGGCTGAGGTGACGGATGTTGCCATTCGCCCCATGGCAAAGGCCTGTGGGCCACTGAAGGTTGGTTCGATGAAGCCACGCAGCATCATGAAGGGCACGGATTGGGTTTCGACGGCCGGGTCGCGAGCAGACGGACAGGTGGGAAAGCAGCGACGGAGCAAGTCTTCCCTGGTTGTAACGAGTTAGGTGCGGTTCGCGGCATGTCGGGATGCCGGAGGACGTTTGGCTTTGAGGAAACAAATATGACGAACAGCTTGTTGGTCCGTGCGGGCCTCGCGCAAAGCAAGGCCGCCCGCCTTGCAGTGTGTGGCATTGTAACTTTTGTGTGCTGGCTGCATCCGGCTACGTTGCTGGCCGCGCCGACCATCAGCTATATACAAGAAAATTACTCCGCGCCGCAATCGCCGCAGACGACAGTGAAGGTCACGTACACAGCCGCACAAGTCACTGGCGACCTTAACGTTGTCGCCGTAGGATGGAATGACAGCACAGCCACGGTCAGCACTGTCACGGACACGACCGGCAACGTATATACCCGAGCAGTGGGACCGACGGCTATCTCCGGCGTCGAGTCACAATCCATCTATTACGCCAAGAACATCGCAGCGGCGGGTGCTGGAGCGAACAGCGTCACGGTGACGTTCTCCACTGCCGCTGCGTATCCGGACATTCGGATTCTCGAGTACAGCGGTGCAGATCCAAATAACCCTGTGGATGTGACGGCAGCGGCTTCGGGCAGCATTGCTACCAGCAGCAGCGGCGCCGTAACGACGACCAACGCGACCGATTTGCTCTTTGGCGCCAACATGGTTCAAACGTCGACCACCGGTGCGGGCACCAGCTTCACAAGCCGCATACTGACGTCGCCGGACGGCGATATTGCCGAGGACGAGATGGTTACCGCAACAGGCAGCTACAGCGCCACCGCGCCGCTCGCTTCCGGGGACTGGATCATGCAGATGGTCGCTTTCCGCACGCCAGCGGGCGGCACAGCTCCGCCGACGGTGAGTAGTGTGTCGCCGAACAGCGGGTCGACGGCGGGCGGGACAGCAGTTACGATCACGGGGACAAACTTCGCCGCGGGAGCGACGGTAACGTTTGGAACGGCGGCGGCGACCAACGTAGTGGCGGTTAACAGTACGACCATCACAGCCACAACTCCAGCGGGAAGCGCCGGTGCAGTAACGGTGACAGTGACCGTCAGCGGGCAGAGCGGAAGCCTGGCCAGTGGATTCACCTATGCAGTTATCCCAACGGTGAGCAGTGTGTCGCCAAACAGCGGGCCGACGGCGGGAGGAACAGCAGTCACGATTACCGGGACGAACTTTGCCACGGGGGCAACGGTGACGTTCGGCGGGACGGCGGCGACCAACGTGGTGGTGGTCAGCAGCACCTCGATCACGGCCACAACTCCTGCGGGAAGCGCCGGTGCGGTTACGGTTACCGTAACGGTCGGCGGGCAGAGCGGAAGTCTGACCAGTGGATTCACTTATGCAGTTATCCCAACGGTGAGCAGTGTTTCGCCAAACAGCGGGCCGACGGGCGGCGGCACAGCAGTCACGATCAGCGGAACAAACTTTGCCACTGGAGCGATGGTGACGTTCGGCGGGACGGCGGCGACCAACGTGGTGGTGGTCAGCAGCACTTCGATCACGGCCACAGCTCCGGCGGGAAGCGCCGGTGCGGTAACGGTGACAGTAACGGTCAGCGGGCACAGCGGCAGCTTGACTAATGGGTTCACCTATGCCGTTGCGCCGACAGTGAGCGGCGTTTCGCCGAACAGCGGTTCGACGGCGGGAGGAACAGCAGTCACGATCACGGGGACAAACTTCGCCACGGGAGCTACCGTGACGGTTGGCGGAGCGGCGGCGACGAGCGTAGTGGTGGTGAGCGGAACGCAAATCACGGCCACGACCCCGGCGGGCAGTGCGGGGGCAGTGACAGTTACAGTGACGAATCTGGGCGCACAGAGCGGGAGCCTAGCGAGCGCGTTCACCTACGTGGCATCGGGGACTCCTACCGCGCCTACGAACCTGACGGTTGCCGGAGGCGGCCCCGGGCCAACCTATGTTAGTGGCCAAGGCTATTACAATTCGACATCCTTAACAACCCACACGACCGCATCGTTTAACAGCACCGGTGGCGATCTGATATTGCTGTTTGCGTCCTCTCATGCCGGAGTGACGTTTACTCCGAGCGATAGCTTGGGCAACACTTGGATCTCGATAACTGGGCCGACCAGCACGGTATTGGGCTTCGATTTACGTTCGCAGGTGTGGTATGCGCCACATCCCACGGTTGGCGCCGCTCAGACGGTTACCATGAACCTGTCGATAGCGCAGCCTCTGGTGATGTCGATTGTAGTTGTGAAAGGCTCGAACGGCTCTTCGCCGATTAACGCGATATCCCTCGTTGGCAGCGACAACGGAACCTCGAGCATCAACGTCATCAGCCCAAGCATAACCACCACGGGCACAAACGATCTGCTGGTTGGCTTCGTGAAGACCAATGGCACAGAGACTTTCACGGCTGGGCCAGGGTTCACGCTGCAAGCGGCGACAACCGTGTTAAACCTCACCGGCGAGACAGAGCTGGAAGCGGCAGCGGGCACTTACGACGCAACATTCACACTCAGCACGGGCGTTACCTGGCAATCCGTGGTGGGAGCGGTAACTAACAATCCGAATCAGACGACGTTATCCTGGACGGCCTCCACGGAGGCCGGCGGCACCATCAGCCAATACCTGGTGGAGCGCTGCCAGGGCGCCGGATGCACCAGCTTCGCGCAGATCGGAACGTCCACCACAACCTCGTACAACGACAAGGGACTGACAGCATCCACGAGCTACAGCTATCGGGTCCGAGCCGAAGACACAGCCAGCACGCTGGGGCCTTATTCCAGCGTTGTTACGATCACGACGCCGGCTCCGATTCCCTCGCTGCCGGGAAATCTCACCGCAACGGTAGCATCGGGCACTCAAGTCAATCTCGCGTGGGTTGCATCGACGGAAACGGGCGGAACGGTCAGCAGTTACCTGGTGCAGCGCTGCGAGGGCGCGGGATGCACCAACTTCGCGCAGGTTGGCACGTCTGCCACTACCACGTACAACGACACGGGACTGGCGACGGGCAACAGCTACAGCTACCGCGTGCAGGCCAGCGACACGGCCGGGGGCCTGAGCCCATTCTCCAACGTGGCCAGCGCCACTCCGGGTCCGCCGACGGCACCCAGCGGTTTGACGGCGACAGCGGCGAGCATGGTTCAGATCAACCTGAGCTGGACGGCATCGACGAGCAGTGTCGGCCTGGCGAACTATATTGTGCAACGATGCCAAGGGGCGGGCTGCACGAACTTCGCGCAAGTGGCGTCATTCGCGGCGACCACCACGACATACAACGACACGGGTTTGACGGCTGGCACCAGCTATAGCTACCAGGTCCAGGCCAGCGACATCGACGGGGGCGTGAGCCCATTTTCCAACGTGGCTACCGCGAGCACGCTTTCGTCGGCCACAGCTATTACCTACGTGCAGGGCGCTTATGCCTCGCCCCAATCGTCCCCGACAAGCGTCAGCGTCGCATTCACGGCCGCGCAGGCAGCCGGGGATCTCAACGTCGTTGTGGTGGGTTGGAATAACAGCACGGCCACGGTCAGCTCGGTCACTGACACGAGCCACAACACCTACACTCTCGCTGTGGGCCCGACGGTCCAAAGCGGAGTCGCGTCGCAGTCGATTTACTACGCCAAGAACATTGTGGCTGCCGCTGCCGGTGCAAACTCAGTCACCGTGACATTCTCGGCTGCCGCGGCGTTCCCCGACATCCGCATTCTGGAGTACACCGGCGCCGATCCCAGCAACCCAGTGGACGTGACGGCTGCCAGCAGCGGCAGCAGCGCCACCAGCAGCAGCGGCGCCGCGACCACGACCAATGCGACCGATCTGCTCTTCGGCGCCAACCTGGTTCAAACCGCAACCACTGGTCCGGGCACCGGCTTCACGAGCCGCCTGTTGACGTCGCCCGATGGCGATATCGCCGAGGACGAGGCGGTCACTGCAACGGGCAGCTACAGCGCCACGGCAGCGCTGGCTTCGGGGCAGTGGATCATGCAGATGGTTGCCTTCCGCACGCCATCGGGAGGCACAACTTCGCCGATGGTGAGCAGTGTATCGCCGAATGGAGGCTCGACGGCTGGCGGGACGGCAGTTACCATCACGGGGACGAACTTCTCCACCGGAGCGACGGTGACGTTTGGAACGGCAGCGGCGACCAACGTAGTGGTAGTGAGCGCAACGCAGATAACCGCGACGACGCCGGCGGGAAGCGCCGGTGCGGTGACGGTTACAGTCACGGTCAGCGGGAAAAGCGGGAGCTTGGCCAGTGGTTTCACATATAGCCTTCCGCCGACGGTGACCGGTGTGTCGCCAAATGCCGGGTCAACGGGGGGCGGGACAGCAGTTACGATCACCGGGACCAACTTTGCCGCAGGAGCTACGGTGACGTTTGGGGTGGCGGCGGCGACCAACGTAGTGGTGGTGAGCGCGACGCAGATCACGGCCACAACTCCAGCGGGAAGCGCGGGTGCGGTGACGGTAACAGTAACCGTCGGCGGGCTCAGCGGAAGCTTGGCCACAGGATTCACTTATGCAGTTATCCCAGCGGTGAGTAGCGTATCGCCCAATAGCGGCTCGACGGCGGGCGGGACAGCAGTTACGATCACGGGGACAAACTTCGCCGCGGGAGCGACGGTAACGTTTGGGGGAACGGCGGCGGCCAACATAGTGGTGGTGAGCGCGACCGAGATCACGGCCACAACTCCGACGGGGAGCGCGGGAGCGGTGACGGTAACAGTCACAGTCAGCGGGCAGAGCGGAAGCTTGACCAATGGGTTCACCTACATCGTTCCGCCGACGGTGACCAGTGTATCGCCAAGTACCGGGTCAACGGGGGGCGGGACAGCAGTTACGATCACCGGGACCAATTTCGCCACGGGAGCCACGGTCACGTTTGGAGCTACGGCGGCGACTAACGTGGTAGTGGTCAGCGCGACGCAGATCACAGCCACGACTCCAGCGGGGAGCGCCGGCGCCGTGACGGTGACAGTAACGGTCAGCGGGCGGAGCGGGGGCTTGGCCACTGGATTCACTTATGCGGTTATCCCAGCGGTGAGCAGTGTATCGCCGAATAGCGGGTCGACAGCGGGCGGGACAGCAGTCACGATCACCGGGACGAATTTTGTTACCGGAGCGACGGCGACATTTGGCGGGACGGCGGCGACCAACGTAGTCGTAGTGAACAGCACAACCATTACGGCCACGACTCCAGCGGGAAGCGCCGGTGCCGTGACGGTGACAGTGACAGTCAGCGGGCAGAGCGGAAGCTTGGCCAATGGGTTCAGCTACATTCTTCCACCGACAGTGAGCAGTGTATCGCCAAACAGCGGCTCGACGGCGGGCGGGACAGCGGTTACGATCACCGGGACAAACTTCGTCGCTGGAGCGACGGCGACGTTTGGCGGAACGGCGGCAACCAGCGTAGTGGTGGTCAACAGCACCACCATCACGGCCACAACTCCAGCGGGAAGCGCCGGCGCCGTGACGGTGACAGTAACGGTCAGTGGGCAGAGCGGAAGCTTGGCCACTGGGTTCACTTATGCAGTTATCCCGACGGTGAGCAGTGTGTCGCCGAATAGCGGGCCGACGGCGGGCGGGACAGCAGTCACGATCACCGGGACCAACTTCGCCATAGGCGCCACGGTCACGTTTGGAGCCACGGCGGCAACCAACGTGGTAGTGGTCAGCGCGACGCAGATCACAGCCACGACTCCAGCGGGAAGCGCCGGCGCCGTGACGGTAACAGTCACAGTCAGCGGGCACAGCGGAAGCGTGGCCAATGGGTTCACCTACACGTCTCCGCCGACGGTGACCAGTGTGTCGCCGAATAGCGGCTCGACAGCGGGCGGGATAGCAGTCACGATCACCGGGACGAACTTCGCCACGGGAGCGACCGTGACGTTTGGGGCGGCGGCGGCGACCAACGTAGCGGTAGTGAGTGCAACCCAGATCACGGCTACAACTCCGGCGGGAAGCGCCGGTGCCGTCACGGTAACAGTAACGGTCAGCGGGCAGAGTGGGAGCTTGGCCACTGGGTTCACCTATGTACTCGCCACTATGATTAGCTTTGTGCAGGGCAACTCTGCCACTCCACAATCAAGCCAAACCAGTGTCCCAGTCACGTTCACCGCGGCACAGACCGCCGGCCACCTCAACGTCGTGGTAGTAGGCTGGAACGACAGCACTGCAACAGTCAGCTCGGTCACCGACGCCAGCCACAACACCTACACACTCGCGGTGGGTCCCACCGTTCAAAGCGGAGTCGCGACGGAGTCGATTTACTACGCCAAGAACATTGTAGCGGCAGCCGCGGGAGCGAACATCGTCACCGTGACGTTCTCAGTTGCCGCGGTGTACCCCGACATCCGCATCCTGGAGTACAGTGGCGCGGATCCCAATACTCCGGTAGACGTAACTGCCGCCAGCAGCGGTAGTAGCGCTACCAGCAGCAGCGGCTCCGCGACCACCACCAGCGCGACTGATCTGCTCTTTGGCGCTAACCTGATTCAAACCGCGACCACTGGTCCGGGCACCGGCTTCACCAGCCGGCTGCTGACGGTGCCGGATGCCGATATCGCCGAGGACGAGATGGTCACCGCCGTCGGCAGCTACAGCGCCACCGCAAATCTCAATTCCGGGCAGTGGATCATGCAGATGGTGGCTTTCCGCACCGCGACATGCTCCGGCGGGGCGCCATCGGCACCAACGAATCTCACGGCGACCGCCACAGGTGTCGGCCAGATCAATCTGAACTGGTCTGCGTCAACTAGCTGCCCTGGGATTGCACACTACGTGGTGCAACGTTGCCAGGGTGCCAGTTGCACAACCTTCGCGCAGGTCGGGACGCCTACAGGAACGACATACAGTGACACCGGCCTTGCCAGCAACACCAGTTACAGCTATCAGGTGCAGGCCGTAGACAACAATTCGAACTCGAGTTCTTTCTCAAGCGTGGCCAGTGCA